>JAIOZM010000015.1 GCA_021740585.1 Bacteroidales bacterium
GTCAACGTAGTTTGCCACTTCTTTATCAAACTGAATGGATTTTCCTTCAGGAACAAAAATATTTATTTCCACAGTTTGAAACCTCCATTTGTTTTCATATTCTGAATGGAAGTAGGGATCAACATATAACATGCTATCAGATCTTGAGAAGCTGTAACTGAGATTTTCAGCAAAGCGCAGGGCATCCTCGTAATCTTCACCACGCGATGATTTTTCAATTTCCAGTTTAAATTCATTGGTTTTTGATTCTCTGAAATCAATATTCACTTCACCATATATCGTTCCATCCCGGGCAATAAGATATTTAAACTCGTCAATTCCAAAGTCTTCCTTGTTTTCAAAAATTTCTTTATCAAAATCATTAAGACTTATATAAAGAACCTGACCTGAAAAATCATCGAAATTGAAAGTGTTGAGAACATCTTCTCCTTCTTTATATTCCTTGGCTTCGAATACTCCCAGAGTAATAAGTGTAATAATAGCAAGTAACCAAATCGCAAAAGCACTTGCACCTAAAGCCTTATCCCTTGCTTTAAAACGAAACAGTGCTTTAAACAATCCGTAAATGATAGCCAAAAGAGGAACCAGAACCACCAGAATGGCTGATATGCCTATAAAACTGAGGTTTGCAGGATTTATAAATGGAACAATGAAGTGACTAACATCGGAATCCCAGATATGGAAGAGTCCCCAGCCTGAAGCCCCAACACCAAAAAAGGCAAGTCCAATTAGTGAAACAATAAGACTAATACCTGCAATTATGAATGAAATCGCAATTATTGCCAGAATTACCTTAAAAAACCCTACAATTATCAATCCTAACACCCTGAATATTTCATAGAATGCATCTTCAGTTTTTCTGCCGGCCTTCGAGTTTCTGGCTTTGCTGATGTTTTCTTTAACGTCCTCATATTCCTCTCTGACTTTTTTCTCTAAATTCGACACGTTTACTTTTTCTCCTTTCATCTCCAGTTTTTCTGCAGCGGTCATTGCCTTTGGGACGGCTATCCATAAAACCAAATACAAAATAAACGGAAGTCCCCATCCGGCAAGAATAAGAACCACAAAAAGAATTCTCACTACCAGCATGTCAATTCCAAAATATGCAGAAAGCCCTGCAGCTACACCTCCAAATACAGCATTGTCAGGATCCCGGTAAAGACGACGGTATTTTCCACCTGAGGAATGAAAACCTCGCTTATTTTCATTGTCAGTAATTTCCTCATCCACGATCTCCTCCGGTCTTCCCATTATTTCAATGATTTCCTCAACTTGTTTGATACTTATTACCGAGGATTGGTCCTTCAGCTTTTCTTCAAGAATTTCAGCAATTCGGGATTCGATATCGTCTATAATTTCCTTGCTTTCTTCAACATTTGAAAAATGGCTGCTTATGGTATCGAGATAGTTTTTAAGCTTTTCATATGCATCCTCATCGATGTGAAAAACCCGGCCGTTTAAGTTTATTTTTAACGCTCGTTTCATCTTAAATATTTTTTAATTATTTACTTTTCTTATTGATTCAATTGACTTAACCAACTCCAGCCAGGATTTGTCAAGCTCTTTAATATAGCTCTTTCCTATTTCTGTTATGGTGTAATATTTCCGGGGTGGACCCTGAGTGGATTCCTCCCAGCGATAGTTTAGAAGACCTGCATTTTTTTGCCGGGTCAGAAGTGGGTACAAGGTTCCTTCAACAACTATTAACTTAGCATCTTTTAGCTGATTAATAATGTCGGAGGCATAGGCGTCTTTTCTTGATAACATTAAAAGTATGCAATACTCAAGAACGCCTTTTCGCATCTGTGCTTTTGAATTCTCTACATTCATTTTCAAATTTATTTAAACATTCATTTTAATTGTTCAATCTATTTCCAGTCGTTCAGATCTGTCATCCAGGCCTCTAAATCAAGCGATTGCTCTTTAAAAGAGTCTTCTTCAAATTCTGGAATGATCTCTTGCTCTCCATTCTTTATATCCGATGAAAGCTTCAGCTCATATTGAATACTGGATTCTCTTACCTCCCGGCCCGATCCCTGGCTTCCTATGGAAACTGCTCCGAAAACCAGAATTATTGACATAGTCAGATATAAATAAGATGTTTTCATAATTTAATACTATATTAAACATACAACATGACAATACAAAGATAAGGTAAAAAAACAGTACCATGCAAGACATAGTACTAAAAAAATTAATAAATTTTTCTTTAAAAGTTATAAAGTGCACTAAATCAATATAATGCGAAAGTAAAAATTTTAGATAAATCAAGTTTGGTTTTACAAATACAATTGATTATTGAACTTAAATGTATGTTTTCATTAAAAATTTTGAGATAGATTTATCTTATTTTTTAAATTTTCTGAAAGTTTATTTTCTTATACTTTGTTCGTCATTTGCTTTGCCCGAATAAAATTATTTAATTTAAAAACTGTAAAGCTTAGTTTATGAATGACAGGCACGTTTTAAGGAATAAAAATATCTACCTTATTTTCTCTCTCACCCTTCTTGCGGTTATGGGAGTAGCAAGCATAACCCCGGCTTTTCCTTCAATTGCAGAGCATTTCCAGATTAACTACAAGAGAATTGGATTATTAATCACAGTTTTTACTCTGCCGGGAATATTTTTGACCCCCGTTTTAGGTGTTCTTGCCGATCGTTTCGGAAGAAAAACAGTTTTGGTTCCTGCATTGTTTCTTTTCGCAATTGCCGGTTTTTCCTGCAGTCAGGTAAACTCTTTTGAAATGCTGGTGGTTTTTAGATTTATACAGGGTGTTGGTGCCGCATCTTTAGGCTCTTTGAATGTTACCTTAATTGGTGATATATTTCCGAAGGAGCAGCGAGCCTCAGCCATGGGATTAAATGCGAGTGTTTTGAGTATTGGCACCGCTATATATCCCTTTATAGGGGGCTCTCTGACAATGATTGCATGGAATTTTCCATTCTATTTTCCACTTGTTGCTATCCCTGCCGGTTTTATGATTATGTTCGTACTTGAAAGTCCGCATTCAAAATCTGAAGAAAAATTTCTTATTTATCTTAGGCAAACCCTGAAATCCATAGGTCAGAAAAAAGTATTGGTCCTATTTCTACTAAATGTGCTTACTTTCATAATATTATACGGATGTTTCTTAACCTATTTCCCGTTTGTAATGAAGAGCAGTTTTTCTTCAACGGCATTTATGATAGGTATAATATTGTCGTCCAGCTCGGTTACAACAGCTATTACGGCCTCTTTGCTTGGCAGGTTAAGTCGGCGATTCCGACAACAGGATTTGTTAAAAGTTTCATACCTGTTATATGTTATTTCTTTAAGTCTTGTGCCATTTATGCCAAGAGAGTCTATGATGCTTATTCCTGCTTTCTTTTTTGGAGCAGCTCAGGGGATAAATATTCCCAATATTCAAACCATGCTTGTTACAATAGCTCCAATGAAATACCGGGCTGCTTTTATGTCGCTGAACGGAATGATTCTGAGGATAGGGCAAACACTGGGACCAATAATTGCAGGCTTGTTTTTTGCCCTGGGAGGTATTAATGTAGCTTTTCTTGGCGGAGCAATAATTGCGCTAAGTATGGTTTTAATAGTTGTTTTATTTCTAGAATAGTAGGGAATTTAACATAAATATAGTTTAGGCACTATTAAATTGCTATTCATCACTTTAAATATATTATTAATCAAAACACTTTTTTAACAAAATATTTTATTATTTTTATAATGGATAATTTGTTAAAAGGATGTATAAATTCTGAAGTTTGTCGCTCTGAATTAATCTTCCTTCACATTATTAGGGTTTTTACTCACTATGTAGCAATATAAAAACTTTATTGCAGGATTGGTGTGCATTTTTGTGAACCATCTTCAATAAATCTGAGAAATCAGAATAATTGAAAGTTGAATTATGAATAGTGGTGAAAAAATAATGGCTTATAAACGGACTTCAGAAAACATTAGTGTAAAAAGCGAAATGTTTAGCCTTCTTTACAAAAGCAGGATTGGTTTTATTATTCTAAATGTTGAAGGTGTTATTTTAGAAGTAAATGATTATTGGTTAAATATTTTAGGTTATTGCAGGGATGAGTTAATTGGGCAAAGATTCGAAAAATTCCTGAATAAAAGTTCAGGTTTAATTTTTAAGGAAAGCTTAAATAATATTAATTCCATTGGTGAATTTGAGGTTCCCAGATTAAAAATTACAAACAAAGACGGCAGGTATATAACTGCATCAATTTCAGGACAAAGCAGTTCAGATAGCGGAAATTTCGGAACGGTCATCAATTGTATTTTTCAGGATATTAGCATCGATGAACAAAAAGAAGGGATATTTCAGTCTGTTAACGCCAGGTCAATTGATAAAATTCCGGATGACTTGAATGTAAAGGAGAAAGATCAGATATCCCTAAGAGAAATTACTCAAAATTCGCCCATCGTTTTTCTTCAGTACTCAATAAAAGACTTACAAATTAAAATTCAATATCTTTCTGATAATATTCACGCTCATACAGGATATACTAAGGAATGGTTATGCCAGAAACATGAAAATGTCAAAGCATTAATATACCCGGACGATCGTTCAAAACTTCTTGAGAATTTTCTTAAATCACAGAATAAAAAGAGACTTAATCCATTTACATTCAGGATTATAACAAAGGGTGGGGAAATTAAGTGGATTAAACATTATGCTTCATTTTCAAAAATTGATGGAATTTATTATTGGACAGGTGCCTGTTTCGATATTACGGAAGAATTTAGGATAAAAAAAGAATTGCACGAAAGTAATTTGCGGTTTTCAGAAATACTTAACTCCTCTGTATCTGTAATTGTTGAACTGTCAATTACAGGGAAAATAATTGCAGTTAGTGATTCGCTTTTTGCCGTAACCGGGTATAAACCTGAGGAATTGATAGGTAAACATTTCACTCAGGCAAAAGCATTTTTAAAAAAGGATTTGTGGAGAATGAAAGCCTTGTTTATTGATCTGTTAAATGAAAAATTTCCTGAACGAGGTGTTGAATGTGAGTGGAAACATAAAAATGGAGATATAAGATTTGCAGAAGGTTTCGTGAATTCAATGGGCGAAAACGGGAAGCTTAAAGGTTTCCAGATTTTATTGTTTGACATAAGCTATAAAAAAAGATTGGTGGCAGAAGAACATAAAAGATTGGAAGACCTCAATTTTTTGTTTGACGCAGCCATCTCTATGCAGAAAATCCATGTCGAAAAAGAATTCTATGATTTTGTTGGTAATAAATTGTACGAGCTAATTCCTGGTGCTATAATAAACGTGAACTCAATAAATGATGATTATTCTCAATTGAGGGTGGAAACAATAATAGGAATATCTCCTGTTCTGGAGAAAACTGTTGGGAAATTATTTAAATCCGTTCTTATTGGATTTACTATTAATATAAAATCCCGAGATTTTGATTATGCCAAACCGGGCAAACTCGGAAACTATAACTCCAGTTTATATGAGATGACATTGGGAGAGATCCCGGAGTTTATTTGCCAGCAAGTGGAAAAGGTAATTGGATTTGATCATTCCCTGGAAGCATCTTTGGGTACGACTCAGGAAATAATGGGGGGAGTGGCTATTTTCTTGAGAAAGGATACAAAAATTAAAAACATTGCATTGATTAATACCTTTCTGAGAGAGGCTTCGAATGTGTTGGTTAGGATAAAAATTCAAGACCGGCTTCAAAAAAGCGAAATAACTCATAGGTCATTGGCTGAGAATACTGAAAACCTTATCCTGAGGCTCGATAAAAAAGCAAACATCCTTTATCTTAATCCTGTAGCTGAAAGTATAGCTTTTAGAAAAAAAACATCCAATAAACCAATGGATTTGAATGAGTCAGGTTTGCTCGAAGAGGAAAAAAATATGTTTTTGGAGGAATTTAATAAGGTGCTTAAGTATAAAACCAAAGGAATGATTTCTTTTCCCTTAACCAGACAAGGTTGTATTTTATATTTTGACTGGTATATGTATCCCGAATTTGAAGATAATAAATTGAATACGATTCTTGTTTATGCAAATGATGTTACCGATAAAAAAGCCTTGGAAATTGAACTCACACAATCTATTGAATTTCGAAGAAAACTTTATGCAATTTTAGCTCATGATCTAAAAACACCTTTTAATTCAATGCTTGGTTTCTTCGATTTGTTGCAAATTAATTATGATAATCTTACCGAGGAGGAACGGAAGAACTATATCAGAATCTTAAAATCAACAGCAGACAAAGCATACGATCTTTTCGATTCTGTTCTTTTATGGTCAATGGATATTGAACACCTTCAAAAGAGTAAATCAGAACCTTGCATAATAAAGGATGTGATTAATGATATAGAAATTCTGTACAGGACAAAATTAGAGGATAAAAACATTCAAATAATTAAGGATTTTGATCCCGAAGCATGTCTCATTGCAGATGGTAATATGTTGGCGGCCATTTTCAGAAATCTTATCTCCAATGCGATAAAATTCTCCCATTCAAACAGCAAAATTAAAATCATTGTTGAAGAAATGGAGGGCGACTATATTATTGAGATTAATGACGAAGGGCTTGGCATGGATGTAACTTTAATTGATTTTGGGGAGGAAATAAAGAGCAAAAGCAGGAAAGACGGGACTTCTGGTGAAAAAGGAAGTGGACTGGGTTTGAGTTTTGTAAAAGAATTTGTTCGTAGAAGTTCCGGAAAAATATGGTTTGAGAGTGAAATTGGAAAGGGAACATCTGTATTTATAAAGCTTCCCCGATGCATGGCTTAAGCCTGTATTAAAAAATTGTGTAAATTCATCCCTTGTTAAATCAATTATTCAGGATGAAAATACAAGGGAATTTACTCAAAATGCAGACAGATCTTCAGTCTGAAATTCAATACAATTTAAAACTTGGAGAAGAACGTGTTTTCTTAAATAATCTTTTATCAAAAGAGATTAAATTGGAATATCTTCAGGAAATACACTGTATTAAATGTGGGAGACAAACAAAAACTTCCTTTGCTCAGGGTTACTGTTACCCATGTTTTACTACTGCACCCGAAACGGAAGATTGTGTTTTACGACCAGAACTTTGTCAGGCGCATCTGGGTATAGCGAGAGATATGGATTATGCTGAAAAACAATGCCTTAGCGATCACGTGGTATATTTAGCCCTTACAAGCGGTGTAAAAGTAGGCGTAACCAGAAGTTCTCAAATTCCTACCCGATGGATAGATCAGGGAGCATGGAAAACAATTAAACTGGCTGTTACACCAAACCGTTATATTGCCGGGAATATTGAAGTAGCTTTGAAACAACATTTAAACGATAAAACAAACTGGAGGCATATGCTTTTAAATAAATTGGCAGATAAAATAAATTTGGTTGAGGAAAAAGATAGGGCAATAGATCATTTGCACAATGATTTTCAGGAATATGCAACAGATGACGACGAAATTTTGGAACTAAAGTATCCGGTAATTAAATATCCTGAAAAAGTAAAAAGTATAAACTTTGATAAAACTCCGGTGGTGGAAGGAAAACTTACAGGGATAAAAGGACAGTATTTGATTTTTGAATCGGGAGAAGTCCTTAATATTAGAAAGCATGGGGGATATTTAGTGGAGCTGACTCTCCCCCTAAGCTAAAACCGTATAGTATATTTAATCTTAAATCTGGCGTCATAAGTTTCCGATCGAAATCTTTCAAGGGGATCAATAATGGGGGCATTCCAAACAAAGAAGATTTCTTTCCCCGGTTTAATAATCCATTGAAAACGCGATTGCCAGCCAATTTTTTCTGATTCATTGTCGTATTGGGCAAAATTAAACCAAATCAGGTTTGGAGAAAATAATACATTGACGTTCATCCTCCAGATTTGAGTGGTGAAATCACCTTGGGAAAGAGAAACATATTTACGATCCGATTCAAGTCCAACATATAATGGAACCATAATTTTATAACCTGCCTGTAGGGTCCAGTCTGTACGTGTACCATCGTAAAAGTCGCCCGACCCCAGCATGGTGGCCATCCAGAAATCTCGACGTTTAGCCGTCTGCAGTTCAATTCCATGCCACCAGAATTCATAATCCTTGGCGGCAATGGAATAATTTCCCCAAATATTGAAATCTTCTTCAAGATTTTCAAATTGAAGGTGTGAACCTAAACTAATTTTCCCCCCACTAATAAAATCGATTTCTATAAAATTGAAATCAGTCTCTGATGATAGCAAACCTCCATTTCTCAGATCGGAAATAATGAAAAAGTCAAACCCCGATTGAACTTGCAATATCCCCCATTTTTTTGGTCTGGGACCAAAACTTAATCCCCCATAGCTATTTCTTATATTGGTTCGTGGTACAAATCCAAGTCCTGAACTAAAGTTTTCACCAATCTGCATATACCCTAATCTGAACTCCATAAAATCATTTGGGTAATTTAGTTCAGTGCCAAATGAAACATCATCACCTGAAATTCCTGAAGTAAAGGATTTTAAACCATAGATATTATAAACAATGGTCTTATTTCCCTGAAACTCTGAGGTAGCGAGCCTTAAATCGAGTCCGGCTAAAGAATTATCAATTTCTGAAATAGTATTCCCGTTGGTGCCAATGACTCCAATCGACGATTGCTTCCCAATATTTCTTGAAAGACGTGTAACTGAATAACCCGGATTGTCCCATTTATTTTCATCTTTGATATGTAACATTCCAATATTCCACTTGCCTGCCTGACCGGTAAATTTTGCACCATATTTAATTGGAACCGGACTCCCAAGAGAATCGAGTCCTATACTTCTTGAGAAGTAAGGAATTAATCTTTGACCATGAGGATTTTCTCTGTCACCATTGATCCCAAAATCGAAATAATTAGATCCATCGAGAAAAAAGTCGCGCTTTTCGGGAAAAAACAAACTAAAACGGGTAAGATTAATTTGTCTTGCGTCTACCTCAGTCTGGGCAAAATCAGTATTTACAGTCAATGCAGCTTTTAAAGAAGGTGTAATTTGATAAAAGGCATCCAGACCTCCATCAATTTTTAATTCGGAATTCAGTCCTTCAGATTTCGATAAACCACTTGTAAAATAGGGAACAAAGTCGAGTCCGAATCCCTGACTTATTCCTTCCAGTCCGGTTAACTTCCCCGCATCGGAAACAGAGAATTTGTCTGCATCGAGAGTGGTGGCCGGCCAGTAGGAAGATTCTGATTTTATTTTAATATGACGGATAAGTTTTAGTCCCCATGAACTTTCCCCTTCCTTAAAACCGAGAGTTTTAAAAGGAATGATAATTTCTGCATCCCAGCCATTATCATGGATTTTGGCTTTTCCTTCCCAAAGTCCGTCCCACGATTTATTAAAAGCCCTCCCGTTTTCACTTACCAAAGCATCACCAATACTTCCCTGGGGCCCGATTTGAAACCAGTATCCTGTTCTTCCATCATTATATGTATCCAGAATAATTTGTACCCGGTCGTCCTGACTTAAGTCCACATCACGTGCGAGTTCTTTTGCTGTTATGGTTTTAGTATCCTGAAAACACCGGAATCCAACATATAGATTGTTTTTATCATAGCGGAAATAAAACTCCGTTTGTTCAGAAACTTTTTCTCCGGAGAGGGGTTCTCGTTGAATAAATTCACTTATGGGTTTTGTCTCTTCCCAGACATCTTCATTTACTAATCCATCAAACTTAATTGGCCGGTCAGTAAAAATTGCTTTTACTTCAGGTTGGGCATTAATGTTTGTAAAACAAAAAGAAATTAGTAGAAGAAAGGTTATTTTTAAAGGCATATCTTGAATTAAGATGGTGAATTTAAAAATAAAAGTTATTCCTTGATATTTTTTTAGTCACAATTGGTAAAAATTTTAGATTTTATCGAAAAATCACCCAGAACTTAGTTCATTCTAAGAGGTATAGAGTTTGTATTCAATAGTTGATTTTGACAGGTTTAAAGCCTTTGGGAATAATTCTGAAGAATTGGCGGCAGATAAGGTTTAATTATGGATTTTAGACCTCGGAGGTTTATAAACCTCCGAGGTCTAAAATAAACTTATTTACGAAAATCCCAACTCCCTATCCATGTTATTCAACAATATATCAGTAAATGTCTCCTTTAAGCCCTAAAATATTCCTCCGGGAAGTCATCAATAATTATTTTAGCATGAACAATTTGTACATATCTAAATAGCATAAAAACATACTGTTACAAATTCTACAAACCTCCAACACCAAAATGTGTAAACAAGTTTTTATCAAAAAAAGCATACAAATATTGACTTCGCTTTACAGATACAGTACATTTGAATAAAAATTGTATAGTTAAATGCAAGATGTTAATGTTAAATATTTAGATATTGTTGCTGCCGGCAAGGAATTATTCTGGAAGTTTGGATTAAAAAAGGTCAGCATTGCTGAAATTTGTGAACATGCAAAGCTAAGCAGGGCAACATTCTATAAATATTTTGAAAATAAAGAGAAACTGGCTATTTACATATTAAAAACAGTTATTGATGATGGGGTTAAGGAATATCAGGACATAATGAACGCTGAAATAGATTTTGAAAAAAAAGTGGAGAAAACAATTCTGTTCAAATTAGACAGGACAAAAGATTTTAGCCAGGAATTTTTGAATGATTTATATAAGGGAGAATTTAAGGAGCTGAATAGCTACTTTTTGAGAGTTACATCAGACAATATCGAGATGATTGAAAATGATTACAGGCAGGCTCAGTTTGATGGACATATAAGAAGTGATATTAAGATTGAATTTATTATGTTTAATATCAATAAGATGTTTGAAATGATGACAGATGAAAAACTTAGTTCCCTTTATTTAAGTCCGACAGATTTAATTGCTGAAATGATACGGTTTTTCTTTTATGGGATTTTACCAAGAGAGAAATAAAATTATATGCGAATGGCATAATCCATTGTAATTTCACGTTTTTTAGCTTAAGGATAATGAAAAAGTATTCTCTTATACTTTGGTGTTTTGCCCTGCTGTCTTTGAATCTTTATTCTCAGGGAAAGAAACTTTCCGCAACATTGGAAGGTCAGCTTATCGGTTGGACGAATTTCAATTTTGGCAATTCTTATGCGAATCAATGGGGAGGAAGATATATTCCCGAATTGTCGTTCGAATACAAAAAGATTGAAAAATGGAAGTTTGACGGTGAATTCTCACTTAATGCTTATGGCGTTGAAACTTATAAGGAAAAGGACTGGAGTAGTCTGGGCGATTTAAAGCCCTACAGAGCATGGCTAAGATATAGTACTGAGCAATTTGAACTCCGGGGGGGATTGCAAAAAATTAATTTTGGTTCTGCAAATATGCTCCGGCCGTTGATGTGGTTTGACAAAGTTGATCCACGCGACCCACTTGGACTTACCGATGGGGTAAATGCTTTATTGGCGCGCTATTATTTTCTGAATAATGCGAATGTTTGGGCCTGGATTTTATACGGAAATGAAGATCCGCGAGGTTGGGATATGCTTCCTTCTGATAAAAAAATACCCGAAATGGGAGGAAGGATTCAATATCCCGTCCTCACCGGAGAAATGGGTCTCAGTTATCATCACCGAAGCATTGGTGGCGATTCAGTTAGTTTGGGAACCGGGAGTTTATTGTATATTCCTGAACCATTTTCTCAAACAAAAATGGGGATAGACGGTAAATGGGATGTGGGGCCCGGAATAATGATTGAATATGTTGTGAAATCGAACGATATCAAGGATAGTATTTTGTATCGGTTCGAAAATCAACTTTCTCTGGGAATTGATTATACTTTCGGATTAGGAAACGGTCTGACAGCAATGATGGAGCATTTCATCTGGTCCGGGAGTCGTGATGAAATTTTTAATTCTGCTGAGAGCTTTCAGTTTACAGCCTTAAACATTACCTATCCCGTTGGAATACTGGACAATATAGCAGCAATACTATATTATTCCTGGGGTGACAATTCATGGTACCGCTTTGTAAACTGGAGTCGGCAGTATGATAAGCTGAGTCTCTATTTTATGGCATACTGGAATCCCGAAAATTTCAATATAATTCCTAATTCTGATACTAGTAATTTATTTTCAGGGAAGGGCATCCAAATTATGTTTAGCTTTAATTATTAAATATATAAGCAAGGGTAATGAGATAATTTAGTTTCATCCCAAATCTGAAATGTATAATCTTTAAAATATGGAAACACAAAATCAAATCTCAATCAACAAACTCTCAAAACATTTTCCTGTTGGAGGAGGTAAATTCACTGCTTTAAAAGAAATAAACCTGAATTTTGTAGAAGGTGAATTTTCCGGATTGGTGGGGCCAAGTGGATCTGGAAAAACAACCTTGTTGAATATAATCGGGTCGCTCGACTCTCCCTCCGAAGGCGAAGCTATTGTTCTTGGACGGGCAATTAGTAAACTTAGTACTAAAGCCTCCGCAAAATTGAGAAAGGAAGAGCTTGGGTTTATTTTTCAGTCCTATAATCTGCTTCCGGTGTATACTGTTTATGAGAATGTGGAATTCCCATTATTGCTGCTGAATATGAGCGCAACTGAAAGAAAAAATGCAGTAATGGAAGCCTTGGATTGGGTGGGACTAATCCCAAAAATCAAATCGAAACCTCCACAGCTGTCAGGCGGCGAATCGCAAAGAGTAGCCATTGCCAGAGCGATGGTTAAAAAACCTAAACTGGTTCTTGCAGATGAGCCAACTGCAAATCTCGATGCGGAAAACTCTTTTCATATCCTTGAGACCATGCTAAAACTAAATAAGGACTTAAAAACCTCTTTTCTTTTTGCCACGCATGATGAAAAGGTTATCAAATACCTTAAACGGAAAATTAGCCTGGCAGACGGAATGGTGGCTAAAGATGAATATATATCTAAATAGGAGGACAAATCATGCTTGCATTTAAACTTGCATTTAGAAATCTTATGGGAGCCGGTTTGCGAACCTGGCTTAATGTAATTATCTTATCTCTTGCCTTCGTTATGATCATCTGGTTTAAAGGGATGCTTGACGGATGGGATAGGGAAGCGAAAATGGATTCTATTGCCTGGGAATATGGTGGAGGAGAATACTGGCAAAAAGATTACGATCCCTTAGATGCCTTCACCCTTACCGAAAGTCATTCTAAATTGAATCGCGATCAATTGAACGAAATCGACAAAGGAAATCTTATACCGGTTCTTATTTCTCAGGGAACCATTTATCCCGATGGGAGAATGCAGACCATACTGATAAAGGGAATTGATAAAAATCAGTCTTTTCTTAAATTGCCCACAGCAAGGCTGGATACTATGATTAACGAAATTCCCGCCATAATTGGCGCTAATATGGCTAAGACCAACCGGTTGGAAGTTGGGGATATTATGACTCTACGATGGAGAGACGTTAACGGAACCTTCGATGCTAATGAAATTCAAATTACGGATATATTCCAAACGAATGTGCCATCTGTAGATGGTGGTCAAATATGGATCGATATCGACAGGCACCGTGAGATGATGCTGATGCCTGATGAAGCAACCATTCTTGTTTGTAATAGCGATTTTAGGCAGGATATCATTTACGAAGGCTGGGATTTTAAAGATCTTGATTTTTTGCTAAAGGAAATTGATGAAATTATTAAAACCAAATCCATTGGTGGATCAACATTCTATTTTATTCTACTAATGCTGGCCTGGCTTGCCATTTTCGACACTCAGGTATTATCAATATTCCGTAGACAAAAGGAAATTGGAACCTATATTGCAATGGGGATGACTAAGAGACAGGTAGTGGGAATCTTTACCGTTGAAGGAGCAATGCATTCAATACTTGCGGTTTTTGTGGGATCTCTGTATGGTATCCCTCTTTTTTGGCAGCAAGCGTCTAAAGGAATAAATTTTGGAATGGATGGAAGCGAATTTGGAATTACTATGGCGGAAACGCTTTATCCATATTATACCCTGGGACTTGTGGTTACAACCATAATTATAGTAGTACTTACAACAACCCTCGTTAGTTACCTGCCTGCCAAGAAGATATCTAAGATGAATCCTACCGAGGCCTTAAAAGGAAAAACAACATGATACGATTTATTATTAAAGGACTTTTACGTGACAGTCATAGAAGTATTTTACCAATAATTGTAGTTTCCCTTGGTGTAATGCTTACAGTACTTATGAATGCATGGATCACAGGAGTAATGGGTGATAGTATAGAATTCAGTGCCAAATTTTCATCTGGACATGTGAAGATAATGACCCGAAGTTATGCCGAAAACACAGCTCAGAATCCAATTGACCTGTCTCTTTCGAATGCCAGCGAATTGGAAGCAAGTTTGAATACTGAATATCCGGACCTTACCTGGGTGGAAAGAATTACTTTTGGCGGATTAATAGACTCTCCCGATGAAAATGGAGAAACAAAGGCACAGGGTCCGGCTTTAGGCATGGGTATTGACTTGCTCAGTGAGAATTCAGAAGAAATTGACCGGTTGAATATTAGAAATTCGCTGAAAAGGGGAAACTTCCCTCAAAATCCGGGAGAAGTTTTAATAAGTGAGCAATTCTCCCAAAAGCTGGGCGTAAATCCTGGTGATGAGATTACCCTGATTTCATCAACCATGTATGGAAGTATGGCGATCGCTAATTTTAAAGTTTCAGGGACAGTAGCTTTTGGATTTGCTGCTATGGATCGGGGGGCAGTAATTGCCGACATTGAAGATATCCGATTAGCCTTGGATATGTATGATGCTACAGGAGAGATTTTAGGTTTTTTTAATGAGGGATATTTCGACAGGGAATTAGCAGACGCTTTAGTGATGGATTTTAATGAAAAGTATTCCGATCCAAATGATGAATTCTCTCCTCAAATGGTAAGTCTTACCGATCAGGGTAGCTTGTCTATGATGGTAAGTTATGCTGAAAATATGACAGGAATTATAGCCTTTATTTTTATACTTGTTATGTCGATTGTGCTCTGGAATGCAGGATTACTATCAGGTTTAAGACGCTACGGGGAGGTGGGACTTCGTTTGGCAATTGGAGAAGAAAAAGGACATATCTATCGTTCCTTAATTAGCGAATCTGTCGTGATAGGGATAATTGGTTCAACTACAGGAACGATGCTCGGACTCTTTTTTGCCTATATATTGCAGACCAAAGGACTTGATATATCAGGGATGATGGATGACGCAAAAATTATGATGCCAACCATTATGAGGGCAAGGATAACTACGGAAACCTACTACCTGGGTTTTATACCCGGATTGTTCTCAACCGTTCTGGGTACTATGCTCTCGGGAATCGGAATTTATAAGAGACAAACAGCACAATTATTTAAAGAATTGGAAACCTGATAAAACTTTTGTCAGGACAAATATTAAAACTTTAGAAAATGAAAAAAACAGCAATTATACTATTCATTCTTATTCCTATTTTATTGAATGCACAGTATCCGAACGGAAAGGATATTCTTGATAAAATTGATCAGAATATGTCTGCAAAGTCAACCATTTACACCTCCAAAATGATTATCCATGGCAACAGAGGAGATAGAACGGTTGAGTCGAAATCCTGGATAATTGGTGACAAAAAAGCGTATACCGAGTATCTCAATCCTGCAAGAGAACGGGGGACAAAGATGCTGAAACTTGAAGATCAGCTTTGGCTCTATTCTCCCTCCACCGACCGGACCATTCAAATTGCCGGACATATGCTCAGACAATCGGTTATGGGATCTGATCTTTCTTACGAGGACATGATGGACGATAGCAAACTGAGCGATCACTATAGTGCAGATGTGATAAGGGAAGAAACAATCGTTGACAGAAAGTGTTGGGTAATTGAAATGAACGCAACAGATAATACAGTTTCATATCCAAAAAGAATTGTCTGGGTAGATATAGAAAGGAATGTTCCTCTTAAAGAAGAACTATATGCTAAGGGAGGTAAATTATTAAAAAAGACCGAATTATATGATGTGAAAAAAGTTTCCGGAAGATGGTATCCCATGAGAATTGTTTTTAAAGATATGCTGAAAGAAGGGGAGGGTACGGAGTTTATTGTGGATGAAATAGAATTCAATAAGGATATACCGGAGGCAATTTTCTCGAAGGGAAGTTTGAAGAAATAGTGGGGTGATGTGGTGGTGTGGTGGTGTGGTGGTGTGATGTGGTGGTTAGTGACCAACTAGCACCCTGCAACTACTCAACAGCACTTTCAACCCCCTTCTGGCCTCCTAAAGAAGAGGGGCAGTTCGTCGTTTTACCATATGAAAGGAATCCTGAAATTAGTTTGCCATAATCTGAGTTGACCAACTTGCTGGCAGAAACCTATAATACCACACCACCACACCACCACACCACCACACCACCACATCACCACACCATCTTCTATTCTATCCCCTGTAATTCATAAATACAATAATGACCCCAATCTCCCGGTTCATCTTCAATTATTTTAGCATAGATTCCAGGTTTGTCATTGATCATCCAAAACTTCTTTCTTAAGTCATAATCTACCATTTGTTCAATTATTGTGCATTCAAAAGTTCCGGCTGGAGTTGTTAATTTTTCGCTACCGCTTACTCTGAATATTTCATCCACCATAGGGAAAAGAGGACTTGTATACTCATAATTGACTGGCAATTCTGTATCGTCGGGGAGGTTATTGCTGTCAAAACCATAGAAAATATTGTCGATACTCAGACTCTGTTCTTCTTCGTTTGCGTAAACATTTGCTCTAAGTATTTTGCTGTCAAATGATTCTGTCCCCTCAATCAAAGTGGAGTAATTATAAAGCAATTGGTGAACATCGAGCAAACTGGTAATTTTTGCATAAGGATCTTGCCAGGGTAATTTGCTTTCATCTTCGTATTTATAGTTACCATCTTCGGTGTAAAAGTCATCTTCTGAAAATTCAAGTCTTTCAATTTTAACCAGACTCTCTTTTTCTTTTTTTGCCAGAATAATATTTCCACTATTTTCCAGTTCCAGCTCCTCAGCACTTATATTCACAAGTTTATTTGTTCCGTCAATCTCTGTACCACCACAAACTATCCTCAGGTTTTTATTTTTCGCATCGTAGGACCAGGTTCCATTAGATGTTTCTGTATAACCTTCACCTACTGTCACAATCATAAACTCGTCGGGTAATTTAAATTTAAGAACCGAAAGAAGCCCATCCTCTCCTTTAGTCTTCCAGCTACCTTCCAATCCGGAAGAGCTATTGTCTTTCAATATTTGCTCCATGTCAACACGAGTATAGAACAATTTAGCGTCACCTTTCAATAAGACCATTTCATTTTCTGTCAGGTTCAGAATTTTATTCTCTCCGTTAAAATCTTTGTCGAGTTCTGATACCATTACAATAGAATTATTTTGCTTATCGTATTTCCAGGTGCCGGCCTCCATATCCATAATTACCATATCCCCATTTTCTTTTAGGTCAGTGATAAAATTTGGTTCCTGTACTTCTCCATTAACTTCGGCTTTTATCATAAGCCAGCTGCCGGCTATCTTTGCTGTTTGAGCATGGCTAATTAATACCAGTGAGATAAGGACAATTAAAAGGATTGTTTTTTTCATTTTTTAAGTGGGTTTATAGTTTAAAATCATTTGTTCTGCTTGAATTAGGGAGGTAAACGCCAATATTGTTTTGCGGGAATAAGATTAATTTTTTGCTGTGCTCCCATAAAAAATCGACATCCTTACTTTTTTCGGTTTCAATACTCAGCTGGTCTATTTCAAGTACGGAATTATTTTAATTTATTGTTAATAATCTTCTAAAACTAGGTTCAATAAATAGAATATCCAATTGTAAAAGGAGAAAAAATATAGCAATAACAAGAAATGCATTGCTATTGCTATATGAGATTCAAAAAATAAACCTAAAAATCCAGTGTCGTACTCACAATAATCGTGGCAGTTAATGATTTTGTTTCAAAGGATGCGGTGGATAAGCCTGTTGCGCTGATTTCAATTTTTTTACCCGTTCTTTTAACGGTTCCGCTAACACCAACCAGTCCCTCTTCACCAACAGCAGCGCCGAAGTCTAACATTAGTGTGACTATATTATCACACACACCAGGATCAGGGCATATATTTACGGTGGTTCCGTCTGCACCTACACCAATAACGGTTAACATAAATCCGTCACCCTCCGTTCCTTTGACACCAAGGATTCCACCTACCAGCTTTAGTGAAGCGGCATCGAATTCGGTATAAGTTTGACCATTATAAGTCATTGTAGCACTAGCAACTTCCAAATTTTCTTCAGGAGTTACTTCATCTTTCTTGCATGAAAATGTAATGATTGAAAATGCAATTAGTAAAATACTTAGTTTCTTCATTTTAGTATATTTAATTAAAAGTGAATCATGTAATCTGAAGAGGCAATCAGAAAAACAGCCCTCTTCTGTACATGGCATAAAATAATTCGTTTTAGAGCCCGAACATAATTTTAGCACCAGCTCTCAGATAATTTGCTCCACCAACTGTGAGTTTAATCTCCGGAGCAACAGACATTTTCTCTCCGGCAGGGACAATTAAACCCAGACCAAGATTTAAGCCCGCGTTAGATCCGGTTACTGAACCATCATAAACACCGCCTAGATCACCAAAATCATAATCGTATTTAATTTTAAAGAAGGTCATGTTTAATCCTCCAATGGCGTATAAGCTTCCAATATTTTCAAGAAGGCTCAATTGATAGTTTACATCTAAATCCAAAGCCGACCAGGTAATAAAGTCTTTCTTAAAAAAGTAAGTAAATGAAGGAGCTGCGCTAAGGGTTTCGTTAAATTCGTATTTTCCATTGAGGCTGAGACCTATATTATTAATGTTTGTACCATATGCAACACCGGCTCCGCCGCTCATTTGAGCATTTATTTCTGAAAAAGAGAATAGAATCATCACGATTAATAATGCATTAATTAGTTTTTTCATTTTTTATTGTTTTTTTGTTGAGTTAATAGATTGTTTATTTTTTATCTGGGTTTTTAAAGTGATTAAACACCATTTTTAATTCGTTCCAGTATTTCCTTTCGTCTTCGTATTGCAGTAGGAATTTTTTCTGCATTCATTAGTACCAAAGTGTATTCATTTGCCTTATCAACATAGTCAACATGATCAAGATTTACTAAATACGATTGGTGTGGCCGGAAGAAATTGTTCCCTTTTAAAAGATTCTCGACAGCTTTAATCCCAATTGAGACAAGAATATCTTTCTCGTTTCTCATGTGGATTATCGAGGAGCTGTTGTTGCTTTTGCAATACAATATCTCATCGGGATCAACAAAATGAATGCTGTTTTTTGTGCTGAAGGGTATGCGTTTTTTCATAAGCCAATTCTGTAGCTCAAATGTAGAATTAGCTTCAGATCAATTTAAAGGCAGTTTGAATTCGCAGAGGTTTAAAATGAATACGCTATAAATTTTCAAGAATCTGAATCAGGCCTTTTTTCCTTCTGGTGGATACCGGTATTTCTTTCCCGGAATCTAAAATTACAAATCCACCATCGGTTTTATCCAGTTTTTTCACATGGTTTAAATTAACCAGAAAGGATTGATGAGGCCTGTAAAATCCTGAATCGGTAAGAATTTCCTCGTAAAAGGCAATTCCTTTGGAAACCATTATTTTTTCATCAGAAATGAGGTAAAAAGTGGTATAACTGTTATCGTTTTTGCAGAAAAGTATATCGGAGATATTAACTAAATGCATGGTGTTCAGAGTGCGAAGCATAATTTTTGTTAGTCCGCAATTTGAATTGAAGCTGGTCAGGAATTGATTGCTTTGCTCTGTGGTAGGCAGGTCTTTTTCGATTACATCCAGAGTGCTTTGGACAGCAAGTCGAAACTCGGTGACATTCACAGGTTTCAGGATATAATCGATAGCGTGAAATTTTATTGCTTTGAGGGCATATTTATCGTATGCGGTAATAAATATTACTTTAAAGGAATATTGCTTAAGTCTTTGTAAAATTTGAAATCCGGTACCATCCTTTAGTTCAATATCCAGTAAAACCAAATCAGGATTTGTATTCCGGATGAGATCGTAGCCGCTATCGACAGAATCTGCCTCCCCAAGCAGCTCAACTTCTGAGAAATATTCTGCAAGTAACTTCTTGTTTGTTTCCCGAATATCAGGGTTGTCGTCGATTATTATTGCTTTAATCATTGTTTAAGATTGGAAGTTCAATAAAAACGCGCACTCCCTGTTTCGAAGGGTCAATATCTTTTAGGTTTTGGAATTCAAAGCTAAGTGATTTTTTAAATTTATGCTCAATTCCTTTTTTGCGTTGCATAAAAATATCCATAGCTTTCGACTTGTGATTTTTGTTTTTATTTATTGAAAGGCCTGAACCATTATCAATAAGCTCCACAGCAATATGATAAGGCTTTTCTTCAAACTTAATTGTCAACCTACCGGGATATTTTAGATTTTGTAATCCGTGTTTAATGGCGTTTTCCACAAAAGGCTGAATAATCATCGGGGGGATTTCAATAAAATCAGTTTCCATTTCAGGATCGATAATATATTCAACATCAAATGGTTTTTCTACTCTAAGTCTTTCCAGTTCTATATAATTTTTAAGCATGGAGATTTCATCATTCAGATTGATTTTTTCTTCAGAAGAAAATTCCAGTACTGAACGGATCATAGAGGCAAATTTACTGAGATAATCTGCAGCCAATCCAGACTCATTTTTATATAAGAAGCTTTGGATAGAACCCAGAACATTAAAGATGAAATGCGGATTCATTTGAGAGCGAAGCAATTGTTGTTTTAGTTCACTCTCTTTATAAATGGATTGTTTGCGACGGAAATAAAGCAAGATCAAAACCAAACCAATCAATAAAATCAGCAAACCAATAAACATCCATCCCGATCGAATGCGCTGATTTTTAATTTTATTTTCGGCGGTAAGCAAGTTAATTTGCTGTTCTTTTTTCTCGGTTTGATACCTGGTTTCCAGATTGGCCATTTCTTTGCGAACTTCAGTGTCTCTTAGCGTATTTTCTAAGTTCCGCAGTGAATCGTTCCAACGAAAAGCATCCTGAAAAAAGCTTAACTGAATATTTACTTCATACAGCAAACGGAAAGTCCTTAATTTTTCTTCCGCATAGTTAGATAAAGATTCATTTTGAAAATTTTTCTTTAGTAAAACCAAAGCCTCGACTGGTTTATTGAGGTGTTGCAAGAGCTCTGCTTTTGCGTTATTGTGACTAATATGCTGAAAGGGATTATCAGTTAAAAAAGCCTCAGATTGATTTATCATTTCCAGCGCTTTTTTATAATCACCTAAATCTTTATAAATAAGTGCTTTATTGTCATAGGCATTTTTCATTCCATTAAGAAAGGCAATCTCTTTGCTTATGCTTAAAACGGTATCATAATATTGAATTGCTTCTTGTATTTGGCCCTTATACTTTGCTATCCCACCCATCTCAGTATAAAGGGTCGCCCTTTCAAGGAGAGGAGTGCAAACTTCACAATCTCTTATTTGATACGCTTTTAATATATATTTTTCCCAATTTTCAAAATTGCGTACCTGATGATATACGCTGGCCGTTTGTAGGTAATAAAAGCTCAAATTTGTTTTATCTGTGAGAGACTCTTTGATTTTTAGGGCTTCGAGATGAATGGGTATTCCGGTTTTAAAATCGCCTTCATCTATATAATTTCCAGCAAGGTTTAAATAAGCCCCGGCAATACGGTTGCTGTCGTTTAGAATTTTTGCAGCTCTTATTGATTCCTGATACATGCTGGTAGACAAATCTTTTTCACCTGCATCCCAATATTCGCCAGCCAAATCATTGGAAATGGTGGCAACTGCAGCATAATTTTGAATTTTATTCGCCAGCTTCAAGGCTCTCAAAAAATATTCGCAAGCCTTTTCTCTGTTTGCCTCACGGGTGAGTAATAGACCATATCTATAATACAATCGGGTTAATCCCAAACTATCTGTTGCCGCCGGGAGTAATTGAGCAACTTTATCAATATATCTCTGATTTTCTGCCTGATTTTGGAAGGGCATCAAATAGCGCCATTCAAGATGAAATGAAACCGCATTTGTATATTGCTCCAGTTCCTCTGCGATTTGACAAAGTCTTAAATATAGTTCAGCCCTATAAACAGAATCGCCTGAGGCCAGATCGCTGGATAACTCCTTTTTATAAAAGTCATATGCCGCAACATAATTTTGATGAGGATAAAGAGAATCTCCTGGATTTAGTGAAGTAAAATTGTTTGCCGCTTGCCCATTTATCCCGACAGTAAGAAGTGAAAAAAACACAAGAAGGGAAAGGAAGAGAGAAGAAAATTTCATAAGCATTACTCTAAGAGAAAGTCGTTTAAATTAATTAAACTTTTGATTGTTCAACATAGGAGGAAATCAATTTTCTAAACCGACCTCATCTGATTTTGCTTTTAATTGTGTAAAGATAAACTTTTGAGAACGGTTAACAGATTTTTAACAAGTCGTTTTTTAAAAAAAGAGAAGAACTTTATTTTAAATACACTTATTCACAGAAATCCATCACCTTACTGCAATAATTCTTATTCAATACCTCATCTTTTTTTCTATTTTTACTTTATGAAGAGAATGGTATTGATTCTATTGATTTTTTCAGGTTTTCAATCTGGTTTTTCACAGGAATATGTCTGGTGGAATAGTAAACACAATTGGGACGGTGTTACATCGTGGAAGGATTATATCAATTATTCCGCTGATTATATGGGTCCGAATGCCCTGCCCGTCCCGGAAATTAATAAGGGTGTTTTTTCAGATGAGTTTGAACTTGAAGGGGGTGGATTTTTTCATTATTCGAAGGGTGACAAAACCGGAAACTCATTTTTTGTTCTCAATCTTCCTGTGGCGCCGGGAATAGCCGGTATAAAAATAAATTATGTTCCTTTCGAGGCATATTCGACCGATACCATTACGCGCGATCTCAGAAAGGCAAGGAAATACGAGCCTGAGGGACACAGCTTTGGTGATTTTTATATTACTACTTACATTCAGGTAATTAAAGACAAACCAAACTTTCCGGATGTTTTAGTAAGTTTAAATTTGAAAACAGCTTCCGGTACCAATCTGGAAAACGCACGACATAGCGATTCTCCGGGATATTATTTTGATTTATCCTTAGGGAAAAGCTTTGATTTGGAAAAAGGGAAAATTAAGTCTTTGCGACCCTATTTTATGGGAGGCTTTTATTCATATCAAACCTATTGGACCGATCATTCCCAGAATGATGCTGTTTTATTCGGCGGCGGAGTGGAAATAGAGTTGAATAAAACGAAATTTAATACGGGAATTGGGGGGTATTATGGATATTTCAATATGGGAGACCGACCTGTAGTGTATCGTTTTGAAATCAAGTCGAACCGCGATGAAGCTTTAAATTATAAAATACTGTTTCAAAAGGGAATCCATGATTTTGGATTTACGAGTGTGGGATTTTCTGCCGTTTATAGATTTAATCGGCCTGAGTGGTTGGCTGAATAGGGGGCTATATTGTCCGAAATAAAATTCGAACCCTACATTTACGGAATACCAAGGATGGGACCGTGGCTAATCCAATGCAACTACTCTGTGGTTGAAAGGAATTTTCAATATCCAAAAGACTATAATTAAGCGTTTCACCACCAAACCACCAAACCATCAAACCACCACATCACTACATCATCTAAGGTTCTCCTCAAACATCGTATAAATCTGCTTATACTCATCCAACCACCTGTTCCAATGCTTGAATCCGTATGCTTCTATAGGATAAGAAGCTAACTCCCAATTAACTCTTTCAGGATTTCATTCAAAATAAACTTCCTCACTATTAAGGCTCCACGGCACAATTTCAGATTCAGTTCCCATCGAGATATCATTATTCATAATTTATTAAGGAAAATTGATACTGTATGCTCCTGGAGAACAGGATGGGAAATACAGCTGAAGCTTATTCCGAAATTATTTTATTTACTTTTTCATGTATTCTTGTCCAGGCCGAATCACCTAATTTAGGTCCGACAACCTGAATAACTTCAGACGAGAGTAATGTTCCAAGTCTACCGCATTTTTCAAGGCTTAAATTTTTAGATAATCCATATAAGAAACCTGCTGCATAGATGTCGCCTGCTCCGGTTGTATCCACACTGTTTACAACAATGGCCGGAACATGAACCTCTTCTTCGCCTCTTTTTATAAGAGAACCTTTTGCCCCTATTTTTACAATAGCAATTTCAACTTTTTCAGCAATTGCCTTAACTGCATTTTCAGGTTCTTTACCGGTTAGGACTTTTGATTCCTCTTCATTGGCAAAAACGATGTCGGCACAAGTTTTTATTTCATCACAAAGCTGATCTTTATATTGTTCAACAATATTATAGCTGGCTAAATCGAGAGCTGTTTTGAGACCCATTTTTCTGGCTAATCTCAAAGATTTAGAAAAAAGTTCAAAATTATTAACCAGATAGCCCTCTATATAAAACAGATCGTAATTGCTAAAAATATCAGATGAAATGTCTTCAGCAGAAAGTTCTACGGCAGCGCCGAGGTAGGTTGCCATAGTGCGTTCAGAATCCGGACTGATCATTCCGATAACCCTGCCTGTATCGGTCATAGACTGGTAAAGAACCGTATTAATACCACTTTTCTTCATATCTTTTTTGAAGATTCTTCCCAGATCGTCTTTTCCTATTTTGCCAATATATCCTGTTTCAAGTCCAAGCCGGGCAAGCCCATGAATGGTATTAGCTGCAGAACCTCCGGAGGCTTTGGATTTTTCCAGTCCTGAAGTATGCATATTTATCAGATTGGACAATTCCAGATCGACCAGAGTCATGCTTCCACGAGGGAGATTAAAGCTTTTTAATAAGTCATCACTTTTCAAACGAGCCAGTATATCGACCAGGGCATTGCCCATTCCAAGAATTTTCATAATTGATACATCTATAATTATGCTGCGAAAATAATGGTTTTAATGGGTTTGTCAATGAAATAATTACATAAGAGTTCAAAAATTATAAATATTTATATCAAATATGTTGTGTATTTCCTGAAAAGCTATTAGTTTTGCGGAGCTTTTTAAAAAGTAATAAAATTTTCCTCAGTAGCTCAGTTGGTTAGAGCGCCGGACTGTTAATCCGTAGGTCGAAGGTTCGAGTCCTTCCTGGGGAGCAATTTAGATATCTTATTTTACATGGTTGCTCAGAATCAATGATTTGGAGCAACCATTTTTGTTTCCCCCTCTCTTATATTACGTCAATTCTCCTAAGTTATGTGGAAAAATCGACACCTGTTATTTTGGTATCAACTACATTCTATTGCATTGATATGCAATCGTATACCATAGTTTCCCAAGCAAATTATAGTTATTTTTGAGATACCAAAAATTATTTATATGAGTACATTTAATTACAATTTCATCTTGAGAAAAGATAAAGTCAGAAAAAGTGGGTTGTGTCCTATTTATGTGCATTACTTCAAATCATGAAAGGAGTGAGTGGTCGACTAAAATTGCTGTTGATGAACCAATGATACAGCCATCTTGCATTTTCAGAATTAAAACCACTATAAAATTGGGCTGGTATAAGTGAATGAACAAAATGAAAATATATGTTTTAAGAAAAAAATGAAAACATTTGCTTAAAATAGTTGATATTAGACGATGCCAAAGCATTTAATTTTAATATCAAATTTTAACAAGCTTAAAAGTTTCATTTAAATTGTCATTTGCGATTTTGATAAAGTATATACCCGGCTGTAATTCTTTGCTAATATTATAAAATGTGGTTGTGATATCCGAAGCGGAAATAATTCCCCGACCTAGTTCTATAATTGTCTGACCTTTGGAGTCATATAGGCATATATTCAAATCGTCGGAATTATTTACAGCTATGGAGATATTTATCGAATCTTTAAATGGATTGGGAAATGGAAGAGCCATAATATTTTGAGAAATATCATTTGACAGAGTGCTTGTATTTGCTTGTTTTGGAAGCTTAACAGGGGCAAAACCACATCCAATTTCCATACATTCTCCGCCATTTTCATAAGCACCAATATCAGAGGCTGTACCAAAATAATCAGAAGCAAAATTATTAATGTTTTTGCCCGCATCGATAGCCTGCGAATCATTTTCAAGGAAATAGCCGCAATGATCCAGATCAAAAACAGCCTCATTAAAAAAACTATGAGCTCCGAAGATTAGCACTATTCCTCCAGAGATCTGGTTGTAATCAAATACAACATTGCTTTCTATAGGTAAGATTTCGTATGAATCTGAAATATTGCCAGACATATTCATAAGATTATTATAGTAAATCAGTCCGTTAGAAGGACCGGTACTTGTTGCGAATGAAGTAATACCGTTGTTTCGACCATTTATTTGGGGTTGCAAGATGGTATTATTAAAAATATAGACTCTTCCGGCTGCAGGCCATTCTTTCCCTGTAGTAACATCAAACTTTAGTTTATTACCTATTTTTAAAAAATTACCTTCCTTAAAGTCCTCGGGAAATTTATGTGCTGTAAAAGAAATATTCCGAAAAAGATACAATGGGCCCAGACTAATATTTGAAAGACCATAATGAGCATAGGAGCTATCAGTAAAGTTTTCGTATATTCTAACATTAATATTTCCGCCTTCTGCTTCAATACAATTGTCCCAACAATGGCTGATATAATTATTATGTATATCAGAATCCTTATATGGAAAACCATGAGGCCCAAAGTTTCTCCATTCTCCCATTCCGTCGTTGTAGTAATGATCTTCGGAACCCGCAATGGTGTTATATCTAATCACCAGTTTCCCCCCGGTTCGGGCAAGCCAAATAGGTTGGGTGCCATTGGGATGATTACCAGCGCTTGTTTTGTCTGATGGCTCACTCCAGTTATTTGTATCAAAGGTCGGATCATGAAAGTAATTGTACTGAATAACAATATTCGAAGGAATAAGGTCTTTGCCATCGAGAAATATTCCATTGCTGTTTACAGCAAAATTTTTACTTAATGTGCCCCAATTTGAAATCTCGCAATATTCAATGACCGCATATTTCTGTTGTGAATGCAATCTAATCGGATAGTTTTTAACTCCCTTTATTTTCCATCCTCTGATAATTACCCAATCATGTTTTACATCAATTCCAACAGAATGTAAATGCATTGCATTGATGGTTGAATCAGATCCCTCAGATGGTTCGTAAACTATATAACCTTCTTCTTGACTTCCACCTTCTGTAGTTGAAAAGCCATTAGCATCCGGAACAATTTGTATTCTTTTTTTTATTTTGAAATCGTCATCCCAGGTAGTGAAACTGAATGTCTGATTTTCCGTATCATTCTGAACCAAAACTTCATAATCGGTAGCAGATTCCAAATTCACAATACTTCCCCGGTACTCGTAATTATCGTCTTCACGAGGTAGCAGATACAATTCCAGTCCTGAAAGCCAATCGCTGCTTCCTTGCTTGCGGTAAAAGACTTCTCCAGCCGGATTGTCAGGTAAGGCTTCAGGTGTCCAGTATATGCCCGCAGAGTTAAATGTTGGCACAATTTCCAGACCGGGAGCACCAAGTGTCTGCCCCTTGCATGGAAGTATAAAAATTGAAGCTAAACTAATAATTGAAAGGACCAGTTTGATTTTCATAGCTAATTATTGATTCGAATGTAATTATTTCCTGATTTTGATGAATTTAAAATTCTTTGAAGGATTTGTACTGGAATTTATTCTTCCAAACCATAGCCCTTCTTCAAGGATTTCCGTTTCGATATATAACTTGTTATACCCCTCATAAAAAACGCCAAGGTTTTTTGTCAATACTCTCTGTCCGTTAATGGAGTATATCTCAATTGAAAGTTGAGAAGAATTCTCCAAAAAGAAAGAAACTTGAGCTTCATTTGTAAGGGGATTTGGGAAAATTTCAACCTCAGATTTTCTATTAGGATTTGTATAATTATTTATTTTATCCGGGTTAGCCCGATTAAGATCATCAATGAATATATTCTGGTTTGCAAAAAGTTCATTCATAATTAAGAATGCTCCTAAACCGTGATTATTATTAACTAGTTTAGCTCTGTTAATATAGAAGGTGTAATCTCCCACGCCGGTTCCTTCACAAATATCTACCAGGTAGGTGAGATTATCGCTATGAATGCTAATCTTGGTTAATACTCCGGCCCAGCCTTTATCTGCAGTTATTTCAAGACTATCTGAAACATATCCTCTTTGTACTGCCCGCTTAATGGCATAGGAATACATCATTGAACAGGATGTTTCAAGCCAGTTATCAGGATTTTCTCCTTTGTTAATCACCTGGTACCATAAGCCGGTTTCTTTATCCTGGTAGTTAGCGAGTCCGTTCAAAGCTTTTTCTAAAATTACCAGCAAATCTTCCCTACCTTCAAAATCCTCCGGAATGATCTCAAGAATTTCGACCAGTCCCATTACAAACCATCCAACAGACCGGCCCCAGAACTCCCCTGAATGATTATCAGGAGGAGTGGCCCATGGTTCGGAGCCATCTTCATCGTAAGCATGAAAAAGCAAACCTGTCTCCTCGTCCTGAAGATGGCTGGCATAGGTTTTATACTGATGAATTGCTTCGGCATAGCAGTATTCTTCTTCTCCAAAAGTTTTCCCATATCTTACCAAAAAAGGCATTGACATATAAAGGCCATCCAGCCATAATTCATTGGGTTTCTTTTGCATATGCCAGAAACCATTATCAGTTGTCCGTGGATAGGTATTGTATACTTTTCTTACATTCTCAGCGGCTTTTTTAAATTTTAATTCGTCTGTTTGATAATACATATGAAGGGCAATGATTCCAGGAAGAAGGTCATCAAGACGATTTATGCTCTTATCTATATTGCCTTCATTATCAATGTGGAGATCTGCCCACTGATGGATAAATGAATAATATCTTGAATCCCCTGTTCGGATATACGTGCGGTACATCCCTTCAAGATATAAAGCAGTAGCATATGCCCAGGGGTCAAAACTTGAAGGTGTATATCGTTTTAGGGTTGATTCAATTACGGATTCTGACCAATCGATAAATTTAACGGAGAAAACTACCTTGCCGGTGTCTTCAAGAGCACCATCTGATATTATATAATTTAAACTGTCGTCACCAATAAAACCTTTATTCGGGACAAACCACATCACATTGTCCTCATCTTCGATAATAGAACCGTTTCTGGGAGTCCCTGTGGATACTATGCTAATGTCGTCCTGATCGTAATCGCTGTCATTTGCCAGAAAGTTTAGTTTCAAAGGAACATCGGGAAAAATATCATAATAGTCATCATTTGCAACAGGGGAGAAGTTTTCAGGGAAATCATTCGAAACTAATTCAATTCTGTCGACATTCGGGCCACCATCAGACCCCGACGATTCAAGCCTCAAATTATTATTACCGACCTGAAGTTTCAAGGGCAAAATCTTTATTTTCCAGCTTATCCAATCAATAGTGGATTCAAAGGGCAGGTTCTTTACAATAATTTTTCCGTTCAATATTATACTTATGGGTCTTGAATCAGACCCACCATTTGCAAAACGGATCAATAATTCTGTATTGGCAGCTTCATGCAATTTTATGTCCCAGGCAATGAAGCCTCCGGGACTATTATTATAATTTACAAAACCGGAGCCGGTAAATCCTGAATTATCGGAATCAATAGAGGCCATATTTATAATTCCGGCTTCTTCCGCTTCAAGATTTATTCGCCTTTGTGCATCTAAAACCGACACATTAAAAAGGAATAAAACGACCATAGACAGGCCTATAATGCATTTTTTCTTTAAGGCCATATTATTTAGTTTCAGTTGGTTTGAAATGAATAGTTCGCCACTCCTTAACAGGTTTAAAATCCTGATTTCTTAATAGTTTGATTATTTCGGAACCGGCAAGAAGAGCAGGTCCCAAGCCATGTAATGAATTATGGCTGGGTGGTCTGTGGTAGTAATATACCATATCAGCACCAAAAGTTGTACCTGCGCACATATTTTCAATTTCACCCTCATCGGATATATACATTGTTAAACCGTTCCACCCGGCTAAAGCTACAGATGCATAGGTGTAATCTATCCAGCCTTCATTAACAGCTTTTGCCATAGAATATACAAACATTGCCGTTCCGGAGGTTTCAGGATAAGTATCATTCTTGTCCAGGATATTGAACCATAATCCATTCCCACCCTGTAGTTCAGCAATACTTTTAATATGTGCCCGGTATATTTTAAGGACTTGATCGCGATCTTTGTAGTCTTCGGGTAAAACATCCAATAAGGTAGTTATCGACATCATAGCCCATCCGTTTGCCCTGCTCCAGAAAAACTCGGGATCATATTCCTTTGCATTGAGATTCATACCATGATCGAACAGGTTTTTATTGCAGTTAAAAAGATATGAGCTTAGTTGAAGAACTTGGTTTACAGCTTCAGTATAGTAAATATCGTTTTTTGTAATTTCTCCCATCCTGACAAGGAATGGGATCGACATATAAAAGTCATCTGTCCATACCGATTCCTTTTGAGGTCTCTTCCTGGCAAGTGTTCCATCGACCAGACGAAATTGCTTGTGCATTATAAAATTCTCAACGGTATCAATCATTTTTCGGTATTCGATATCAGGATTTATCTGCCAGGCCTGAATGAGTGCCGCACCAATTGATCCACAGTGATCCAGAGCATTCATATTAATAATTCTATGATAGCTACCATTCCCGGGTTTTTTTATCAATGCTTTTTCTCGGAAATACGGAAGATTCTTAAAAATGAAATCATAATTATTAATAACATATTTTTGGTAATCAGCCCTTTCCAGGACATCTGAGGCAGCCAGCATACCTGTATGTATAACTCCAACGGTATAGTCCCAAAGATTAAAGGATCCTGTTCGGGTATCGACTATTGCATTGGTATCTGGTATGGAAAAATCGATTATTTCTCCCCCTGTTTTCTCGTTGATTATTTGATAGGGAGTTGATTTAATGATATAGTCTGCAATTTTGCAAACAACATCACTTATATTCTTCTCATCCGGAATTCTATAAGGTAATTCATATTCTGTATCGTCAATCTGAAATTTTTCTTTGTCAGCCGTATTCTCCTTACAAGATTGCAGGAGAATAATTGTAACTATAAGATAAAGAATACTTCTAATCATTTTTCCGTACTTTATTGTTTTCTAATAATTTGTTTATTTCAATTCCAGCAAGAAGAACAGCACCTAAACCATGAATGTCATCTCGTTTTACCGGGCGTTCATAGTAGAAAAGTAAATCATCGCTAATTCCGGTACCAATGCAAATATTATCAACCTCAGCCTGATCAGTTATCATAGTTTTCAGACCTTCCCAAGCCCTTAAAGCTATTTTTTCATAAGAAGCTGGTATCCATCCTTCGTTTACCGATTTGGCAATGCTATAAATGAACATTGCTGTGGCAGAAGTTTCGAGATAGGAATCGTTTTTATCAATGATTTGATGCCAAAGTCCGGATGGGTCCTGATATCGTGAAATTCCGGTAATTTGATTCTGAAGAATTCGAATTAATTCTTCTGTGGAAGGATGATTAGCAGGTAGATTTTTTAGGAGTTCAACCTGTGCCATCATTACCCATCCGTTGCATCTTCCCCAGTGTGCCACACCATTTTGTCCGTTATCTTCATACCAGCAATGGTAGTATATCTGATTATTTTCATTGTAGAGATAGTGAGTAAAATTTTTCACCTGCAAAATTGCATCGTCATAGTACTCAGTTTCACCAGTCAACTTAGCCATTCTTACCAGAAATGGAACACTCATGTACAGATCGTCTGCCCAAAGGGTCATAGGCCTTGGAGATTTTCTTACAAATGTTCCATCTTCAAGTCTAAGTTCTCTGTTTTTTATGAAGTCTGCGGCTCTTTCAAGGTATTCAAGATATTCCTCCTCGGGTTCCAATTGATAAAGATCCAATAGTCCGGCACCCATAGCCCCGCAATCATCCAGCAGAGCTAAGCGATAAAATTGTCGTAATGAAGTTCTTTTGTATCCTTCTTCATATTGTTGACGGAAATAATCGAGGTTGTTAAAAATAAAATCATAATTCTTCTCAACATAATTTGAATATTTTGGATTTCCGGTTGTCTCTGATAAATCAAGCATAGCAATGGCAAGAACACCATTCCAGTAACTCCAGTCATTATATGCGCTTTCCAATCGAAAGTCTGGGGAAAGCGGAAGATGCCCGGATGATGAATATAGCTTTCCATTTGAAGTATTAACAATTTTAAAGCTGGTTTCATTCAAAATTTTATCAGCTAATTTTGCTACCAAATCAACATCAGAAACTGGCAATTGGGAGTAAAGATTTGAAAAGCAAAAAGCAATTGTCAGGAAAATATAGAAGGTTTTTGTTTTCATAGTAAATACATATTATTTTATTATTTCCAATTCAGCCGTGAGCGTATCACAAATAAAAGTGAACAAGCCCGGCTCTATAACTGATTTCATTTCCTTATTCCATAACTCAAGTTGGGAAGAGTTAATAGTAAATGAGATCTTTTTAGTTTCTCCGGCATCAAGCTTTAGCCGATGAAAACCAACAAGTTTTTTTGTGGGAGTTACTACAGTACTTATTTGGTCGTTAATGTATAACAAAGCAATTTCTTCTCCTTCAGAAGCACTTATATTTTTTATGTTTACAGAAATATTGACGTCCATTCCTGACGATAAATTCTCCGGAACAATGAGATTGCTATATTCGAATTCAGAATAGCTTAAACCGTAACCAAATTCATACAAAGGACCAGTTTCTCCAAACTGAAAGTCACGAAACCAGGTTGAAGGTTTATGATTGTACCAGCTATGAAGCTGACCAATACTTCCCGGAATGCTTATTGCAAGTTTTCCTGATGGATTTAATTTTCCATATATGATGTCTGCTACAGCTCTTCCACCTTCCATTCCGGGATTCCAGCATTCTAAAATTGCATCGGCATTTTCTTTGAACCAGGAGATATCGAGTGGACGACCGTTTATCAGCGCTACAATAAGCTTCTTGTTGATGGCTTTTATCTTTTTTGCATATTCAATCTGATTCCCTGCCAGTTCAATACTCTGCCTGGCATGATTTTCCCCTCCGGTTCGATATTCTTCATATCCAACCGCTCTGTAATCACTTCCCCCAACAACAAGTATCACATAGTCGGCATCATTAGTAGCTTCATTGATTTTTTCAAAATATTTTCCTTCAATCTGGTAACTTTGTCCACAGTTAAAGTATTCTACATCAATATTATCCGGGGCATTTTCTTTCAATCCTTCGTCAATATATTTCACCCAAGGCGATGGATCTGATTGCCTGATCCAGTCTCCAAGAATGGCGTTGCTATGTGCATAGGGTCCTGTAATTAAAATTCTGGCAGATTTATTGCCTGAAATGGGCAGAACCTTGTTTTTATTCTCCAAAAGAACAATAGATTTAGCAGCCATTTCATAAGCCAGCTCCTGCGCATCTTCGCTTAATACATTTTCTCCTTTTACCGGACCTGTGGCAAAAGGATTTTCAAACAATCCCAGTTGAAATTTTACTTTCAGGATAGCCTTAACAGCCTCGTCGATCCTGGTGATTTCGATTTCGCCTGACTCAATTGATGCTTTAACCGGTTCAATAAAGATTTGCCCATTATTATGAATATCAATTCCTGAATTTATTCCCAATGTAAAAGCATCTTGCAAATTATCTGTCAGTTTATGCAGGGTCATAAGCCTTTCCATATCCATCCAATCAGTTACAACTGCTCCCTGAAAGCCCCACTCTTTTTTAAGAATATCCAATAGCAACCAGGAATTCGCATGACATGGGATTCCACCAATATCATGATGAGCCGGCATTACCGACCAGGCACCGGCTTCAACACATCTCTTGAAGGGAGGAAAGAAATCCTCGCGTAAACTTCTTTCAGTATATTCAACCGGGGCAAAATTAAGTCCGTTCAGGGGCCGTCCACCGGCAACAAAATGCTTAAGGCAGCTTGCTATTCTATTTTCTCCCGAAAAATTATTTCCCTGAAAACCAATAACCATAGCTCTTCCCATTTCACCGCATAAAAACGGATCTTCACCAAATGTCTCGCCACAACGCCCCCAGCGGGCATCTCTGGCTATGTCGACGGTTGGACTAAAAGACCAGTTAAATCCCCAGCTTCTGGCTTCTATTGCAATCATTTCAGATATCTCCCTTGTGAGGCAGGTGTCAAAGGATGATGCCATTGCCAGGTTTACCGGAAATACAGAGGTTTCTTCCACCCCAACCCCATGTACTGCATTTTGAGCAATTAGAAGAGGGATTTTAAGACGGGATTGCAAAGCTGTTTCCTGACGGCGGTTTGAGTCTTCCCAATCCTCTACATTACGTGTTATACCTACTTTACCATCACGTATATCGTCCAACAGTCTCTGATAATTGTTTGCTGATTCATTTTTTGCACCCGGATCCTCTTCTCCATCAGTAAAAATCTCTTTTTTCTGACTTTCCAATGCAGAGGTCCAGTCCAGGTTCATCTGGCCCAGTTTTTCTTCAAGTGTCATTCTCGATAATAAATCGTTGACTCTTTTGTCCACAGAAGCGGTTTGATCAAGATATACCGGTAAATCCTTATTGCAAGCAGTAACAATAATTAGGGAGATTATTATCCACACCATATTTTTTAATGAAACTCCCATTATGGTTACTCTTGAATGGTGTACTTGTAAAATGCAAAATTCCATTTTTCTGCCAGTGAAAAACAAACTTCAGAATTTTCATTACAGAATGTTTCAAAATCATTAGCCTGTCCGGCAATAGCTTGCAGACTAATTTTACTGCCCGGGGATGCTTGAATCTTTATAAATTTAGCAGTATTATCATTAAATTCCCGGTAAATCAGAAAGTAGCCTTCATTTTCTGAAATGGATTGAAAGCCGGTCCACCCCAAGCCTGAAGGTTCGTCCCCAATGGGCAGAATGATTCCTTTGTGAAATTCTGCCATATGGACCTTGTAGGCTTTAATCATTGACGATATATCAAAAGCTTCTTCAGGCAGATTTGAGCCTTCAAACCAGGCAAGCGGTTGAGCTGCCATTGTTGTGGCAAATTGGTAATTAAAAGGGATGTTATTTGGAGCAAGAGGATCATCGTCCAGGTACATATCAGAGTTTCTCCATTTATTAAGAAACTCAATCTGAATATTTTCAGGAGGAATGTATGAACTCAACATCCATAGATTTCTCAAGGTCCAATGAGGATAATAATTGCCCCAGTCGGTATACCGGTTCTCAAGAAAAATATTACCGTATTCATTAAAGTAGTGATAACCGGGACGAGGAGCGACTCCGGTAACATCCAGATTAATTACAATATTTCCATCTGAGCCCTTGATTATTTCTTCTAAGAAAGCCCTGAAATTTGTTTCTGCCAATTTATCAGGAATGATTAATCCGTCAATTTTAAAGTATCTGATATCATATTCAAGATATAGGGATAGAATTACATTGGCATCTCGCTGCCAATTTTTGTAACTGCTATCGGCACTTGGATTAAACCATAAACCCAATTGGATTTCAAGTTCCCAGGCTTTGGTTACAATTTTCTCCAAGCCATCAGGAAATTTTTCTTTATCAGGTTCCCAGTAGTTCCCCTTTTGCCAGATATTTTCCAAAGAACCTCCCGAAAAAGCTGAATTTTTTGTCCTCCCTGTTTGCCAACCATCATCAATTTGAAAGTGAGTTATACCCAATTTAGAAGCGGCCTTCAATTCCTTCAATATGAAAGCCTCACTAATTATGGAATCCTGTCCTCTGTCGCCCCAGGTATTCATCATAATCATTTCATCCCGGGAGTTAATTCGGTTTCTGATATTTTTTTGATAGATTCTCAGATCCTTTGAGAAAGATTCCCAATCTCCCCTGCTAATACCAGAAGCGAAACCATATATTTTGATCCACTTATCAGGCACTATATCTTTATTATCGAATCCCGGACCTGCAAGCAATATATTTAAGAAATGGTTGGGAGTAGCTGAAGCTAGAAAATCAAAACCCGGGTAATTAATTTGAGCAGGGTAAGATGGGCCTTCTTTTAGAATAAAAAAGCCTATGTCATTAATTAAGTTACGCGCGAAAATAAGATTAGCTTTAAGCTTTATTTGTCGGGAAAAGACCAGAGATTCTTCTTCAATAATCAGGTTATTGTTATTATCCGTTTCATCAAAAAATGTAATGCTTTTAAGTTTCCAGTGCTGGCCGAAAGGTGCGATTCTCTCAATATATGCACTCTCAAAACGCTTCTTTTTTATTTCACTTGCCTGTATTCCGTCATATTTTCCCATCAAATATAACTCACATTGAATAGCAGGACTTTCGGGGTAAATGCTGAATATTCTTTTTAAACTCAGATCAGAATAATGGGTAATTATAGAAAATTCAAGATGAGCATTTGTGGTTTTACTTTGAGCGATCCATTCATTTTTAACTTCTGGCTTTTTCCCGGAAAGTTCCGTTCCCGGTAGATGAAAATCAGGTTCTTGTCCATCCAAATAGAATTCAGTTTTATTCTTTAGATCTTCTATTTTCAAGCTAATTATATCGCCTGCATTCCATAAATACACCCTTTTGATTATGGAATTACCTATGATAAGAGTATCATTTTCCAAAATTCCATAACATTCATTTTCATTCATCATTTCCTGCCCTGTCAATGCTTTCGGAAAAGCTAAAAGACAAAGAAGAATGAATATATTCAAACTTTTCAAACGGACTTTCATTCCCAATTTATTTTCTGAAAATTTCATATTTTTGCATCTTATTTATCAACTTAGGGTTCTAAACTAATGGTTGGTTCTCCTTCAAGAAAACCATATTTTCCCAGAAATTTATCCATTTCATAAACTGTTGTAGCGTACATTTTATACCCACCCTTTCTTTCGTTAAAGAAGCCATGTTTTTGTCCCTCATAAATTCTCAATTCGCAGTCATTCCCGGCCGCCTTCATTGAGGATTGGAATTCTTCAGCTTGCTCAGGAGAAAGATGGGGATCTTCACTTCCCAACATCAGAATTACAGGTGGTTCACCAGGACGAACATTATGAAAAGGCGATATTTTTTTATAATTCTCCCCAAACAGATCATAGCGATAGCCTTCAGGACCGTTATTCAAAACCGGATTGAAGAGAACCAATGCATCGGGAATGGAAGAAATTTTGAGATCTTCAGTTGGATCATCCAGTCCTGTTAACATACCGCAAGCCGCAGCCAGATGACCGCCTGCCGAACCTCCACCCGCAGCAATTTTGTTGGGATCAATTCTAAACCTCGCTGCATTTTTGCGAACCCATCTTATGGCAGATTTTGCATCCTGAACGCATTCAAAAGGGCTTACACCATCCCTCAACATGGTTCTGTAATCGGCCTGAATGGCAATTATACCTCTTGAGGCAAGATATTTTGATTGTTCTGTAAACTGAGTAGATTTCCCTGATCTCCAGCCGCCTCCATGAAAGAATACGATTGCTGGAAGTTTATTTGTTGAGGAATAGTTTTCCGGGAAATAGAAATAGGCATATAATTTTTGTCCATCAATGGTTTTGAAATTTTCAGATACCGCATTTTCAAGTTTCAAGTCTGTATTTTGAAAATAATCGTTGTAAGCCAGATTATCTTTCCACCAATCTAATTGAACCTCTGGTGGATCATGAGGATTTATTCCTCTCTTTTTCCACAAAGGAGCATATTTTTCGTTCCTTTTTATCAGAAGTTCTTCAATGAATTCATCCGACTCGAGTACTTTCCCTTTATCACCGGTCTGCTCAATCCAGCTATCGAGTTTTTGATTTAGTTCGGATAATATTTCAGAGTATTCCTCATCAGAAGCCAGATTAATTGTTTCTTCAGGATCGGATATGATGTTGTAAAGTTCGAATTCTGGTTTAGTTTTAGCCAGAAAGCTTTTTTGCACATCCGTTAGTTTGCCTTCTGCATTCAATACCCGGTGAAGATGAATAGAGGGGTAAAAGAATTCCTTATAATGCCCGAATTGCGCATATGGCTTTTCAGGTAGAAAATTATGTATTAGTTTATACTCTTTTGTGCGTACTGCTCTAATTCTGTCAACAACACCATCGCACCTGTCTCTTGCAGCAAATATCTCATCTCGAATAGCTTCCTGAAGCTTAATAAATGCTTTTCCTTCCATAACTTCCGGAATTTCTACTCCAGCAATTTGAAGAATGGAAGCGGTAATATCAATTGTGCTTACCAGATTTTCGTTTATTGTTCCGGGGTTAATCTGCTTTGGCCACCTCACAATTAAAGGGATTTTAATTCCAGAATCGTATAGCCATTGCTTTCCTCTTATCATGCAACGACCATGATCACCTATGAAAATCACCACGGTATTTTCTTTAAGACCTTCCTTTTCAATTCGCTCTAAAATCTTTCCTACCTGTACATCCATAAATTGAATCGAATTAAGATAGCGCGCCCAATCGAGGCGGTTAACAAGATGGTCTGCATAGTAAGAGGGTAGTTGTATTTTATAAGGATCAACAGGCTTTTCAACCATATTCTCTATCCCTTCCCAGTGTTTATCCCTATGGGTAGTGTAAATTGAGATTTGCGCATAAAATGATTGCCCCGGTTTTCTGTGCTTCCAATCATCACCATCAAAAAAGTTTTCCCCGGAGAAGTTAAAATCGGTTTTTTCGTCTCCATATTCAGGATTCACAACATTACAGGTATAATAGCCGGCATCCCTTAAAAGTTTTGTAAAAGGAACAATCGAGTCAGGAAGATTCCCTATATCAGACCTATGGTTGTGGGCGCCAAAACTGGTTTGATATAAACCAGTCATAATTGCAGAGCGGGATGGAGAACAAACCGGGGATGTGGAGAATGCATTTGTATAACGCACTCCTTCCGAAGCGAGGGAATCCAGATTTGGCGTGCTTAGGTCGGTACGTCCATAACAACTTAAATCGGGGCAAATATCCTCAGAAATTATAAATACAATATTGGGCTGTGTATCATTGGAATTTGAACATGAAGTCATTCCGGATATTGCACCTAATAATATAATAGCTGTTTGCGTTGCATTTTTAAGCATCGTCTAATTTTGTTTATTTGTTGATTAATTACAATTCTCGAAATTGATATTGCTACAGTTCTGGTTTACTTCAATATGTATTGCACCTCTTGGAAAAGTTGATTCGGAGAACCAAAAATTCCGACATGAATCCAGAACAATTGATGGAGATTTTTCATTTGATAATATAAGTTTATTGACAAAAACAGAATCAGCATCCAGTGCACACATCCCTTCGTAAGAATTTATGTTGATATCGTCAAAAAATATATTCTTCATCGGATTTTCCGGTAGTCCAACCAAGCTGATCCCTTTTCCATGAATATTTTCGGCAACAAGTCTTTCAATATGAATATTATTATAAAAGGGAGTCAGACTGTCAAGCGGGAAGGCTGGTAATCGGGGTGTATATCTGAGCATATTAACAATAACTCCTTCATAAAGAATATCCTTCATATAGATATCCCTGAAAAATATATTTTCAACACCTGCACCTCTGCCACGAGCCGTTTTTATTCTTATCCCTCTATCTGTCCCATAAAACTCACAATTGCTTACTAAAATATTTCTGATGCCCCCGGAAGTTTCACTACCTATAACCACTCCTCCATGACCCTTAAGTGCTATACAATTATTTATTATTATGTTTTCGGATGGTTTGCCGACACGTATTCCATCTATATTTCTTCCTGATTTAATTGTAAAACAATCATCGCCCGAATTGACAATGCAATTTTCAATGATTACATTTCGACAAGACGAAGGATTAATTCCATCGCCATTGCGGGTATGACCATATTCGCCAATTGTTTCTACATTTACATTACGAATTATAATATTTTCACAATAGAGCGGATTCAATGTCCAGAAAGGCCCATAATTCAAACTGATACCATCTATCAGAATATTTTTGCAATTCACAAATTGAAGAAAGGAAGGGGGTAGATAATTTTCGGATGTGTCGTTAAAAATCCGGTTTTCAACGGGAACTTCGTTATCAGCCATCAAAATTAGCTTACTCCAGGCTTTTTCACGATATTTATTATACTTCCACCATGCTTTTCCCTGTCCGTGAAATTTCCCTTTTCCTGATATCACAATATCTGTTTTTCCTTCAGCATGAATTAAAGGAGAAAATTTGTAGCACTCTATTCCCTGGTGTCTTGAGAGCACAGCAGGTAGGTATTCAAAAAGATTTTGCGAGAAAAATACCTCTGCGTTATCGGAAATATGGAGTTCGATATGACTTTCCAGATGAATTGGACCACTGAGCCATTTTCCATCAGGTATAATTATTCTTCCTCCTCCGCTTTTATGGGCTTTTTTAATGGCTGAATGAATGGCTTGAGATACATTTACACTTGCTCCTTCCAGTGCTCCAAAATCAACAATATTATACTCTTTCGAGGGAATAGAGGGTAAATCAAACATTTTAAAAGAGAAAGGCATATCAGCAGGCAATACAGGGATTTCATAATGGACCCGGTTAGACTTATCTTCAGATGAATTGTTGCATGAGAATTGTCCTAAAAGAAGGATACAAATGAGAAAATAATTTAATAATTGCTTCATGTACTTAAATTTTTGGTCTGAAAGCTTTCTATTTATTCAATTGTTGAGTGAAAATTCCAATATGGAGATTCGGTTCTATAATCCATGACTAGTTTCTTAAGCTCGAAAAGTTTTTCAGGCTCATCATCAGCAAGATTGAATGATTCTGTTGGATCAGATGAAATGTTGTATAACTCATTAATACTGTCGTTGAAATAGAAAATTCCTTTCCAATTATCTTTTAGAATTGCGCACTGCGAGCCTTCAATCGGATGATGAAATTCCCAATAAAGAAAATCATGTTCCTTCTGTTTCCCATTCCCCGTAAGAGTTGGTAACAGAGAAACACCATCTGTGTTTTTCGGATTTCTAATTGACAAGATGTCTGTAATGGTTGGCAATAGGTCCCAGGAAGCAGAAACAAAATCTGTTTTGGTATTTTCATTAATTTTCCCTGGCCATCTGATGATTAAGGGAACCCGAATCCCTCCCTCATATAAGTTGCGCTTAACGCCCCTAAGTCCGCCGGTGCTGTTAAAAAAATCAGGATCGCATCCATGTTTTCCAAGTGCCTCAGGGCCATTGTCACTGGTAAAAATAATAAGTGTATTTTCTTCGATTTCAAGTGAATCGAGGAGGTTAATTATTTTTCCTAAATCTTTATCCAACATTGAAACCATTGTTGCATATGTTGCCCTGGGACTTTGATTTGGAGGATAGCTATCTGAACCTTGAAATGGATACTCAGGAAATTTATATTGATATCGATCCATTTCTTTTTCAGGGGCAACAATTTCTGCGTGTGGCAGGGTATAGGGTAAAAAGAGGAAGAAAGGAGTATTTTTATTTGTACTGATAAAATTTAGAGCCTTTTGAGTAAAAAGATCTTGTGTAAATATTGTTCTTGAATTCTTATTTTCCTTTATTTCAATACTGTCTGTATTATGGTACAAATAATTACTATAATAATCATGTGCATGTTTTTGATTCAAATATCCAAACCATTCATCAAATCCCTTATTGTTTGGGTCACTTCCACTTCCAGATTCCCCTAAACCCCATTTCCCGAAAATACCGGTTTTATAGCCTGCATTTTTAAGGATCATAGCCAAAGTTGTATCATTTGAATTTAGGGGAATTCTTTCGTCTCCAAATCCGTTTCCGCGAATGGTAGCATGACCTGTAGTTTGCCCGGTTAAAAGACAGTTGCGGGAAGGAGCACAAACGGTTGAGCCGCTATAATGAGAAATGAAAGAAATACCTTGCGAAGCAAGTAAATCAGTATTTGGCGTCGAAATTTTTGTCTGGCCATAACATCCCAGATCTCCATACCCCAAGTCATCAGCGAGAATAAGGATTATATTGGGCCTGTTATGTTCATTTACGATTTCTGAATTTTGACATCCCGACACCATGGTTATAAACGCACTAATGATTCCGATACTCGTCTTTCCTGCTTTCATAAATTCTTTCAATTACAAAATCTTTCAATTAAGAAACTATAGCTTTAAGCCATTAATACAATTATAAAATATTTAATATCCAGTGCTCTTCATTTCGCTAAAAGGCCAAAAAGAAGGATCGTTACTTATTATTATATCACCGGAAACGGCACCGGCTTTTCGAGGGATAAATTCAATTTTATGAACCCCTTTTTCAAAAATGAAAATCTCGGGGCTGCCACTTTGCTTTCTACCCAGAGGAGACCACTTCCAGGTGTCATATAATCCGAAGGCTTTCCATTCCGTTTGAAGAATATTATCAATAATGATATCAAACTCAGAGGTCAGTTTAAGTGTGTTAACCGAAGATCCCCATATAGCATATTTTCCCGCTGACGGAATATCAAAATCCCACTTCAGACCAGCAGCCTGATTTTCTTTGTGTGTTGCAATTAAAAAAGTTTCTCCTATTTGAGAAGAATATGCTGTATCAAATCCGGAATAATCACAATCAGAAATTTTTAACTTGCACTCAATCGGGATAAACGGCTCAATATTCACAGAAGCACTGGTAAATTCTGATTCATTTCCCCAATAATCTACCACAGTTATCTTGTAATAATAGCTCGTTCCGGCTTGAAGTCCCCAATCAGTCCACCTACACTCTGAAGGAGATCCAATAAGATTATTCTGACCGATTATAAAATCAGGGTTGGTAGAACAATATACATTATAATAAAGTACATCATTTGATTTAGATTTCGTCCAGCTGATCTGATTTGTATTTGGGGAAAGATTTACTGCACGAGTGATAACGGGAGCTTCCGGTTTTAGATTATCAATGGTGTATAAACCATTAGGAAGAAATTTTTTCTCACGGGTAATTATTATTTTATCGATTGAAATTCCTGGCTGAGTTGCATTGGCTATAATAACTTGCCTCCCGCTTACTAATTCCAGAGGTTGTGTAGATTTTTGCCAGATCCAGGTTTCATCAACCCCTTTTAATGAAAAACTGTAGCTGTCATTTAATTTAAAGCTTAAACCTGAAGATCCCTTTACACGCGCCCAAAAGACATATTCGCCTGTTTCCGGCACATCTAAATCAAATTTTAATTGGCCTTGGGGCAAAAGTTCGACAAAGTATCCATTAGATGCATCCGTCATATTAATTCTTTCTTCACTTGGAAAATTAATTTCAGCCCATTCAGCTTCCAAAACCAGTGAATGGTATTTCTCAAATTGAGATACGGCAACTGGGTAAAGGATTTTGGAAGGTCGGCTAATCAGACCCGAATACTCTCTAGCAATCACGCAGAATGAATTGGTTTTAAGTAAATCAGAAGAAACCATTATACAAGTATCTTTTATTATTTCAGAAGAAAAAAGATAAAAATCATTCAAACCTTTTTTAGACGCATATACCAAATAACCTTCTGTTTCTAAAGATTTTCCCGGTTTTCTCCAACAGATATAATTTTCCTTGGCTTCTCTTACGAATGTGAGATTTTCCGGGGGATCAGGGAAATGACTTACAGAAACAAAAATGTCAGAAAACTGTCCCATTACATCGCTGTTGGAAACTACTTTGGTTCCATCAGGACTGCTATTTGGGTGCGGATGTGTACTGTGGTGATCTGGATGCCATTTATTGGTGTGATCGTAGCGGGAAGTCTGATTCATAAAAAGCTTCTGTGTAGTATTATTTTCTTCCAGCGAGACATAATTTACCGATCCGGCACCTTCACCGCCATCGCATACAAAGTATTTGCCATCAAGACAAGCAGAGGCATGACCTCCATATGGATAAATGGTATGTAAATTTGTTCCGTCTACATTTATAGCATCGTAGCGTATGTCAAAATTTTTTGTTCCATCAGGAAGCACTTCCCGTGCATTGAAAAATACAGTTTTGCCGCCGGGAATCCAATCTGGATGTCCACCATCAAATGGAATTTCGATAATATCAGATCCGTCCGGTTTACAAGTAAAGCTTTGTCTGGGCAGATCGAAGTTGTAAAAGATTCTTCCATCCTCAGATTTTGTAAACCTTAAGCGATGAAACAACTTTTCAAAATTGATTACATGTAGAATTTCGTTTCTGTTGGTTATAAAGGCGCGGGAAGGATGTTCCTTGTCCTCCCATTCGCCATTCATAAAGTCTCCATATAAAAATAATTCTTCCGATGGGTGAGGAGGCTGCAGCACTCCTAGATCGCCTGGATAATCTGCAATTATTTTTTCTGAACCATCTTTCACATTAAAACTAAGTAGCCTTGTCAGAGTCTTATTATCAACTTCTATAGTTTTCGAATAATATATGATATCAGGATAGCGAATACTCCAAAATCCTTTTTCGAAATCTGTTTGGTGTTCATTTGCAACAGATCGTAAGTTATTTCCATCCGCGTCCATCAGCCATCTTTCAGCTTTACCATTCCTCAATGTTCTGAAAAGCAGATATTTTCCATCAGCACTCCAAACAGGGATATCTGTATATTCATTAGATTCAACTGCCGGATCTGATGTCATCTGCCAGGATGTACCTTTTGTAGAGGGGTCAGTAAAAATTGTTCTTTCAGACTGATAAAAAATTTTGTCTTCGGTAAAGAAATCTTGCTCTTTCCAACCTAGCCTTAATGTCTTCTGGGTCAACAGCTTTCCTAAACCTAGTTTTTCAGAATACTCCAACGATTTATCCCATTGATTTAATAGTCTATTGTCCACAGAAGCTTTAAATACTTTAAAATCATCGACTATCATATGGTTTGACACAGTACGGAATCCAAACCAACCGCTCGTATATGGATGAGGATCATAAAAATCGAACAACAGAATATCGTCAATATAATATTGAACAATTTTATCACATGAAATTATCCGAATTTGATACATATGGTTAGCTTCAAGCTGGAATTGGTCAGCAGATATATCATGTTCCTCCAATAAAGGTTTGTCACCATGTCCGGTATACCTTCTAAACCGAGTAGTTGTATTCTTATGGCCGCCTACACCCGTATAATAAGTTCGAAGGCTATTATAATTTGAGAAAACACCTGCTCTTGATTTTGAGTTAGACCGCCAGCCATTAAACAGATCATAAGGACTTCGAGGATCTCTGGCCATCCAGAAAGAATTAAGATCCCTGCAATTATCGTTTGGACCATCTTCATCAAGAAGCATTGCTTTGTATTCAATAATGACAGGTCCGTTTAATACTTCTGTGAACCAGGCGGTTGTACCTCCTCCATCAATTTCGAGAACCTTGTTCTCTCCTGATGTAATCTTATTATTGACTTTCCCATCGGGAGTTTGTTCAACAACCCAATTTGCCAGGCCATTTTGAAAATCATCAGCAAAAAGTAATTTTTCAATAGCTATTCCTGAGGGTAAATCCTGGGAAAGAAGCACTGAGCATGGGTACAAATTGAGCAAAAGAGCCAATATGATTTTATATGAAATATTTTTCATTTATTGGAATTATTCAAGAAAATGGGAATACGAAATAAAAATGTCAGTCGGTAAATACTATCTTCCTGGTCAACACTTCATTATTAGCAGTCATCTGCAAAAAGTATATACCACTGGTGATATTCAGCTCAGTTGATTCGATTGTCAGATTATGTTTTCCTTTTTGAAATTCTTGAATTAAGCTGTAGGATATTTCATTTCCTGTTACATCAAAAATCTTGAATACCACCTCAGAATTACCTGCCAAGTTAAACTGAATGGTAAAATCGTTTTTAAAAGGATTAGGATAGACAGAAAGTTTTTCTGAAGGTTCTATAAATTCATTTCTTGCAGAAGTTGGAAAGTCAGAAAACACCGCAGTTACTTCTTTATTTCCATCCATAAGCAATAAGGCAGGATTTTGAGTTGAAACAAGATCATCTGTCCATCTTAGAAAAGAATAGCCTTCATCGGGAGTAGCGATTAAGGCTAATTGTACTCCTGTATAAAATTCTGTACCTGTTGGATTTGTTGAAACACTGCCATGTCCCTGAACAATAATATTCAAACTGAATTTGTCTGCTTCTTTGTAATTTGCGGTTATTGTTACACCAGAAGCCGGCATTGTAACAAAAGTCTCAGCCTTTGTTGGGTCAGAGATGTATTGAGTATCGCCTGTCCATTTATCGAAAATAAAACCTGAGGCAGGAGAATCAGCAATGATTATTTTTTCTGTTCCTTCTACACACTGACCATCTCCACTTCCGGAATTTACAATTAATGAGTAGGTAACAGCTGCGGGAGCATTCAAAAAATCATCCACTTCAGATTTTGACAATCGCTTAGCAAGATCGACTTTATACCAGCCCCAATATGTTTTAATTATGGCAAAATTGCCATCGGGACTATTCCAGCCTTCAGGTTGCTGGGAAGAAGTATAAGTTGTTTCATATCCAATATAATGATGAGCAAAGCGACGCGGTATTTCAGAATCCTCTGAATTGTATGAGTTTTCAAAGCACTCGCCAAATCTTGGTTCCCAGGGTAAATCGTAAAGTATCGGGCCATTATTTGAAGACATACCGGTTGTACCATCATATCGATTTGCTGAAAATTGACATCCGCTACCCAGAGTAGCTGAATTCCATTCATCCATTGGAAACCTTAGAAATTCTGATGGATTCTCAGGATTAAATGCATGAAAAAAAGCTTTGCCGGTTTTGGAGGGATAGCCCTGAGCGGAATAGTAGGAGGCATCAGCAGCATTGTAGCGGACTAGTAACCCTGGATACAGTTTGTCTCCATCTTTAAAATAGGTTGGATCCATATGAGGGGTTCTCTTATATATCGACTGAATTTTTGTTCCATTAAAATTGCGAATAACAACACCACCTCCATCTTCATCTACTTCAAAAATGTGATCAGCAAATGCACATACGTAATCGAGTGTAGCTAAATCGAAAGTTGGAAACGGACTATCTGCATTTAAATATACCCTGCTGCCATCCACATGCCTGACAACTTTTTTTTCATAAAAATTATAGACAAAGGCATTTTTACCTTTGTTCGAGATTAATAAATCGCCATCGGGAGATACATCATTCCCATCTCCACCACCTACATCTTTTTCATTCAGGCTGAAAGATGCAAATTCCTGGAATACCTCTGTAATACCGGTGTTAATATTACAGGTTTTGATTAAATTTCCAGCAAAATAAAACACATTTTCCGGGTCCCCGGGAAGCCATCTGATAGCTGTTGAAGAAGAAGGTACCCCAGTAATGGTAATTGACCTGATGTATTCTGCAGTGCTACCATCAAAAAGAGCGAGCTTTACATAATTACTGCCAGATGCTTCTTGTAAAAAAAACAGGCTAGTGTCGCTATTCCATGCATTCCTTTCGCTGTTCATTATATTTTTACCTCCACTAAAAATGTAGGTCCATTTGCGGCCAAAGTTTGGTTCATAAAAGGAGCTTCCAATACTTTTTGGCCTGATGGCATCAAAATCTACAGTAGGCAGAGGGTAATTTGCTTTGTGAGTATAAGCCCTTTCAATATAATCTTTGACTAGTTCCTCTGAGAAAACGGATCGAAAATAGTCCAGATCATTTTTTTGTGAAAACATGGCGCAAAACTGAAAGCTAAAAAACAGTATTAATAATGTTTTTCTCATAATTTATTAATGATCAAATAAATGACAAATAGGGTTATAAATTCTCCCGGATTATATCCGGGAGAATTCTTTTTTATTAACTAAAACTGGATTAATTATCCAAAAAAGAGCTAACAATGAAAAGCTTTTATGTTATCTCATTACATTGACAATAACTGTTTTGGGAAGGGCAGAATTATTAATGGTCAGATGAGCGACATACAAGCCAGTTTTTACATCACTTGCATTCCAGCGAATTACATTTTCACCGGCAGGCATAAATGCATTTTCAATCTGTTTTACTTTTCTACCCGACATATCAAATAAGTTAAGCTCAACATTTGCTGCTTTTTCAATTTTAAATGCGAATAGTGCATTGTCAGATACGGGATTAGGATAAATAACAAGCGTGCTCTGGTTTGCAGTTTTTGGATCAACAGATGTTGTATAGTTTGCCAGTTGAAATACATCGAAGTTTACCATTCCATCTGCAGCCAGAGCTGTTATTTTCAAGGTATTTTCACCTGCTTGTAAGTCTGCTTCTATAACAACCTTCTTCCAGATTGACCAAGCTCCGGTAGCTGGAAAGTCAAGAGACTGCTCTATAACTGTGCCCCCAATCTCGATTTTGGACGGTCTGCTGCCTTCACCACCATGTGCATATCGAAAAATAATGTAATATTTTCCTGCTGAAGGAGCATTTAGTATCCATTCGCCCCAAGTATTTGGTTCATTTGCAAAATCAATAAAGCCATCTCCCGTGAATCCGGGATTGTTAGTCCAAACATAAGTTTCTGTATCCTTATTTAGATTCGCACCCTCAATGGCCGAATAGTCATAAGACTGGACTTCCTGAATAACGTCATAATCCGGTCCTGCAGAGGCAAAAATTGCATTTAGTTCTGTATCCTCAGAAATAATAAATGTCAAATTTGCATCGAAACTTGCCAGAGTACCTGTCCACTGCTCAAACTCATTTCCTTCCATTGCTACAGCGGTCAGGGTAACTTCAGTCCCAGCATCAATTAATGTATCTGCAGTACTTCTGGCAACGTAACCATCTCCAATTGTGTTAATCTTTAATTTATACTGCACGCCACCTTCAGCAAATGTAGCTGTAACATTTTTATCCCCATCCATAACAAGAGTTGTGGATATTTGGGTGCCCGTAAGGTCTCCGCTCCAATTTTCAAAATGATTCCCATCATCCGGAACTGCAGTAAGCGTAACTGTACTTCCCTCAGGGTAGACGCCACCTGCCGGGCTCAGTTTTACAGAGCCTAAACCTGCTGTGGAAACGGTAAGATCATAATAATTTACGCTACCAGCAGCGAATAAATCTGTGATTTCATCAAGAGTGAGGGCTTTAGAGTATACTCTTATTTCGTCAATCATTCCCTTGGCTCCCTGATGCTTTGTGGGATCCGGATTATTGTTGGCTCCGATTACAATAGTATCATTGGTTGAAACGAAATCCCATTCTTTAAAAGCATCGCCATACTCCTGCGAATATACCAGTTGCGTGTTTGCGTAGAAACTTACTGTTTTAGTTGTGGTATCTCTGGTAGTAGTCAGTAAAACCCACTCACCCTTAATAAACGGGGTGTCTTCCGTCTGAACAGTTAATTTACTACCGGAAGTGCTTTTTACGTTTATTCTTACAAAAGCACCATTGAAGTCTGTCTGTTGCAAACCAAATGTACCGTAAGTTAAAAATCTGCCGGTAAATGGAGTTTCAGCCATATTTATCCACATTGAATAAGTGAATGGACTTGCTTTAAAATCAAAATCTTCATTGTAAGGAACAATAAGTTTATCGTCAACGCCATCAAAATTCAATGCATTGAACAATTTTCCTTCCACCCATGCTGATTCATCCATACCAATTAGGTTTGCATCGTGACCGTTTCCGGATAAATCGGCGGCAACCGTTCCGGTTCCTTCATCAAAACTCCAATGAGCAATTAAAATATCAGCAGTACCATTATATAATTCTGCTACCTGATCAGAATTCAAAGCTGCATCATATACTCTTATATCGTCAAGTCCACCATTTGTTCCCTGATGTTTTGTTGGATCTGCACTTGTATTTCCACCAATCATAAAAGGATTATCAGTTTCTGGACCAAAATCCCATTCCAGGAATGCGTCCCCATAGGTTTGGGTATAAAGCATCTGATCGTTAGCGTAAAACGTCACACTTTGTCCGGGAGCGTCTCTAACAACAGTGAGGAGAACCCAATCCTGGGTTACATAAGGTTTGTCAGAAGTCTGGACGGTAAGCTTGTTTCCACCGGGACTCTTAACAGTAACCCGCATAAAAGATCCTCCAAAATTAGTTTGCTGAAGGCTATAGGTCCCTACTGCTATAAGTCTTCCTGAAATTAGTGTGTCGGTAAGATTCACCCACATACTATGAGTAAATGATTTACTTTTAAAGTCAAACAGAGAGTCATAATTCACAGATAATTTATCATCAACAGCGTCAAATTTCAGGGCTTTTCCCGATTTACCTTCAATCCAGGCTGTTTCATCCATATTGAGCAGGGTAGCATCATGTCCGTTTCCGCTTTTATCAGCAGCGACCGTACCTGTACCTTCATCGAAGGCCCAGTGTGCAATGGGCTTAATTGATATTTGTCCCATCATCAAAGATGTTGCAAAAAGAGCCATGGCTAAGAGGCTCATTGTTCTTTTTAGAATAGAATTAAATTTCATTATTATTTATTTTAGTTAGTGATAATTTAAGAGTACAATTACTTTTAATTGGCAGACGATGGATAACCATCATTCTGCTTAAAATTTTTCGAGTCAGGATTTCTGTCTATTTCAGGTTGAGGGATTGGCATAAGGACATGATAGGGTTGAATATTTGAAGCGGCCTGGTCATTATTAGCTTTTACTCTTTCTAAAAGTTTACCTGTTCTTACCAATGTAAACCATCTGTTTTCTTCCTGACCGAGTTCTCTGGCACGTTCATCCAGAATGAAATCTATGGTTAGGTCAGAAGCACTTATTTCGGAAGCATTTACACGTCTTCTTAAGACATTAATTGTTTCTGCAGCATCGTCAAACTTATTTTGTTTGAATTGTGCTTCAGCAAGAAAAAGATATGTTTCGGCCAATCTTAAATAAATTATTTCTTTGTCCGTTGAAGATTCGGTAACATCAGTTCCCATAATATCGATAAATTTCATTGGGGTTGGGTATATCCAGGCATAGAGAGGGTCATCCTTCGAAAGTTTTATTTCATCACCATATTTTACAAAAAGCGGAATATTATTCACCCATTGAATGAGTGGAGTCCCAGCTTCTTTCATGGTTTTAATAAATGTTGAATCGTTGTAATACCAGGTTTTTTTGATGGCAAAATCTGAATTTCTATCATCACCGGCCTCAAAAAGATTCAACCAGAAATCAGACATGCAAACTCTCCATTTACCTCTTTGGTAGTTATCCATCGACAGCTTCAAGCCCGGAAACTTCTCATATACCGGCCACCAACCCGCCTTAAAGGTGCCTGTTCTAACGATGTCTTTTGTCTCTCTGACTCCATATTGAAATACCCATAATGCTTCAGTATTACCATCTTCAATATTTACATTGCCGTCAATAAACATATCTGTGAAAGGAGTACCCGGATTATTTTTATTAACGCCATACCTAGCCTTAATCAAGCTCCGGTTAGAGTTAAAAATAAGATCAGTTGCTGTTTGTTCAGCCATTTCCCAGTCTTCAGCAACCAGGTATGCATTGGTTAAAATATGCTGCGCTGCTCCTTTTGAAATTCTTCCCTTGGCAGGTGGGGTCTGCCCTAGAAGAGGTATTGAATTTTCAAGATCTAAAATAGCCTGTTCAAGAACTTTGGTTTTAGGATCTCTTTCAAAATCAGTTCGAGGAGATTTTAAGGGTTCAATTATTAAAGGAACGTCGCCCCATGTTTGAAGTGCGTCCAGATACCAGAAGCCTCTGAAAAAGTAGAGTTCACCTAAAATTTGATTTTTTTCAGATTCAGAATCAAATTCAGCATCAGTAATATAAGATAACATTGTATTAATCCTTGCAATGGATTCATAAGTTCTGTTCCACCAACCTTTAACGGCACTAAATTCACCATTTAACTCTGCGGAATAGGATCCAAATACCCTATGCCCTTCCTGACCATTAAAAGTGTACTTTACAATATCAGTTCCGGTTTGAACAAATACTTTTCCTTCAATATGTTCATGTGCTGCACGATATACAGGAACTAGTCCTGCTTCAAGTCCTGCTTGAGTGGTAAACGTATTTTCAGCAGAAAGGAAAACATTTGGCACTTCATCCAGAAATGTTTCGTCGCAGGAAATTAGGATTAACAGAAGAGCGGGTATGATTAAAAATAATACTTTTTTATTCATGATATTAAGCTTAAAGAATTTATAGACTAACATTTATACCAAAAATTACCGATTTAATATTTGGATTTTTGTAACTTCCCGTTTCAGGATCAAGGCCCTGCCAATTGGTGAAAGTAAACAGGTTTCGTCCGTTAACATAAAGTCTCAGTCGTTGCAGGCCAAGTTTTGTCGCAACATTTTCAGGAATTGTATAACCAAGAGATATATCCTTAATCCTAATGTAGTCTGCACTTTCGTACATAAAACTAGAATAATAGGAAATAGATTTACCAACTCGCATGGTAGGATATTGGTTGGAAGGAGTCTCAGGCGTCCAATAATCAAGATCTAACTGGTTATTTCCTGGGCCGCTCGAATTTTCAAGCAGATCATTTATTTTGGTAATTCCGTGAACACCATGAACAAACACGCTAAAATCAAAACCTTTGTAGCTGAAGGTATTCGTCATACCAGCAAGGAAGTCAGGGATACTTGTTCCGATGATTCTTCTGTCATCAGGATCGATCTCATCGTTTGGTGAAATGTCTTTTACTTTTATCTCTCCGGGGAGAGCTGAAGGTTGTGCAGTACCTGACATATCTTCATCTTCTTGCACAATCCCATCAAAAACATAATCATATATAACACTTACGGGTTCTCCAATAAACCAGTTATTTCCCACGTCGTCTTTTTTGTCACCATATAAATCAACAATCTCGTTTTTGTTAAAAGAGAAATTAAGATTGGTTGTCCATTTAAAACGATTTAATCCTTTTTGAACATTTACAGAATTTAAATTGAATTCGAGTCCTTCATTATGGGTTTTTCCAATGTTTGCAAATATTGAAGTAAAACCGGTAATCCCAGAAACAGCACGTTCCAAAAGTAGGTCACTTGTATTTGACGAATAGTATTCTATGCTACCATAAAGTCTTTGTTTTAAAAATCCGAAATCAATTGCTGAATTAAATGAACCTGTCGATTCCCAGCCCAGGAGTGCATTTTCCATTTTCTCCAGAAAATATCCATATACTATTTCATCATTGAAAATATATGCATCACCAGTGGTCAGGTTGGAAATAGATGAATAGGGGCTTACGGCCTGGTTTCCGTTTTTCCCATAAGAAAGTCTTAATTTGAGGTCGCTCAATTTATTAGCACTTGACATAAAGGATTCATTATTAATCCTCCATGCAAAAGCGGCCGATGGGAAAGTCCCAAATTTTCGCCCTGAGCCAAAACCTGAAAACCCATCTTTTCTTGTTGTAAAGGTCAGTAAATATTTGTCTTCAAATCCATAGCTAAAACGTGCCATATATGACATGATGGATGAACGGGAGGCAGAACTTTGAGGACTTTGGAAAATAGTGGCAGCAAGAAGATCATTATATAAAACCCCATCATTTGGGAAATTCTCTGCATTTACAGAAAAGGATTCTTTATTGAATTCCTGCATACTATATAAACCGGTGAAAACGATTTTATGTTTTTCGGAAAAATCTTTCTCATAATTCAAAATATTTTCGACTACCCAGTTTCTGTTATAGCTGGAACTTAGGTCTGCAACTCCATTTCTCACGCTACCCTGAGGGGTCTCTCTTCCCTGATACATATCGTCTTTGCTAAAACGAACATCCATACCCAGGTTTATTCGATATGACAATCCTTCTACCGGGAGTTGAAGGACAGCAAAAGTGTTATTAAATACCTGATATCGCCTGTCATTAACTAGTATATTTTTCTCAGCGATAGGATTTCCAATGAAATTATTGTTTGCAGGATACATTATTACATTTCCTTTATCATCATAAGGACTCATCCAGGGAGAAAGAATAGTTGCATATTTTAAATTCCCACTTACACCTGATTCATGCGTTGATGTTAGGTTTAGCGAATTACCAACCTTAAGCCATTTACCGATTTTTTGATCAATATTAAAACGAAGCCCGGTTCTTTTGTAATTAAAATTTTGCAGAATAAAATCATGATCACCATAACTAACAGAAAGATAATAATTTGTATTTTCTGTACCAGCAGATACTCCAAGCTGATATTCCTGAATATTGGCGTCTCTTAAAAATACATCCTGCCAGTCTGTTTCAACCCCGGCAATCAAATTTGCATATTCTTCAATAGAATAAATATCGGATGTATCACTAGGAGCAGAACCTAATTCATAGGCTCTGAGTTTCATGTCCAGGTGACCCGCACCGTCCATTAAGTTTAACTTTTTCGTAATTCTTTGTTTACCGAAGTAGTAATTAAAATCAACTTTTGCTTTACCCGATCCCCTTTTAGTCGTTATCAGTATTACACCATTTGAACCTCTGGCGCCATAAATGGCAGATGCGGAAGCATCTTTTAATATTTCTATCGATTGAATATCATTTTGATTAATCCCACCCAAGCCAACATCAGGAATTCCATCCACAACAATGAGAGGAGTGTTACTAGCTGAAATAGAATTTAAACCCCTGATGTAGATTTGAGGATCAGAACCGGGTCTGGCATTTGGATTGGAAATTACAACTCCAGCCACAGCTCCCTGCATTGACTCAAGGACATTTACAGAGGGTAAATTTTCAAGTCTGTCCTTTGAAACAGATACAACAGAACCTGTGAGGTCACTTTTCTTACTCGTACCATAACCGATCACAACCACCTCATCGAGTTCCATTACATCTTCCTCGAGAGATACGTTAATGTTCTTTTTATTACCAACCTCAATTTTCTGATTTAAGTAGCCTATGAAGGAAAAGTCGAGTGTAGATTCTTCAGAGCGAACCTTTATTTGGTATTGACCATCTGGATCTGTAATAGTTCCGTTATTAGTGCCTGACTCAATAACGTTTGCGCCAGGAATCGGAACTCCAGATTCATCAATAACTCTTCCTTTAATCTGAAAATCATCAACAGACTGATCAGGCAGAGATTGAGGATTCAAAATCGTATTTGAAGACAGAACAATTTGATTTTCAGAAATTTTAAAATTAATATCTGTCTCGCTGAATAATTTGGTTAAAACAGCGTCAATATTTTTTTCAGTAACAGAAAGGCTTACTTTTCGATCGGTATCAACAATATTTTTGCTGTAAACAAATTTATAATCACTTTCCTTTTCTATTAAGTCAAGGATGGTTTTAACGCTAACGTTATTTTTATCTATTGTAAATGATTTATCCTGGGAAAAAATGTTAATTGAATTAAGTGAAAGTGTGACGAATATTAGTAGGAATTTAAAGAATTGTGCAAAAAGAATATGCTTTTTTTGTCTGATTCCTAAACAAAGTAATTTTAGATTCATTATTTTTGTAGTTTAGTTAGAATAAAATAAATTTCCATACGGGAATTTTAGGCAGGAAGTTGGTGGCTCATCTTCCTGCTTTTTTTAGGAGCTATCGTTTTTCATTTTTTCATCTTTTAATTTTTAGGAAAATCTTTTCGAATTTTTAGAATATATGTCTTTTTAGCGTAAGAGTTATCCGGATTTTTATGCCACTCACCAACAGTATATTCAACCGGGATTGCCAGTGAAATTAGGTCTAAAACCTGGTCAAGTGTTTCAGTTTCAAAGGTTGCGGTAAAATTAAGGCCTTCCAAATCCGCCTTGGGATAAGAAATATTAACATTATACCATTTTTCAATTTTGCTAAGGACGTCTAACATAGGATCATCATCAAAGATCAGTCTTCCTTCAACCCATGCAACATATTTGTCCATGTTTTCTTCTTTTTCAACCTTATATTTTAAAGTTGACCTGTCTAAAGAATAAATCTGTTTTGGAATAAGGTTTACAGGATTATTTCTTCCTGTTTTAAATCTTCTGAGAATTTCGACCTTTCCCTCAACTAAAGCTGTAGAAATTTTATTATCATTAGGATAAGAAGAAAGGTTAAATTTTGTTCCAAGTACTCTTACAGAAATCTGATCGGTATTAACAATAAAAGGAGATTTTTCATTTCTTGCTATTTCAAAAAATCCTTCTCCGCTAAATTCAACAGACCTGCTTTTATTACTAAATGCTAATGGATATTTAATACTACTTCCTCCATTCAACCAAACAACGGAACCGTCTGGTAATTCAGTTTTTAATCTTGACCCGGAAGGAACAGTTAACTCAGTAAAGGTTGATTTTTGTTGGGAAAAATTAATACTTTGTTTTAATTGGTAAACACTAAAAATTAAAATTGGGAAAATCAGAATTGCCGCAATTCTTGCAAAACTCAGGTAAATTTTTCTAAGCTTGCTTTCAGAGTTGAGTTCAATTGTTTGCTTTTCTTCTCTATTAATTAATCGATTTAAAATGGAATGATATTGATTTTTCAGGTAAGGGCTGATATTATTACCCTCAGATTCAATTTCGTCCCAAATTTCATGGAGACAAAACTCAATTTTAGAATCATTTTCAGGATTTAACAGAAATATTTCTGCTTTTATTATTTCCTCCACTGTTGCCTTTCCGGCAAAGTAAGTTTTAATCAGTTTTAATTCGTTTGGGGAAATATTCATCAATTTGTGTTTCAGGTTTATTAGTAATACGAATCTGAAACAAAACACTACTATCAGAAAAATAAAAAATAATTAAAGAGTGATTAGGATGCTTAGAAAATGCTTGAGTTTTTCCCTTATAATTTTTAAGGAATTTACTATCTGATTTTCAACAGTGTTTTTGGAGATACCAAGTTTTTTTGCGATTTCATCATTGCTTAGACCTTGAATCCGGCTAAGATGAAATATTTCTTTTTTTGATGGACTCAGTTGCGCAATGGCTCTATCAAATTCTCCTTTTAATTCGGAGAAGTTAATATCTTTTTCGGTCTTATTATCTGAGCTTCCTATTATTTTTGAAAGAATGATGGATTTTTGATCTTCTCTTTTTTTCAAACGAAAATGATCGATGGCAAGCCTATGGGTAATGGTAAAAATATAAGAACCTAATTCACGATCAATATCAATTTTCGAATGATTTTCCCATAGTTTTATAAAACTTTCCTGAAGGACTTCCTCAGCGTTTTGCTCATTTCTAAGAATCTTCAATGCAAAATGATACACCTTCTCGCTCATAAGATTATAGACTATCTCAAAGGCCAGAATATCGCCTGATTTCAGACGGGCACACAGATCTTTTTCTATTTTAAAATTCTTAGAAAACATAAAATCAAAATGATTGAATAAGAACCAGATAAGACAAACTTCAAGTCCTTAATATTCCAATTTTCACCAAGGTAAAATTATCATAAAAAATTTCAACTTTACTAATTCTTTCTTTAAGTTAAGGCATTTTAACATATTAATAATTTGATAAGTGGTAGGATATTCTATTATTAATGAGGCAGATAGATGTAGTTCGTTGCATTTATTATATTTATGAATAATTTCAATTTTGAAATTTGTAATTCCAACAAATGAAACCAAAATTATTTTCACTTTTTTTATTTTCAAAGAAAGTGTAACATAATGAATCAGGTTTATCCCAATTTTCCTTCCTGGGGAGCATCAAAAACCTCACAGAAATTTTCTGATGGGGTTTTTAATGGGCGCATAGAGCGCTCCCGAGACATCGGGATTAATCCGTAGGTCGAAGGTTCTCCCGAATCCTCGGGACTGGGGAGCAAATTAATAAATACCTTTAAACATAAGGTTTAGAGGCATTTTTGTTTTTACTACTGTAACACGACTAAAACAAATTCAATTTTCCTGCCTGGGGATAAAATTAGCAAAAAGTTAACTTCCTTTTTTTCACTCTATTTCCTATCTAATAGATAATAAGAGCTATAAGGCATTTTAATCTTTGATTGACAGCAACACATTACTCATATTGAGATAGTGTCTGTAGGGCTTCTAAATGTCTTTAAATCAAAGATTTGGGATGTCTAATGGCGTAAGTACTTGTATGTGTGTATAATATAGCATTATTGAGTGATTTGTACTCCTATAATACTGTAAAATATATGTCGACTTGAAATAGAATAATTAAAATTAAGTATTACCTTAGTTATATAAAGGTCGAACCGAGCATAACCTACCATATAGGTGAATTATACTTGGATTAAACCAGCATATAAACCTGTTGGGCTGCATGCAAGACATGCCAGGTTCGCCTTAAAAATGAAAAAAGCAAATGAAGACAATTAAAATACCTATTATAGTTTTACTCATACTGATATTTTATTTCTTATTTTCATGTAATAAGGATGAACAAATTAATTATCCTATTGAACCACATCTTGATTTTAAAAAAATAGAAATTGATAAGGTTCTGGATGTACTTGGTAATAATTATGAGTATTTCGGAGTAAAGTGTACAACGCAATCCGGGATATAGTGTACAGCCCATTCCGGAGCAAAGTGTACAATTTTTTGGAGCGTATTTTTTAATTTTTTTTGAATTTGGCGGGGCGCGGCAGCGCTTTTTACCGGT
>JAIOZM010000016.1 GCA_021740585.1 Bacteroidales bacterium
GATGTCGGCTCGTCACATCCTGGGGCTGGAGAAGGTCCCAAGGGTTGGGCTGTTCGCCCATTAAAGTGGCACGCGAGCTGGGTTCAGAACGTCGTGAGACAGTTCGGTCCCTATCTGTTGTGGGCGTTGGAGATTTGAGAGGACCTGCCTCTAGTACGAGAGGACCGAGGCGGACAAACCTCTAGTGTACCTGTTGTGGCGCCAGCTGCATCGCAGGGTAGCTACGTTTGGAAGAGATAAGCGCTGAAAGCATCTAAGCGCGAAGCTCCCCTCAAGATGAGATCTCCCTTAAGGGCCGTTCAAGACTAGGACGTCGATAGGCTGCAGGTGTAAAGGCAGTAATGTCAAAGCCGAGCAGTACTAATTGCCCGTGAACTTTTTTTAGATTCAAATTAAAAAATTAATTTTCCTTCATGTCAATAATATTTTCCGCCTGCGGCGGATAACAATTTTAGGTGACTGTAGCAACGGGGAACCACCTCTTACCATTCCGAACAGAGAAGTTAAGCCCGTTAGCGCCGATGGTACTGCATTAGTGGGAGAGTAGGTCGTCGCCAATTTTTGAATTAGCCCCGAAACTTTTGTTCCGGGGCTTTTTTTTTAAATATATGTGTAAATATATCTACATATCTTTATTATCTTTCTTCTTTGCCGTCGCTCCTGGCTATGGCCAGACCGAATTGCCCGATTCTGGTATCGTGATTAAAAGCTATAAAATTGATCCCGCTACCTTGATTCCAAATGAAGTGCCCCTGGATACAAGTTTTGAACCGGTTTTTCGTTACAATCCAATCGAATATAAAAGCTTTGCAAATACATTTCTCGGAAATAGCGGACAGGCGGCTATAACTAATGATTTTTTCAACAGAAACAATAATCAGACATTCTTATTTTCCACCGCCCTTGATATGTATATGTATAATCCCTATAATATTTACCATTTTAATACGAGAAAACCTTTCACCGAACTGAAATACCTTTCTTCCGGTAACCGGGATAATTCAGAACAATATCTTTCTTTTCTGCATAGTCAAAATGTGAATCAAAATCTTAATATCGGACTACTCTACGACCTGATCGCCTCAAAAGGTATGTACCTCGATCAGAATATAAGCACAAATCGATTCAATCTTTTCAGTAGTTATACAAAAGATAACTACAGTTTCTATACTTCAGTGCAATTTAATGGACATAAAGCTCAGGAAAATGGCGGGTTATTCGATATCTCTGCTTTCGTAAATCAAAATTCTGAAGCACTTAATTATCGTATGTTTCTTAGCGATGCGAATTCCCAGTACAAAAATGTAAATGTCTTTTTTACTCAGAAATTAAACCTCTCTGAAATTGTGAAGGATTCCCTTTATAAATCTCGTTTCGATAATTTCGCTGTCCATCATACCCTGAATTATGACCGTAGAATTAAATATTATTCAGATAATATATCTTCATCAGATACCCTGAATTATTATCAGAATCAATACTATTCTGTGAGCGAAGTAGTTGACTCTGCTTTTTATCACAACCTGTCAAACCGGTTCGATCTGAGCGTAAATATGATAAATGGAAGTCAGGAATTCAGGATTTATATGAAACATGAATTCAAGAAATTTGCCTTTGCACCACCGGCAGAGCTTAGTTATGACCAGGGAGGGAACACCATTGATACAGTTATCAGATCTTATAAAAAGGATATATATAACGATATTTCAATTGGAGGACAGTTGATAGGGAAATTGAAAACATGGAGTTATACCATTGACGGACAGTTGTTTCTGACAGGTTATAATATTGGAGATGTTTTTACCGAAGCCACTTTCATTAAGAATTTCAAAAGAAAAGGCCTCGTAAGCTTAAATGCCAGAGTCTCAAGCCTGAATCCCTCTTATTTCTTAAATCATTATGGTTCCTCACATTTTATCTGGAATAATGATTTTGGAAAAACAGAATCCACACAAATCGCATTGCGCTATTCCAACGACTCAAAAATATCGGCAAGGGCGTCTGTGAGCCTGTTTAATGATTATGTTTACCTCGATACCCTGGCATTACCTGTCCAACTCAAACCTGAAATTATGGTACTTGGATTTTTTATGGATAAGACTTTTATTTGGGGGCCTTTCCATAATAAACACGAATTATTGATACAAAAAAGTACTCATGACGCCATTAGTTTGCCTCTGTTTAGTTATGCAAACCGATCATGGTTTCAGGCAGATTTATTTCATGATGCACTAAAATTTCAAATAGGGGGCGAATTATACTATTTTACAAAATATTATGGAGATGCGTATATGGCAGCAACAGGTAATTTTTACCGGCAAAATGAAGCTGAGATTGGGAATTACCCTTTTGTTAAAGGTTTTTTAAATGTTAAAATTAAGACGCTGAGATTCACAATTCAATATACCAATGCCCTTGCAGGCCTCATAGATGCTAACTATTTCATGGCCTATAGGTATCCGAACTTCAATAGCTCTATTAAGTTTGGACTGGCATGGACCTTCAACGATTAACCACATTTGAACATATTGGCATAAAATTTGTTAAGGGATGGATGGTTTTACAAATCCTGAATGTTTATAATATACATCCTCAGGGTTGATAACTTAAATATTTTAAATCAATAATTAGTAAGAAATTTGGTTTCAGAAGTAATAAAAGAAACCTTATAATTTAAAACTAAAAATATGAAAAGCAACCAATATTAGAATTTCCAAAACGGAATTTAATCATTGGTAAAAGACTGTCCTCCGACAGAAAGCTGGTAGCAAAGGCGTTTATCTAAACAGCCCGTCACGTTTTAATTCGTGGCACTACTGCAAAAATCACTAAAACATAAACAATGAATTACATAAAAGTTAGCAGATATATTATTTTAATGGTTTTTCTTTTTGTTCCTATTATTTTTTCTTTTGATGATACAGAAGATAGATTAAATAATGAGATTGAAGAATATGTACACGATTTGTCAGAAATAAAAATGGAGGGTAAACTCCGGGTAGTTACCGATTTCAGTTCTGTTAATTATTATATTTATAAAGGACAGCCGCTTGGATTTCAATATGAGATGCTGCAGGAATTATCAGATTACCTGGGAATCGAAATTGAAGTAAGTGTTAATAATGATATTAAACAGAATTTTAATGCTCTTACCAGTGGCAACGTCGATTTAATTGCATCAAATCTAACCGTTACACCGGAAAGAGAATCCTTTATAGACTTTACCCTGCCCCATAGTCAGAGCAGACAAGTATTGGTTCAGAAGGCTAATATTCAAAAGCTGTTTCACGGAAACCAGGAATTGAGAGATCTTAAAGAGCTTTCAGGAAAAACAGTTTATGTACAGAAGTATTCTGCACATTATCAGCAGCTAAAAAATATTTCTGAGAATTTGGGAGGAACAATAAATATAATTGAAGTACCTATAGAAACGGAACAGCTTATAAAAATGGTGTCTCGTGGAGATATTGAGTATACTGTGGCTGATGAAGATATCGCTATGGTTACAAACTCAACCATTTCGGGACTTGATATTGAGACAGTGTTAGGTGTCCCGCAGGAGCAGGCATGGGCTATTCGAGAGAACACTCCCGAGCTTAAGAACGAAATAAACCTATGGTTGGAGTCATTTACAAAAACCAGAAAATTTGCCATTCTTCAAAATAAGTATTTTAATAGCAGATCGATCAATAAGATTGTTAACAGCAGTTATTATTATCCCGAATCGGGTAGAATTTCTCAATACGATGACATTTTTAAATCAGAAGGATTGAAAATAGGCTGGGATTGGCGAATGCTTGCTTCTATGGTTTATCAGGAATCAAGATTCAATCCGGCTGCACGTTCATGGGCAGGGGCTTTCGGATTAATGCAACTTATGCCGGGAACAGCAAGCCGGTTTGGTGTAAGCCAGAATTCACCAGTAAGAAATCAAATTGAAGCGGGTATAAAGTTTATTCAGTGGCTCGATGTTAGACTAATAGATTTAGTTCCTGATCCAGATGAGAGAAAAAAGTTTATTCTTGCTTCTTATAATATTGGCTTTGGTCATGTGAAGGATGCAATTAATCTAACCGAGAAATACGGTGGGAATCCACAACTTTGGGAAGGTAATGTTGAATACTACTTACTAAAGAAATCAGAAAAGGAGTATAATACCGATCCTGTAGTGGTTTACGGATATGCCAGAGGAACAGAGACTTCAAGATATGTTAAGGATATAATGTACCGGTATAATCATTATCTTAATATTGAAGAGAGTACCCATCTCGCTCAGGTTCTTCAATAATTCTGAGGAATTCGCATAATATCATTGCTGTTGCGCCCCAAATTTTATCTCCATTATAATTGTAATAAGGGATAGTGTAGGTGCATGTATTAATTTCACGGTACTCTGTGGAAATAATATCATTATTAGCTAAATCCTTTAAGGGTACCAGAATCATCCTTTCAACCTCTTTTTTATTTATTTTGAAAATTGGTGTATGTTTTGAATATCCAACCAGAGGCAATACTTCAATTTTACTGATGGGTATTTGTATACTGGTCAGATTTCCTAAAAGTGTAATCTCATCCCGGTTTATTCCGGTCTCTTCCATCGTTTCCCGAATAGCGGTTTCAGAAAGATTTATATCTTTTTCTTCATACATACCCCCTGGAAAACTTATTTGTCCACTATGAGGTCCATCATACAGTGTTCGTTTAATTAATGCCAGATGAATCAGACCATTTAAAGGGAATAGTAATATCAATACAGCCGCTTTCTTAACCGGGTGATTATCTTCAAGATATTTTCTGGGTTCGGGAGACATCTTTCGCTGATATTCAAAACCCGGCAATTTTTCTTGAAGACGTTTTTGTATTAATTCAGATAATATTTCTACAGGATGAGCCATAAAACATTGCTGTAATTGAAAATCATGGATATAAGCGATAAACGGCAGGAATTGATAATTGTTTAAACCAATATGTAATATCTTGTATTTATTTGAATGAGATTGTTTTTGCAGGAGATATTCTGGAAATAATCATGGAAGGTAAAATAAGGAATATAAAAATAGCAAAAGTAGCTCCTGCATTGATCAGGAGGATATGGGAAAAATCAAGATTAATTGGTACTGTCGATAAATAGTAATTTTCAGGATTCAAACTAATAATTTCAAACTTTTTCTGAATAAAACTTAAACCAAGGCCAAGAATATTTCCAAATAACAATCCTCTGAATATCAGGTAAAAAGACTGGTAGTAGAAGATTCTTTTAATCATTGAATTACTTCCTCCGAGTGCTTTCAATACCCCGATCATATACGTCCTGTCGAGAATGAGTATAAGAATACCGGAAACCATGTTAAATCCGGCAACAATAATCATCAGAAGGATAATAATTATCACATTCAGATCCTGCAAGTTAAGCCAGTCAAATATTTGCGGGTATCTTTCGGTAATGCTCGAGGCTTTTAAACGCCCGCCATCTTCAAAATAAAGTGCTGAGATGATATCACGAATTTCCCATGTGGTTTCATCTAAATCTTTAAATTCATTTATATTTATCTCTAATCCGCTAATCTCCTGATCATTCCATCCATTAAGCCTCTGGATATGCTTTATATCAACAAAACCAAAGGTTTCGTCCAACTCAACAAGACTTGTTTCATAAATGCCGGTAATTACAAATTTTCTGAATCGCGGACTTTCATCTATAAACCACATTCTGAGTGGATCGTCTATATTTAACTTTAATTTTTTTGCGGTATGGGACGAGATAATTATTCCTTGATTATAACTTGAATCAATATTAAGTATGCTCCCCTCAATTAATGTAGAATTAAAGAATTGCCAGTCAAAATCACTGCTCACCCCTTTTAGGACCAGTCCCTGAATATCAGTATCTGTTTTGATAATACCCGCTTTTATTGCAAATGTCTGTACTTGTTTTACATTCTTAAGTGCAGCAATTTCTTCATATACAGGAGAGTAAGCCGGTATGGGTTTTGTTTCGTAAGATAGATTGGAGTCGTAATTTAATACCTGGATATGTGAGCCAAAGCCTGAGATTTTATTTGTAATATTATTTTTAAATCCTGTAACAATTGAAACCGAAACCAGCATTACAGCAACACTGAGTGTAATACCGGTTATTACAATAGTTGAAATAGTATTGGAAAAGTGTTTCCGCTTCCGCTTTTTCCCGCTTATTCTGTTTGCTATGAAAAATTCTAAATTCAATATTCTTTTTATATGTTCGACAAATGTAATAAATTAGCACTTTAAGTTTTAGGGAATGAACAGGAATTTGATAGTTAGTTTTTTTATTTTATTAAGCTCTTGTCTTTATTCATCAGAAGAATCAGGCGGGGAAATTATCTGTGCTGCCGATAAGACCGATCGATATTTTGATTTGCTGAGAGCAAAAAGCTTTGCTCTGGTTTCTAATCAAACCAGTCTGATAGCTGATGTTCATCTGGTTGACAGTCTTTTATCATCCGGAATCAGACCGGTTCGCATTTTCACTCCCGAACACGGTTTCAGAGGTAATGTGCAGGCTGGCGAATTGATTGATAATTCGGTCGATTCGAAAACAGGTATTCCAATTGTCTCCTTATATGGCTCCCACAAACAGCCAACTGATGAAGAAATGCAGGATATTGAGCTCATAGTTTTCGATCTTCAGGATGTTGGAGTCCGTTTCTATACCTATATTTCAACCCTGCACTATGTGATGGAAGCCTGTGCCAGAAATGGTGTTGATCTACTCATTCTTGACAGACCAAATCCAAACGGCGATTATATCGACGGGCCCATTCGGGAAGAAAAGCATATCTCTTTTGTCGGAATGCACCCCATTCCTGTTTTGCATGCAATGAGTATAGGAGAATATGGGAAAATGATAATCGGTGAAAACTGGCTACTTGAAAAAGGAGAATTTGAGCTACAGGTAATTACCTGCGAAAACTATTCCCATCAAAAAAAGTATGTTCCACCTGTTCTGCCTTCGCCAAATTTACCAAATTACCAGGCCATCAGATTATATCCATCCTTATGCTTTTTTGAAGGAACGAAAGTAAGTATTGGACGAGGTACAGACTTCCCCTTTCAGGTATATGGTGCTCCGGAATTTGATACCACTCAGTTTTCATTTACGCCTGAAAGTCGACCGGGAGCCAGTCTTAATCCAAAATTTATGGGTGTAAAATGCGGCGGCGTAGATCTTAGAAATGAGAAAGTCGATCCGCCGGAGTTTGGTCAACTTAATCTGGAATGGATAATTGATGCCTACAACCGGTTTCAGGACAAAGAAAATTTTTTCACGAATTACTTTGAATCATTAGCCGGAACCGATTCATTAAGAAAACAAATAGAATCAGGATTGACATCGCAGGAAATAAGGGAAAGCTGGAAATCCGGTTTGGAGGAATTCAAAACAATCAGAACAAAGTATCTGCTTTATGATTGAAAACTCAGTCCGGGCTCATTAACACTTCGAATCGATTTAAATCTCTCTTCCCGGATAAACCTTAAGCGCTTCTTCTAAGGTTTCCATAGCTAATGCGAGGTCCTCAATCTTTAAAACATAAGCTATTCTGACCTGTTTTTTTCCATGCAAAGGATTCGAGTAAAAACCTGAGGCAGGAGCCATCATTACCGTTTGGTTCTTGTATTCGAACTCGCTTAATATCCATTTGCAAAAAATATCTGCATCGTCAACAGGTAACTGGGCTATGGTGTAGAAAGCACCACCCGGATTGGGGCAAATAACCCCTTCCATTTTATTCAAAGCAGCGACAGTAAAATTTCTTCTTTCGATATATTCCTCGTACACTTCCTTAAAATAGGAATCGGGTGTATTTAAGGCGGCTTCTCCTATAACTTGTCCGAGTGAAGGCGGACTTAATCTGGCCTGAGCGAATTTTAGCGCCGTATTTATTACCGATTTATTCCTGGAAATAAGTGCGCCAATCCTTACTCCGCAAGCACTGTATCGCTTTGAAACGGAGTCCATCATAATAATATTTTCTTCCAGACCCTTCAGATTCATTACAGAATAATGCTCTTTGCCATCGTAGCAAAATTCCCTGTAAACCTCATCAGAATATAAATAGAGATCGTATTTTCTTACAATTTCCCCCAGCGTTTCAATTTCTTTTCGGGAATAAAGATAACCGGTCGGATTATTAGGATTGCAAATTACTATGCCCCGGGTTTTATCGGTAATTAGTTTCTCAAATTCAGAAATAGGAGGCAATGCAAAATTTTCCTTAATGGAAGATGTAACAGGTATAACATTTACACCTGCCGCTGTGGAAAATCCGTTATAGTTTGCATAGAATGGTTCAGGAATAATAATTTCCTCACCCGGATTAACCGTCGACATAAGCGCAAACATAATGGCTTCAGATCCGCCGGTAGTTATTAGAATTTCTGAATAATCAATGTCAATATCAATCTTCTTATAATAGTCAGCAAGCTTACGACGATAAGATTCAATCCCGGCAGAATGACTATATTCGATTACCTTCTCCTTATAATTTCTGATAGCCTCAAGGGCCACTTCCGGAGTCCGGATATCGGGCTGTCCGATGTTTAAATGAAATACTTTTCTGTTTTTTCTTTTTGCTTCTTCGGCGAAGGGTACAAGCTTCCTGATAGGAGAAGCAGGCATTTTATTCCCTTTATCTGAAATTGATGGCATAATTCTTATATTTTAGTATTCTTAATTTTATTCTTCAACGTTCATTGGCGCCACATTACCTTTAATAAAAAGCTTGAGAGGAGAATTCTCGGTATTGCTGTAAACGGTAATATTTTTATTAAAATTTCCGGCAAGTTTTGTGTTGTAACTGATTCCTATTTTACCCTTCTCCCCAGGTTTAACAGGCTCCTCAGGCCATTCCGGACGCGTGCATCCACAGCTCGATCTCACATTATGAATTATTAAATCATTTTTCCTGGATGTATTTGTGAATTCAAAATAACAGCGGCCATCACTATCGTAAGCAATATCGCCAAAATCGTATTGAGTATATTCAAAGCTTATTTCAGCAACAGTTTCTGTTGACTCTTCATTTTTATTAGTATTACAGGAGAAAGTGAAAATGATAAAAACGAAAAGGAGGATAATATTAGTGGATTTCATCAGGTATTTTTTACAAAAATAGAAAACATTCATGATAAATTCTTTATCAAAATTAAAAATCTAAACATACTAATTTTGCTGGTGCCTAAGAAAAGAATGTTCCTGTAAAGTTTTCCATTCCAATTTTTCTTTTCCCCTTTTCTATTTCCTTTATCATTTCAACCAAAGCTTTATTTATGGGGACATTAATTTTATGCTTTTTTGCATGAGAAACAATATATCCGTTGAACCAGTCAATTTCCGTTGGCTTTCCTCTTTCCAACGACTGTAAACTGGAGCTTTTAAGCCGTCTGTATTTATAACCGATAAACCTTAGTGTAAAATGTCTTTTGAGATAGCCAATATAACTCTGCGATGCCAGAAACTTATAGAAGTCCAGTTTACCTGAATAGGGCTCTACCTTAATACCCATGGCATTGGAAACATCTATTGCTTCAGAAATAATTTTCAGAAAAATAATTCTTATTTGGGGATTGGACAGCATTTTTCCGAGGGGATCACCGGTTACAGCTCCAAGAGTGGTTATACAGGAGTTAATTATGAGTTTCGAATAAAGTTCTCCATAGATATTATTTGATATATAGCAAGGAAGAATAGTACTAAGCATATCTTTTATGGGAATTAGCCGATCGGGATCGCCGTCATTAATATTCCCGATTATAAATTCTCCACCCGATGTCATATCATATTTACCAGGCTCCAGCATGGTAGCCCCCCAACCCGTAACACAACCTACGGTTCTTTCCTTTCCCACAATAGCGGCGAGTTCGTCCTCACATATCCCATTCTGCAATGATACCACTAATGAATCTTCATTTAAATGCTGAAGAATAGACTTTGTAGCAGAAACCAGATCAGTAGCTTTTACGGCCATAAAGACAATATCATATTTTTCCTCCAGCATATCAGAAGGAAGAAGGGCTTGAACTTTTTGTACAATAGTACCGCAAAAGCCCTTGAGCTCCAGGCCATGCTTTTTAGCTTTTAGCTTTAATTCAGGATATTTGACAATAACATCCGGAGCAAAACCATTTTTAGTAAGTATTACAGAAATTATTCCACCGACAGCTCCGGCACCAACTATTAAAATTTTTTTATTCATGGGAAGAATTATATTTAAATTTACTACAGTATTTGGAAATATCAAAGAAAAAGTCCAACCGAATTTGTTTCTGGCTTTAAAATCCTTTCATTTTATTATTTTTGCACTTTCTTTTATCACTGAAAAAATATTTATATGGATATCCCCTCTAAATACAATCCTTCTGAAACAGAAGACAAATGGTACGAGTACTGGCAAAAGCATAAATTTTTTGAATCGGATCCCGACGAAAGAGAGCCATATACCATTGTAATTCCCCCTCCAAATGTCACCGGGGTGCTACATATGGGACATATGCTCAATAATACTATTCAGGATGTATTGGTGAGAAGGGCAAGAATGATGGGTAAAAATGCTTTATGGGTTCCGGGTACAGATCATGCTTCCATTGCAACTGAGGCAAAGGTGGTTGGAATGTTGAAGGAAAGGGGAATCAATAAATCTGAGCTTAGCAGAGAGCAGTTTCTTGAGTACGCCTGGGAATGGAAAGAAAAACACGGAGGAATAATTCTTGAACAACTTAAAAAACTTGGTGCTTCATGCGATTGGAGAAGAACGGCTTTTACTATGGACGATTCTTTATCTGAAAGTGTTTTGAAAGTATTCATTGATCTTTATAATAAGGGCTTGGTTTACAGGGGAGTGAGAATGGTTAACTGGGATCCTCAGGCGAAAACAGCCCTTTCCGACGAAGAGGTAATCCACAAAGAGCTGCAATCCAAATTATATTATGTAAAATATAAGGTTGAAGGGGAAGATAACCACATTGTAATTGCGACCACACGTCCTGAGACCATTTTAGGAGATACTGCCGTTTGTGTGAATCCTCAGGATGAGAGGTTCAAAACCTTCCATGGGAAAAATATTATAATTCCATTGGTTAATCGCGTTGTTCCTTTGATTCAGGATGAATACGTCGACATGGAATTTGGTACCGGTGCGCTGAAAATTACTCCTGCACATGATGAAAACGATTATAAAATTGGCCTAAAATATAATTTGCCAGGCATCGATATTTTTAATGATGATGGAAGCTTAAACGAAAGAGCAGAGCTTTATGTGGGAGAGGATAGATTTGTTGTAAGAAAAAAAATTGTAAAGGATCTTGAAGAAAAAGGACATATCCTAAAAATAGAGGATTATATTAATAAAGTTGGATTTTCTGAAAGAACAGATGCTGTAATTGAACCAAAGTTATCCCTTCAGTGGTTTTTGAATATGAAAGAACTGGCTAAGCCGGCTCTTGAAAATGTTATGAACGACAGTATTAAACTTTTCCCTCCTAAATTTAAAAACACCTATCGTCATTGGATGGAGAATGTAAACGACTGGTGCATTTCGCGTCAATTATGGTGGGGACAAAGAATACCGGCCTATTATTATGGTGAAAATCCCGGACCAAACGATTATGTAGTTGCCTATACCATTGAGGATGCTTTATTGCTGGCAAAGGAAAAATCGGGTAATAAGGATCTGACTGCCGATTTATTAAAACAGGACGAAGATGTGCTCGACACCTGGTTCTCGTCATGGTTATGGCCCATTTCAGTATTCGACGGAATCCGGAATCCTGATAATAAGGACATGAAATATTATTATCCCACCAACGATCTGGTAACCGCACCTGAGATTCTTTTCTTCTGGGTTGCCAGAATGATTATGGCCGGTTACGAATATCAAGCTGAGAAACCCTTTAAAAATGTATACCTCACAGGGATAGTAAGGGATGCCAAAGGCAGAAAAATGTCGAAATCATTAGGTAACTCACCCGATCCCATTGAGCTAATGAAAAAATATTCAGCCGACGGTGTGAGGGTAGGGATGTTGCTTTGTTCACCGGCGGGAAACGACCTTTTATTCGATGAGTTATTAACAGAACAAGGCAGAAATTTCAGCAATAAAATATGGAATGTTTTCAGGCTTATTAAGTCAATGAATGTTGATGAGGATATGGAACAAAATCCCGAAACAAAAATTGCCCTTGAGTGGTTTGAGAATAAGCTAAATGCCGCTATTATCGAAATGGACGAGCAATATGGACGCTATCGCCTGTCTGATGCGCTGATGAGTATTTATCGTTTGTTCTGGGAAGAAGCCTCTTCATGGTTTCTGGAAATTATTAAGCCCGGATTTGAAAAATCTATCAGCAAAAAAAGCTACGATGCGATACTGGTTAATATTGAAAAACTTTTAGCCCTTTTGCATCCATTTATGCCTTTTATAACCGAAGAAATCTGGCATTATCTTAAGGACCGAAAGGATGGCGAAAGCCTGATGATATCTCCAATGCCCTTAGCCGGAAAGGTGGATGAAATAATGATTGAAGAGTTTGAGCGCGTTAAGCAAATCATAACCACTGTTAGAAATATCAGGAACGAAAAGCAAATCCCTATGAAGGAAACCCTCACTCTTCATTATAAAATTAATGAAGGTGAATTCTTTGAAAAATATGTGCCTGTTATCCTGAAGCTTGCCAATGTATCTGAATTAACTGAAGTTGAGGAAAATCCTGAAGGTGGAGTTTCTTTCATTGTTAAAAATATCGAGTACTATTTACCCATCGGCGATAAAATTGATACAGAAGCAGAATTGAAAAGGCTCGAAGCAGAATTGGAATATACCATCGGATTCCTGGATTCGGTAAAAAAGAAACTCGCTAATGAGCGATTTGTAAGCGGCGCACCCGAAGCAGTAGTGCTGAAAGAGAAAGAAAAGCTGGCTGATGCTGAAAGTAAAATTGCCTCTTTGAAGATTCAGATTATAAGTATAAAGTAATAGAATTAGTTTGATTCAACCAAAGTATTTGGAGTTAAGGGAGTTTTATCATTTTGAATCTCCAATTTTAACTGTAGCTTTGGTATAAGCTTATCTCAATTGAATTTAAGAAAAAAAATATTGAGAATGCTAAAATTGGTCTGAGCATGTGCTTAAACCAAAAATAAACTCTATTATGAATAATATTATTCTTGGATTATCATTTACAATGGTAATTCTCCTTTCATGTGTGAAAGAAGATACTAATGACACTCCGATGAGTGATTATAAAGTTTCAGCCGATTTTAGCACAGATATTCAACTGCTTAATTCTGGAACAGCAATTCATTTTTATGATCATTCAACTGGAGGCGTTAATCAATGGGAGTGGTATTTTGAGGGCGGAACCCCCGAAAGGTCTACCGATAAAAATCCAACCATTACATATAATGACAAAGGTCAATTTTCAGTATCACTTATATGTTCGAATTATTTTGCACGAGATACCATAACTATGGATTCTTTCATTACTGTTCTTGATTTAAACGAGGGTCTGGTGGCTTATTTCCCATTTAATGGGAATGCTAATGATGAGAGCAAAACGGCTATTAATGGAAATATAGTTGATGCAGTTTTTACTCAGGATAGATTTGGTAATGAAAATTCAGCTTTGAGTTTTGATGGAGATGGGGACTGGGTAACTTGCGGCACCGATAATAGAGGAATAACCAATCTCATAACAATAAGTCTTTGGGTAAAAAGTTCAGATTCAAATGGAATTATTCTTTCAAAATATAATATAATACATGCCAATCCTGGCTATATATTATTTATAAATAAAGATGGATACCCTGGTTTAAATGGCCGGGATAGTAAATATGGTGATTATATAAGGCCTACCCTCTCTGATGCTAAAATAAATGATTCTGAATGGCATCATATTCTGGCAACTATTAACAACGACAAATGGGAGCTGATGGTTGATGGCCTGCTGGTCGGAGAAATTTTATCGCAGTCATTAAGCCCGTACCTTACTAATGACATTGAACTCACAATTGGACATATTATTAATGATACAAATGTCCCTAGCCGGGAAATTGCGGGATTGGTTGACGATGTGGCAATTTATAATCGCATTCTTTCATCGAAAGAAATAGAGTTTATAAGGCTTTATGGATTGTAGTATAAATTTGATCCCCCTACACTAAGTACTCTAAGTACTTCTTCCTTTGAACAACCGCATCGAATTATGGTTATAGCTCTATGAAAAATGATCTCTCAGCAATACGCAATGATTACGGAAACAGAGCCTTAAATGAATCTGAACTGCCTAAAGACCCAACTCTCCTTCTGCAGGATTGGATGGATGAGGCGATAAATGAAGGACTATATGAACCCAACGCAGTAGTGCTTTCCACAACAGATTCAGATGGCTTTCCGTCTTCCAGAGTGGTTTTGTTGAAAGCTATTCAGGATGGGAAATTAGTATTCTTCAGTAATTACAGTTCTGCTAAAGGAAAAGAGCTGGAGAAAAATCCCAAAGCAGGATTATTATTCTTCTGGCCACAATTGCATCGACAGATCAGGATTAAAGGAAATGTTGAAAGAATTTCCGATGCACATTCCGATTTATATTTTAAAGAACGGCCTTACGAAAGTAAACTTGGGGCTTGGGCATCGGCTCAAAGTGAAGTTATTTCCGGCAGAGAGGCCATCGAATCAAAATACTCCTTTTATAAAGGAAAATTTAAAGATAAGGAAATCCCTCGTCCCGCTTTTTGGGGCGGTTTCCAGCTGCATCCCAAAAATATTGAATTCTGGCAAGGAAGATCGGGTAGACTGCATGACCGTTTGGTTTATGGCAGGGATGGGGCTGGCTGGGGGATTTGGCGATTGGCGCCGTGATTTTACAGAGTGGTTGCTGGGTGGTTTTGTGAGGCCGTAGCACGCTACGGCCCTACCAAACCGCCTTCAAACTCAAATCCAAACTCTTAATCTGGTGCGTCAATGCACCAACAGATATAAAATCAACACCACATTCGGCATACGATCTGATGGTTTCCAGAGTAATACCTCCTGATGATTCCGTCTGGACTCTTCCGTTTATAAGTTTTACAGCCTCACGGGTTTGCTGAGTAGTGAAATTGTCGAGCATAATTCTGAATACGCCGCCTTCTGCAAGAATTTTTTCAACATCTGTAAGACTTCTTGCTTCAACTTCTATTTTCAGATTTTTATTTCTTTCTTTCAGATATGACTTACACTGCCTTACTGCCATTTCAATTCCACCTGCAAAATCAATATGATTGTCTTTAATAAGGATCATATCAAAAAGTCCAATTCTGTGATTCATTCCCCCTCCCAAACGTACCGCTTCTTTTTCAAGAATTCTAAGTCCGGGCGTGGTCTTGCGAGTGTCAAGCACCTTGGTTTTTAATCCTGAAAGAGCGTCGGCATATACCCTCGTTTGAGTAGCTACCCCACTCAATCGTTGCACTAAATTTAAAATAAGTCTCTCGGTTTGAAGAATGGAACGGGCAGATCCCTCAATCTCAAGTACAATGTCACCGTTTTTTATCCGGGAACCGTCGGGAATAAAGATTGTTGATTTTAATGAAGGATCAAATTTCTTCATTACTTTTTGAGCAATTTCGATTCCTGCAATAACGCCTTCATCTTTGGCAAGCAGTCCTGCTTTCCCTCTAACATTTTCCGGAATGGTCGAAAGTGTGGTATGGTCTCCTTCTCCAATATCTTCTGCGAACCAAATGTCAATGGATTGGGAAATAAGTTGATCAAAATACTGATTCATTTTCCTTTTCTATACGTAATAAATTAATAAAATTCCCCCCATCTTTTTTTACAAAGAATACCGTGACTCTATAGCTTCCCTTCTTCGATTCCATGGTTTTTATAATAAAATTGGAGGTTGATTTTTCACTTTCAAATTTTGACTGGAATTTTAGAGCGGGATTAACTTTTAGAAATTCATTGAGAAGTTTGATTGCTTCTGTTTTATTGTTCTGACTCGACTGACCCAAAATAATTAGCCTGACTTTATCGTCAAATTGATCTCTCAATAATTCAATATCACCCTTTAAAAAAGCTTTCTCAATTTCTGCAGATATATCTTGAGCACCAGTAAGGCAGAAAGGGAAGAGCATCGGGATAATCAGTACAAACAATCGGTTTACAATTTTATTATTCCAATTCATAAATTTGAATTAATTTGTGGCAAGTTAATAAATTCTTAAAGAAGACGGAATGAAAATTAATCTTCTCTTTACCGGCAAGACAAAAATTCAATACATCGATCAGGGAGTTACCGATTATTTCGCGCGACTTAAACACTATATTCCTATTGATATCATCATTGTCCCTGATTTAAAAAAGGTAAAAAATTTATCCGAATCTGAAATTAAAAAGAAGGAGGGAGAAGGAATATTGAAGGCTTTGCCCGTTAATAGTATTATTGTATTACTTGACGAGAGGGGAAAGGAATACAGTTCTGTGGCTTTTTCAGAATTCATTAATAAAAAACTTATCGAATCCAGAGATCTTTGTTTTGTCGTTGGAGGAGCCTATGGTTTTTCAGAGGAAGTGTACCAAAAAGCTTCGGCAAAAATTTCGCTCTCAAAACTTACATTCTCTCATCAAATGATTCGCATGATTATTGCAGAGCAACTATACAGAGCATTTACAATCCTCAGAAACGAACCCTATCATCATAACTGAGATTGTTATTAATTAGTAATTTAGCATTTAAATAACTATTCGAATGAAATTTTTATCAGGTATAAGATGGTATCTCCTTAGCTCAGTTATATTATTATTCTCTGCTATTATCGCAGAAAGTATTTTTAGTGACCAGGTTTACAATAATTCGGATACAAAAAGATTCCAGAAAATTATTCTTCAGGATGAAAAAAGGATAAACGATGGTATAAAAGATATTATCAGTTTAATTCCACAAACATCCGACACATGTTGCATGTTTTCAGTTTTTAAGGATGAATATTTTAAACTTTATAAAGAGGAAGGTCTGGTTTATTTGTTTTATAGAGACGACAGTTTGGTTTTCTGGACCGATAATATAATTTCTGTCCCTCGTGTAATTGAAAAGTACCCAACAACTGATATTGTGAGGTTTGAGAATACCACTTTTTATTCAAAGTCAGTTAAAATCGAACAGGGGACAATAATAGGCCTGTTTCAGATTAAAACAGATTTTCCTTATGAAAACAGATTCCTGAATAATGGATTTCGCAAGGAATATAAAATGGGGGATCAGGTGAAAATAATCAGCGATGAAAATTCGGGGGGAGAGGCAATATATAATGCCGGCGGGGAATTTTTATTTGCACTGGATTATTCACGAACTGAAAAAGATGATAATTTAGCCAATGGTATAATTGTTTTAATATATGTCTTAGCATTCTTCTCAATCCTCTTACTCCTCCGCCGTGTAATTTCTCAGTTTCCGGAAAAAGGAAGAAATTTAGCGATGATTTTTGTTGACATATTTGTTATTGCTGTACTCATTCTCACTATCCGACTCAGAATTCCAAACCTGCTATTTGATTTCCATATATTCGACACTTACGGTTTTAATGCACCTTCCTTTTTACCATCTGTAGGGGAGTTTTTTGCTGTAGTTATTATGGTATTTTTTATTGTTTATAATTTTTATATCGATTTTCATTTTAGAATTAGTAAAACTAAAAACACAGACCTTCAGTCCACTTTGGTAATAGGGTTTTTCATTCTTTTTTCCCTTATATTATTTTATTTTAATTCAGCTATCTTTCGCTTGCTTATATTGAATACCGATATTTCATTCGAAACTTATAAAGTACTTGATTTATCAATATTTACATTCCTTGGCTTTGTGATTCTGGCCTTGTCGTTTGCCTCATTTACGCTTTTTGTCGATAAATTATTGAAAATATTTAAAGCTGAAGCATTGCAAAAAAAGGCTTTGATTTTTTTAATCATTTTGATGGCAGGCATACTATTTTCTCCCTTAATTCTTAAGACGGAGTATGTGAATGCTCAAGCAAGCATTTTTTATGCAATAATGTGTCTGATTTTATATTACTCCAGTTTTCTCAGAAAAGAAAATTTTCAGTTTTCCAGTTTAGTGATATATATTTTATTTTTTTCGCTTTTTACCTTGTATGAAGCAAACAAATACTCCGGGGAGAAGAATATTTCCGAAATGAAAACCATGGCGGTGGGATTATCTGTGGAGCATGATCCTATTGCCGAATTGTTATTTGTGGATTTGAAAAACGGGCTGAAGAATGATGAGGAAATTATGGAATTATTATACGGACCGGATTTTGAATTTGGATTGTTATACAATACAATTGCAAGAAAATATTTCAGTGGATTCTGGGATAAATATGACCTGCAGTTAACAGTTTGTGGCGAGCATGATAGTGTATTTGTATCTCCGCCGGTTGAGGCATGGTATCAGTGCTATCCATTTTTTTATGAGGAGGTTTTACAAGACGGGATGCTCGTGCCAGGCACTGAGGAAGTGTACTACCTTAACAATCTCAACGGTCGTATAAGTTATTTATTGGCAATTAGTTATAATAATGGCTCTGAGGAAGAAGTTACCATGTTTCTAGAACTCAATTCACGCCTTGTGCTGGAGGGTCTTGGGTATCCGGGACTTCTTCTTGACGAATCGTTGATGCCTGAACAAATAGAATACTCTTATGCAAAGTATAACAACAATCAACTTATTACAAGTAGTGGCGCTTTTAATTACTCAACACGCAGTGACCTTTATCCTTCAGACCAGGAGGGTTTCACCATATTTGAATTTGACGTTTACGATCATGTGGCATATCGTTTGGATGAAGAAAACCTTATCATTTTAAGTAAACCCTCCGTCTTTTGGGTCGATGTTCTAATCTCATTTTCATACATTTTCGGGTTTTATTTCCTATCGATGTTCTTACTCCTTCAGTTTAGTCAACATAGCCCCCTTAAACTTAGCATGAATTTAAATTTTAAAACTAAAATACAATGGGGTATGACATCCGTGGTGCTTTTTTCGTTTATCCTTATAGGAACCGGCACGGTTTATTTTAGTATCAATCAATATAAAGCCAAGCAATACGAAATACTTGAGGAGAAGGTGCAATCGGTTTATGTGGAACTAATCCATAAGCTTGAATTTGAAAACGACCTTCAAGGCTGGTCTTCAGAAAGTTATTTTGATCTGAATGAACTTCTTCAAAAGTTTTCAAACGTCTTTTATACCGATATCAATCTTTACGACAAGGACGGATATTTATTAGCCAGTTCACGGCCCGAAATTTTCCAGATGGGATTAATCAGTACACGTATGAATGCTCCTGCTTTTCAGGAAATGGCATTAAAAAACCGCTCAGAATTCGTACAAAGCGAGAATATTGGAAACTTAAATTATCTTTCTGTTTATGTTCCTTTTGTGAATAACGAAAATAAATTGTTGGCATATCTGAATTTGCCTTATTTTACAAAACAGGATGTGCTTACCCGTGAGATAACCAATCTGGTAGTTGCCATAATTAATATCGTTGTATTATTATCACTCCTTAGCTTCACCCTGGCAGTTTTTATGGCCAATACTATAACAAACCCACTTAACCTGCTTCAACAAAAATTTTCCAGAATCAGTCTTTCCGAAAAAAATGAAATCATCCATTATAAAGCCAATGATGAAATCGGGAAGCTGGTAAAAGAATATAATCTTATGGTAAATAAACTTCAGCATAGTGTCGAATTATTGGCCATTTCAGAAAGAGAATCTGCCTGGAGGGAGATGGCAAAGCAAATCGCTCATGAAATAAAGAATCCTCTTACACCCATGAAACTGAATATTCAGCAGCTTCAGCGAACTATCGATGAGAATCCCGATAAAATAAAAGAACAAATAGACAGGGTAAGTTCTACATTAATTGAGCAAATCGACAATTTATCTACCATTGCTACAGAATTTTCCAGTTTTGCAAAAATGCCAAAAGCAAATAGCGAAGTTCTCGATCTTGAGAAAAAATTAAAGAAAAGCATTGAACTTTTTACCGATTATGAACGTTGTATTTTGAGTTTCAAAAATAACTCCCCGGTTCCTTTAATGGTATTTGCCGATAAGGAACAGTTATCGCGGGTTTTTATAAACCTTATTAAAAATGCTATACAGGCAATTCCTGAAAATACTGTTGGCAGGATTAATATCAGACTTGAAAAGAAGGGGGAGATAGCGTTAATTTCTATAAAAGATAACGGTAAAGGCATTGCAGAAGAGATCAGAGGAAAGTTATTTCAACCAAATTTTACCACAAAAAGCAGCGGTATGGGATTGGGCCTTGCGATTGTAAGAAGCATGGTACAGAATGCCGGAGGTAGTGTATATTTTGAAACAGAATACGGGAAAGGCTCAACCTTTTTTGTTGAAATCCCTTTAACGAATAAATTAAACTAATTCAAAAATTTAAATCTTAACCAGATTTGTTTTAACTGCCATTATAATTCGAAAGGTATCAGATTAAATTTTATCTGAATAGTTCAAAATGTTTATAATTTTTTAGATTTTAAAACCTTTTCCTGTGATTTGAGGTATAATATTTGTTATTTTTAAAGTTAAATTTTTTAGTCCTTGTGAATATTGTGCCAAATAAAATCATAATATACTTATTGTCAGCTATTTGCGGATTAATATTGATGAATTCCGCAATTTTTGCTCAGCCCGAAGTGGATCATAATCGTGCCGTATACGGTAAAGTAATTTACCATAATACCCAGGATAGCCTGCTTCTTGAAGATTCGAGTCCATTTACCATTGGTGACACAGTTTTGTACCATCATACTATTTCTGGTTTTGCATACGACTCAACTTCGCAGATTGGAGAAATCCGCGACATGAAAAATGCCGGGATTTATGGGATTTATCTGATAGAGGACATAGTCGGAAATTTTGTTAAGCTAAATAATGTATTACCCCTTTATGGATCCTTTCCACATCGTAATGGAGATTATGGACAGCTTATCAAAGTGCCAACTTATGAGAAAGCCAGGTTTACCAATAGTTTTGTATTTCCAGCCTGGGATCCGGTGGCTAAAACAGGGGGAATATTTCCCATACTTGTACGGAAGAAATTAATAATTGAAAGCGACCTTTCTGCTGAAGGTAAAGGATTTAAAGGAGCTGTTCCTACGGGTAATTATCTGTTGAGCGGAGGAAAATGCTCGGACGGTAACTTTACAGTTGATGATAATTATTTTACTGGTTCTGCTGTTGACAGTGGGGCTTTTAAAGGTGAAACATTTTGCAATAATACCGGAAACGGTCTTGAAGTCATGACCCGTGGTCGGGGAAGGATTGGCACAGGAGGTGGTGGTGGAAATGCCCTCTATTCCGGCGGAGGTGGGGGTTCTAACAAGGGTACCGGTGGTAGTGGCGGTGATGAGAGCGATTCTTGTGCGGCTCCCGGAGTGATGGGCGGATTAAAAGGACATGCCATAAACTATTCCACCGATCCAGCAAATGCGGTTGGAAACAGAATCCATATGGGCGGCGGCGGCGGAACGGCTAATCAGGATCCAGCATTAGGCAGATTTGCCTCAGCGGGGGGTTCCGGGGGAGGTATATTCATTATTATTACTGATACACTTGAAACTTCGGGTAATCATAGCGTATCTGCAAACGGTGCCTCAGTATCCGGCATAGTCGATGCAGGTGCCGGTGGTGGTGGTGGTGGCGGAGTGATTGTTATAGATGTGAATACCTACACCGGTAATTTATTAAGTTTGAATGTAAAAGGAGGAAAAGGTGGCGATGTATCCGGAATTCCATATAACACAGGACCAGGCGGCGGCGGCGGCGGTGGCGTGGTTCAATATAATGGAGCGTCATTAGATCCGGCTTTTGTTACAGTCGACAGAACGCCGGGGATTTCAGGTAAGGTTATAGCAACAGGCGGCGTGTATAATGCTTTTCCGGGCACTATCGGAGAACGGCAAAGCAATTTGAAAATTCCAATCCTTGGTTTCTTGTTCAATACCATTCCCGATGATCAAACAATTTGTCAGGGTGAACTCCCTCCACTGCTTAACGCCGGTTCAGCAAAGGGTGCTTCGGGTACCTATAATTATTTATGGTACCAGTCTGCCGATCCGATGGGAGTTTTTGTACCGGCAAGTACAGCTCAGGGACCAAATAATCAGCAAACCTATCAACCTCCTTTGCTCGACGATACTACTTATTATAAAAGATATGCAGAAGATAAGATAAAAACAGCTATCAATAGTATTACAGAGCCAATGGCAATAAATGTTCATCCCAGATTGGAAGCGAATTATATCTTGGCAGACGATACCACCTGCTTTAATGTAGCGCCCATCTTACCGCTCACCTCAGATTCTACACTGAGAGGTGGAGATGGGAATGGGTATTTTTATAGTTGGGAAAAGAGTGAAAACACCAATGATAACTGGACTACAGCCAATGCCACTATCGACCAATTCGATTATCAGGTTCCTGCCTTAGGAACCACCACCTATTTCCGCCGGGTGGTAAGCTCAGGTGTCTGTGTAAACATCAGCGATACCGTAAAAATAACTGTTCTTCCTTCCATTACCGATAATACCATTGGTGATGACCAATTTTTATGTAACCTCGAAAATGCTGTTCCACTTGATGGCTTACCAATTTCGGGTGGGGAATTAACGGATAAAAGATACCAATGGTGGGAAATAAAAGGGGGAAGCTGGACACTGGTCTCTACCGGTGAGGACTACAACCCTCTCTCTTTGGCTGCCAATAATTACGAATACCGCAGAATAGCCTTCTCAGGAAGCGAAAATGCTTGTATTGACACCAGCAATGCCGTAAATATTATTGTGTATCCCGATTTAGCCAATAATAGTATTTCAACAATGGTCGATACTATTTGCGCCAATTTGCCTGGTATTACAATTGCCGGTGAAACACCAACCGGAGGAAAATTAAACGATTATGCCTACAGCTGGGAAATTAGTCCTAATGGAACAAGCGGATGGATAAGTGGAGCAGGGACTCCCGATACCGAAGATTTTCAGCCCGGAACTCTTAACGCAACAACATGGTTCCGACGCATTGTGTACTCTGCCATCAGCGATTCCGCATGTAGCAGTACCAGTAATACTCTAAAGATAGAGGTTTTACCGGTTTTAGTAAACACCCTCACAAGTTCAGACGCTACCATTTGCCAGTTTACCAATTCACCTCAGATAAATGGTAATCCTGCTTCAGGCGGATTGCCAGGCGATTACCGTTATCAATGGCAGTTCAGAGAAAGTGATGCTGATTGGGCAGACGCTGCAATTACTTCAGATGGAATAAATTTTTTACCCGGTACCCTAAGTGATACGAGTTTTTTCCGTCGTGCCGTTTTCTCAGGTCCCCTGGAAACTTGTGTGGATTACAGCGATTCTATTAAAATATTTGTGCAACCTGCTATTCAGTTTAATGAATTTGAATCTCCGGGGGTTCAGGATACTTGTTTTGCCAGTGAAGTGGTAATTCCTGCTTTGGAAATTACAGGTGGCGATGGAACAAATACTTACCTCTGGCAGGAAAGTAATAACTCGGGAAGTTTATGGATTCCTGCTTCAGGAGCCATTAATAATCAACAGGATTATACATTAAGCTCACTGGAAGAAACTACTTGGTTTAGAAGGATTGCCTCCTCCGGCGAATGTGTCGATACCAGTATAATTAAGATCATAAATCCACAGGCATTGCCCGAATTATTAGCTCTTGCAAGTTCCGACAATTTAATTTGTACTACCAACGAATTATTTCTTCTCCTCGATATGAAAGTGAAGAATACCAACCTGGAAGTATCTTATTCAGATAACTTTGGAGGGAATTTCCAGAATATTCCTGTGAGTGATGATAAGGTTCCCATTGGGACATCTGAAGATGGAATTTTTGAATATACCTTAAATCAAATTAAAGACGAAAATGGTTGTCTTTCTGTTAATACAGGGAGTCCGGTAACTGTTCAGATCGATAAAAGCCTGATTGCAACAATAAATGAACCCGATAATTATGAAGTTTGTGGTTTCGGTTTTGACTTAACAGGCAGCCTTGACTCTGAATCGTTGGGAGATTATACAATTTCATGGGAGGTTTTAAATCAGGATACTTTCCTTATTGGTGCATCCGGTGAAACTAATGCGACATTTGAAACAGTTCCGGGCATTTCTACAAACTTCAGCATTCTTGAAACGCTAGTTAGCATAAGCCAAAACACTTTAGTTTGTCCGGGAATAAAAGACAGCATTAAAGTAGTGCTATACAGACCCCTTGATGATATAAATATTGTATTACCCGAATCGAAGATTATGTACTTCCGCGACTGGGATACGATTTCTGTTTATCCTGATACCATTGGAACCCATTTCTGGGAGTTGAACGATTGGGCTCTGGAAAATTCAGCCGAAATTGTTAATCCAAATGCGAATCCTGTAAGAATTGAGAATATTCCTATAACTGAAAATAAGTTGTCCGGTGGAGTTGATAATACAACCGTTGTTTCATATACTCTGTCGAACGGAGTTTGTACTCCAAGAAATTTAAGTCTGGAGCTTATTAGAAATGAGGTTCGCGTTTATGAAGGGATATCACCCAATCAAAGTCCGGGAGAAAATGATTATTTAATAGCCGAAGGTTTAAAAGCTGAAGGACTTAACTCATTTTCATTTCAAATATATTCTTCAAATGGTATGTTGGTGAGGGAATTGACCCAGGATGATGTGGACGATATAGTGCTTACTTCATCTCCCGGTATGGATGACGATGCTATGGTGATTTGGGATGGTAAAAATAAAAATGGAAATGATTATGTAGTCCCCGGAACTTATTATTATGTATTGGTATTAGATTTTAAAGGGATTGAATTTGTTGATAAAGGTTTTGTAGTAGTAAAATAAATGAGGAAATTAGTATATATAGGATTTTTATCCCTTTTTAGCCTTGTATTGAAGGCACAGTTTGAAGTGCCCAGACTCAGTCAATACCTGAATAATGGCTTGGTCAATAATCCGGCTTATGCCGGTAGCAGGGAAGCTCTTAGTTTTACGGGTGTTGGAAGGAGCGATTATGCCGGCTTTGAAGGAAGTCCAACCGGATTCTTAGCGGCATTGCATTCGCCCATAAAAAAAGGAAATGTTGCATTGGGTATTAGTGTTGAAAATAAATCCTATCCCGGATATTCAAACACGGGAGTTTACACCCACTATGCGTTTCGAACCTGGCTGGGAGGAATGAGATTAAGTCTCGGTTTGCGTGCCGGTCTGTATAACTACTCATTAGACTACTCCGGTTTGGATCTCAAAGATCCCTTAGATGGTGCTTTTGAGTCGGAAAGTGGGTTCGCTCCCAATTTTGGTACGGGAGTGTATCTGTATAACAGTAAGTTTTTCTGGGGACTGTCTGTTCCCTATCTTTTAAATTTACCTGATTCAACCGGATCCAGCGGTTTTGCACCTAAGTCGTACCGATATTTAATGACAACCGGATATTTATTTGATATTTCTGAAGATTTTAAATTGAAAACAACAGCAATGGCTGAATATTCTGTGGCCGGACTCGATTTGCAAGGAGGAGTCAATTTCATTTTATTTAATGATAAAATATGGTTAGGATCCTTATACCGAACCACTTCAAAGACCATAACCTCTATTCTCGAAGTACAGGTTACAGATCCGATGAGACTTGGGATAGCATATGATTATTCATTTTCAAATATAAGGAAAGTATCAAGCGGAAGCTTTGAGCTGATGTTTAGATATGAATTTAATTTTGTCTCAAATATTGATAGTCCTTTCTATTTCTAATATGAAGAAGATACATCAAATAATTAGTATTATTGGTTTCCTGATCATAGGGAGCACAAGTGTCTTTTCTCAAAGCTACTATAGGGTAAAAAATTTTCCGGCTTCTTCCCGTACAGCTAATGAAGTGGCTCCTGTGGTATTTGGAGACGGGATTGTTTATAGCTCTGACAGAGAAACCGGTGGTATTCAAAAGCGTAGTGGGAAAAATGGTCAGGGGATATCAAACATTTATTTTGTGAAAATGTCAGAGGATGGGAATTGGGGAAGCCCCAAAGATTTTGCTCTGGAATTGAAAACAGAGCATAACGACGGACCGATTTCTTTTAACTTTAATGGCGATATGGCGGTGTTTACAAGGAATTTTGAACTGCCAGGATTTGGTAGTAAAAAAGGAGGAAATCCGAATTTCGGATTATTTATTGCTGAGTTCGATGGAACTTCATGGGGTAATATCGTGGAATACGAATTTAATGATAGAAATTATCACACAACTCATCCTAGCTTAAGTGCCATGGGCGATATTATGTATTTTGCTTCAGACAGACCGGGTGGTTTTGGTGGTTATGATATTTATGTAAGCTACCAACAAAATGGATTTTGGTCAAAACCTGTAAATTTGGGTCCGGTGGTGAATACAGCTGAAAATGAAATTTTTCCTTTCCTGCATTCCTCCGGCAGATTATATTTTTCTACCAATGGCCACGACAGAGTGGGTGGATATGATATTTTTTATACCGACTTTTTCAATAATAAATGGTTTAAACCCGTAAAATTATCTCCTCCTTTTAACTCAGGATTAAATGACTTTACCTTTTATACAGATGAAAATTATGAAAAAGGAATGTTCACCTCAAATCGGAGGGGTAGCCTGGATATTTTCACCTATGAATCCGTTTTGCCACAATTTGATTTTAGTAAAAAGCAGGTAGAAAATAATTTTTGTTATATTTTCTTTGAGGAAAATACAGTTTCTCTCGACACCACTCTTTATACCTACGAATGGAAAATGGGAGACGGTGTAAAAGTGCAGGCAATTGAAGCGGAACATTGTTATAAAGAGCCTGGCGATTATCTGATTGAGTTAAATGTAGTAGATAAACTCACAGGTATTGTGGAATTTAATCAAGCTGAATACCTTGTAGAAGTGAGGAAGGTAATACAACCCTATATAACCTCTCCCGATTCAGCATTTATTGAACAGGAGATTCAGCTCCATGGTATAGAATCCTTCCTTGGAGATAAGAAACCGGGAGAGTATTTCTGGGACTTTGGAGATGGGCAGAAAGCGGTTGGCGCCACAGTAAGGCATATTTATTTGTCCCCGGGACAATACATAGTTAAACTGGGAATAATGGTGGATGGAGATAGAAATGAAGAGCCCGAACAGTTTTGTTCTTATAAAATAATTAATATAACAGATTTGAAGTAGTCTCGGCGCGAGAATCTTTTCGGATCAGTTTTTGTATTATATTTGAGCAGATGTAAAAATGATTAGAGAACTATATTTTATGAAACTTAGATATTTATTTTTCTCACTGTTAGTATTGCCTTTTTGGATTGAAGCACAACCTGTGCCTAATATTGAGGAAAATATACCTTACCTTATGACTTTCGGACCACAGGCTGAAACCAGTTGGGGGGATGATGATTATTCCCAGACTTTCTTCCTGCTTTTTCCAAAAGAATATGATAAGCCTGTTTTTATATGGGTCTTTGATCCTGATGTTGGAGGGAAAGTAGATGAAATTGCCGGTGACTGGAATACCCGGGTAACCTATAGTATATATGGTGGCAAAGCTTGCTGGTCTGACGAGGATGCTCAGGGTACAGATCCGGTTGGAAATTATAAAAGTGGTTCCTTGTTAGCAACAAAGTCTTTTGGTGAAGATCCCCGTTATGATAATAATTGGTACGTTTTTGGTCCTTTTAATCCCACTGAAGGTGAATTTGTAGAAAAATATGAGGGAAATGTTTTAAAAATTATTTCTGAAGGAATTTCCGGGGATGACGGGAATATGTACAGGTATTTTATCTCTAATTCACCAACTTCAAGAGTCTCCATTGAAGGCGCCAATGCCTTTGCCTATGAGTATTCGTTTAGAATGCACGATGAAGCAGAACAGGTTTCACACATTTATCCTTATGTTGACGATCAAACAATATCTGTGCGATTATCAAATTTCGATTGGGACAGCGATGGTTTCATTCGTATCGTATCGGTTGCCCGTAAAGGACAACTTAGCAGAGTTTCGACAGAAGATAACTGGATTGAAACTGAATTTAAGATGTATGAAGAGGAAAAAAATACATCCCTCGATATTCAATTTATTAAAAAGAAAAGCTTGCCAATAATACGAAACAATAATGTTGTGATATACGTAAAAAACCAGTATGGACGAAATCTTGAGTTTTTTACCAGTCCGATTGGCGGAGTACCTAAGTATAAATACAGTATTGGGGTGAAACAAAAAATTTAATCAGAACAAAAATTACAGATTTTGAATATTCTCAATCGAATCATATTCACTTTACTTTTATTAATTGGTTCGGGTACGCTTTCGTATTCACAGAACTATACTTTTCTTGATTTTGGCATTGAATCCGGTTTAAAAGATAACTTTATCTATAACATAATTCAGGACGAAAAGGCTTATCTGTGGCTGGGAACCGGAGCCGGTGTTTGTCGTTATGATGGAATTGAATTTGCTACTGAGTTTATGGGAGACAGCCTTCCGAATGCTCCCGTTAAAAAGAGCTTTAAAGATAGTAAAAACAGAATTTGGTTTGGATATTCGAATGGTAATCTGGCTGTTCTTGAGAATTCAAAATTTAAACTCATTATTCCTGAGGAGGATAGGTTGGGAACAATAAACGGATTTACTGAAGACCCGGAAGGAAGAATTATTGTTACAACACAAAATAAAGGATTATATAGAATTTCAGACGATTATTCAATAGAATATATTACTAAAGGAGTTGAGGGTAAACTTATTTCCAAGCTTTTTCTTCTTCCTCAAAATAATATTCTGCTGGGTACATTCGACGGATTATTTTTATATGAATTTATTACCGGTGGTACAGAGCTTCAACTTAAGGGCCGTTTTGAGGATATCCCATATACTAATATTCATACAATAATTTCGGTTAGTGATAATGAGTACTATATAGGAACAGCAGATGAAGGACTTTATTTTCTGGAAATTGATGGTGGGGATATTCAGTCATACACCATCAGAAAAATTGGGAATGAATTTAATTTAGCATATGCCGACGTTCAGGATATATTTATCGATAAAAAGATGAATATGTGGATAAGTGCAGGAGGAGAGGGTATATATCGCCTGAATTATGCGACTCTTGCCGGAAAATATACTTCTATTTCGCACTACACCGAATCTAGTGGTCTTGTAAGTAACTATATTCAGGACATTTTTCAGGATATTGAAGGGAATCTGTGGTTTGGTAGTTATGGAGCAGGTATTTCTGTCCTTAAGGATCAGTCTTTTTCATTCCTTCGGGACCTCCCTGAAGATTACGATAACAGTATAAAATCAATTCTTGAAGTCGGAAATCAATACTGGCTCGGAAGTGAAACCGGAATATTAATTACTGATTTATCGGGGAAAGTTATTAAAGTTTTGGGCGTAAAAAATGGACTTCCCATCAATGGGGTTTCTTCAATGTATCAGGATTTGACAGGAACAATATGGATTGGAACACCCGGAAATGGAATTTTTAAAATAAAGCCAGGTAATGATTTTGCTAGTCCGTATTATTTATCTCTGAATTCTCTCGAAAACAGTGTTAATAAGATAATTGGAAAGGATAATAGGATTTGGGTAGCTACAAATGGCGGAGTCATATTGTTTAATACCAACACCGGGCAGAAAAGAATTTTTACTACTGAAGACAGGCTCCCTCACAATAAAATTCAGGATATCTTTATGGATAGTAAAGATGAGATTTGGATCGCCACGAGGAGCAACGGGATCTTTAATCTGACAAAAACTGAAGGCATTGCAATAGATGTTCAGGCTGAGATAGATTTTGTCTCCATAACTGAGGATAAGCAAGGGATTATTTGGGCAGTAACACAAGGGGATGGGGTTTTTGGATTTACTGAAGATAGTCTCGTCTATTTTTCAGCCGGCCAGGGCCTCAGATCAGATTATTGCTATAGCATAATGGAAGATAGTGATGAGAATTTGTGGATCGGTCACAGACTTGGATTGAGCAGAATAAGCAAAGACCGGAATAACATTAAAACCTATAGTGTTGAACAAGGCATTGATGTTGATTTTAATGCTAATGCTGTTATAAGAAATGCTCAGGATCAACTGGTCTTTGGAGCCTCAAAAGGATTGGTTATTTATGATGCCAAAAGTGACATAAAAGATACGATTCCTCCAAAACTTACAATTACCTCTTTAAGAATTTCAGACAAGGAATATGATTATTCTCAACCGGTTTTTCTTCCCTTTAACCGATATAAAATCAGAATTGACTACCGGGGCATTAATTTGAAAAATCCTGATTTTGTTTACTATCAGTATAAATTGGATGGTTATGACGATTGGTCAGAGCCTACCAGTCAGTCATATGTAAATTACAGCAGAATAGAAGATGGCAAGTATATCTTTATGCTGAAAGCATGTGATGAGAACGGGGTATGTACTACCGAGCCACTCGAATTCATTATTGAGGTAAAGGAACCTATCTGGAAAACCTGGTGGTTTATTGTGAGTCTTTTCCTTTCGCTCTTTATTTTGGTTTATTCAATTATTAAAATAAGGGAAAGAAAACAGAAGCAACTTCAGGAATATCTTCAGACTTCTCTCGATGAACGTACCAAAGAAGTTAGGGCACAGGCTACAGAACTGGAGAATAAAAACCGGGATATCACCGACAGTATCAATTACGCCCAGCGTATACAAGCAAGTATCCTGCCACCCATCGGCCGACTCCAAAGTACTTTTTCCGGGAGCTTTGTATTTTATCAGCCACGCGATATTGTTAGTGGCGACTTTTATTGGTACGATACTGTTTTTAATAACAAATTTGTGATTGTCTGTGCCGATTCCACAGGTCATGGTGTGCCGGGTGCCTTTATGTCAATGATTGGGACCACACTGATTAAGGAAATTTGCTCCCGTTCTGATGTTAATTCACCCTCGCAGATTCTGGAGATCCTTGATCAGGAAATCCAGGCGGCACTTAACCAAAATGTTGAGGCAGAAAAATCTAATGATGGCATGGACATAATTGTGGCTGAAATTGATTTGAAAACCAATTACCTCAAAGTAGCCTCTGCCATGCGGCCAATTATACTTTATATTGACGGGGAACAAATATATGTTAAAGGTTCACGAAACTCCGTAGGGGGCAAATTTGATGAAGATTCCGAGGATAAGGTCTTTATAGATGAGGGCTTTCAACTTTCCAAAGGAGATCAGGTTTATATGTTCTCTGATGGTTATCCCGATCAGTTTGGCGGACCTTTGGGAAAGAAATTTAAAATGGTTAGGTTGAAAAATTTATTGCGGGATATCCACGATAAAACCATGGATGAACAATATAATTACATCAAAAGTAACTTTATGCTTTGGAAGGAAGAGCTCGAGCAGGTAGACGATGTTCTGTTTATGGGAATCAGGATTTAGATATAGGCATTTCGGCTGCACTCAATGACCGAAATACACCACCACATCACCACACCACCACCACACCACATCCCTTCTACAAAGAATCTAAATCAATCCCCGTAAAAATTAACACATCCGTGGAATCAATATTGCTTTTATTAAATTGGCGATCCACAATCTGAAAGGTGTAAAAAAAAGTGTCGTACTCAATAACTTTATATTCCAGATCAATAGTGATGGTGCCCGTCAATGTTTTATTTTGACCCTCTCTTTCAATATAAGGAATCCTGAAGTTAAGCGAATTAATATCTTCTCTTTTTATAAATTCTGCTCCATCCTTCTCATATAAACTTAAGTATAGATTATACAAAAGGCTGTCGGGTGGATCTGCAATTTCAGGCTGCTCTAATCCTAAATCGCCATCTCCGTCGGTAAACTCGAATGTTAATTTTCCCAACAAAATTTTATTACCCAATGCATCCGTAGTGCTGAATAAGCTATACGACTGATAGTCAACGTGTGGGATTTCAGGATAAGACTTTATTTCCTCGCAGGAAGCGAAAATAACCGCCATCAAAAACAAGGAGAGTCCAATTCTGATTATTGTTTTCATTTTAACTGAATATTCAAAAGTTTGAGCAAAAATGATGCTAAAGTTACTTTTTTCTAAAAAAGATTAAAATTGGAACACCGGTGAAATTAAAGTTTTTTCTTATTTGATTCTCAAGATATCTCCGGTAAGGGTCTTTAATATATTGAGGCAGATTACAGAAAAAGGCAAAAGTAGGTGCATGAGTAGGCAATTGTGTTACGAACTTAATCTTTATGAATTTCCCCTTAACGGCCGGAGGGTGAACGGCTTCAATTGCTTCAAGCATTACTTTATTAAGTACAGATGTTGATATTTTCTGCATCCTGTTTTTATACACTTCCATGGCAACATCAAGAACTTTATGAAGTCTCTGTTTTGTTATTGCTGAAGTGAAAATAATGGGAACGTCATCAAAAGGCTCGATTTTTTTTCTTATTGCGGTTTCAAAAAGCTTGGTTGAATGGTTATCCTTCTCAATTAAATCCCACTTATTAACCAGAATTACCACTCCTTTATGATTTCTTTCTGCCAGTCTGAAAATATTAATATCCTGACCCTCAACTCCTCTGGTTGCGTCGATTAACAATAAGCAAACGTCAGAATTTTCAATGGCTCTTACCGATCTTAATACGGAATAAAACTCCAAATCGTCGGTCACTTTCCCTTTTTTACGAAGGCCGGCTGTATCTATCAGAAAAAAATCGTGGTTGTATTTTGTAAACCTTGTGTTTATTGAATCTCTGGTGGTTCCGGGCAAGGGGGTTACAATATTTCTTTCCTCTCCGAAAAGACTATTGATTAGGGACGATTTTCCGACATTTGGTCTGCCAACAATGGCAAAACGGGGAATATCAGGTTCTTCCACTTCCTCCTCCACACTAAAACTTTCAACCACTTTGTCGAGTAAATCTCCTGTTCCGCTTCCATTTGATGACGAAATAGGAAACAATTCCCCTAATCCAAGTGAATGAAAATCATGAACATAAGGTCTGTTATCATTTGTGTCAACCTTATTTACAGCCAGAATTACTTTTTTGCCCGATTTACGCAGAATAGTCGCCATAGACAAGTCCAGATCTGTTAATCCGGAATGAACATCCACCAGGAATATAATTATGTCGGCTTCTTCTATAGAAAACCTTACCTGTCGGTTAATTTCTTCCTCAAAAACATCTTCAGAATTATCAACATACCCACCCGTGTCAATAACCGTGAATTCAATACCGTTCCATATCGATTTCCCATAATGCCGGTCGCGGGTTACGCCACTGGTCTCATGAACTATGGCATTTCTCGATTCGGTAAACCGATTAAAAAGGGTTGACTTCCCTACATTGGGTCTCCCCACAATTGCAACTATTTTTGCCATATATTTTTGTTTTAACGATAACCGAATGATCTTAGGTTATTTTCATTATTTCGCCAGTCTTTCTTCACTTTCACAACCATGGAAAGAAATACTTTTTTATTAAAAAATTTCTCCATATCCAAACGTGCATCTGTACCGGTTTGTTTCAATGCTAATCCAGCTTTTCCAATTAATATTCCCTTTTGTGTTTCCCGTTCCACAAAAATTATTGCTTCAATTCGAATGATTTTCTCATCTTCCTTAAATTCAGGAATTTCAATTTCTACAGAATATGGGATTTCTTTTTTATAATTCAGCAGAATTTTTTCTCTTATAATTTCTCCCGCGAAAAATCGTTCACTTTTATCACTCAGTTCCTCTTTAGAATAATATGCCTCACCTTCCGGGAGGAAATCGAGAATTAGCTTGAATAAGAGATCCAGATTGAATTTTTTGAGTGCCGAAAGCGGAATTATTGTAGCTTTTGGGAGGATTTCTGCCCATTTGTTATGCAATTCCTCCAATTTTTCCTGATCGCTAAGATCAATTTTATTAATAACCAATAAAACCGGAATTTTAGCTTTTTGAATCTTGTCGAGGAAAGGATAATCCTGCGAAGGTTCGTCACCGGCTTCGGTAACATAAAGTAAAATATCAGCATCAACCAATGCCGAGCGGGAAGCCTTTAGCATATTCTCCTGAAGCTTGTAATTGGGCAGCAATATCCCCGGAGTATCTGAATAAACAATTTGAAAATCTTCACCATTAACTATACCCTGAATCCTGTGCCTCGTTGTCTGTGCCTTGGAGGTGATTATGGAGAGTTTTTCTCCAACCAGAGCGTTCATTAATGTTGACTTCCCAACATTTGGTTTGCCAATAATATTTACAAATCCGGCTTTATGTGTTTTATTTGTCATTATCCTAATTTACTCATTCTAAGCATATTGATCTCTTTTTCATTAAGATATCTCCATTGACCACGGGATAAACCTTTTTTTGTTAAACCGGCGAAATACACCCTGTCGAGTTTTGTTACCTTATAATTTAAAGCTTCAAACATTCTCCTGATTATCCGGTTTTTACCCGAATGAATTTCTATACCTACTTCAGCCTTGGAATTTGGATTTACATAGCTAAGTCCGTCTGGTTTAACTTTTCCATCTTCCAACTCAACACCTGCAGCCAGTTTTTCAAAATCATCCTGAGTCAGTGGCTCTTCAAGGAATACGTGATATATCTTCTTGTGATTGTATTTTGGGTGAGTGAGTTTGGTGGCCAATTCACCATCGTTGGTAAGCAGCAAAACACCGGTTGTATTTCTGTCGAGACGTCCAACAGGATAAATTCTTTCTTTTCCCGCACTTTTAACCAGATCCATTACCGTTTTCCTTCCTTCAGGGTCGTCCATGGTGGTAACAAAATCTTTTGGTTTGTTGAGAAGAACATACAATTTCTTTTCTGTGCGAATTCTTTCGCCATTGTATTTCACAACATCACCGAGCTTTACTTTCACCCCCATTTCGGTAACTACCACATCGTTTACCTTAACTAATCCGGCTGCAATATATTCGTCGGCTTGTCTTCGGCTGCAAATTCCACTATTGGCAATATATTTATTCAGCCTTCCCAGAGTCTCTTCATCTTCTTTTTTGAAAACTTTGTCTCCTCCACGAAATACACCGCTTTTTTGCAAACTTTCCAGACTGTCGGTTTTATCAACAAAAGATTTGTCTTTTTTTCCTTGAAAAGGCTTGCGGTCTTTCTGAAACGAGTCGTCGTTTTTTCTATATTGGCCTTTTGAAAAATCTGAAGTACCATCCTTTTCACCTGATCTTTTTCCGGAAAAAGTTTTTTTGTCTTTCTGAAACGAGTCATCGTTTTTTCTATACGGGCCTTTTGAAAAATCTGAAGTGCCATCTTTTTCACCTGATCTTTTTCCGGAAAAAGTTTTTTTGTCTTTCTGAAACGAGTCATCGTTTTTTCTATACGGGCCTTTTGAAAAATCTGAAGCATCCTCTTTTTCACCTGATCTTTTTCCAGAAAAAGTTTTTTTGTCTTTCTGAAACGAATCATCCCTTTTTTGATACGGACCCTTTTTTATGTCTGAGGAAAAAACTCTTTCATTAGTTTTTTTATCGTTTTTTCTGGGTCTTCTATTTCTTTTTCCTGTGTCCATTTAATTTTTTTTCAGAGATATTCGATTATAAATATTTTAGGCGCGCAAAAATACTACATTTGAGCTTAATTATGGTGATAATCTTCGTAAATTTGTGATTTAAATATAATTGCAAGTTATCCTTTTAGATTTTAACATCAAATATTATACTGTTTTATACGTTTTCTTATTAAATTAATCCTAATCCTTTAACATTTTTTCTCATGACTTTAATAAAATCTATTTCAGGTATCAGAGGAACTATTGGCGGAAAGCCCGGCAATGGATTAACTCCTGTAGATATTGTAAATTTCGCCGCTGCTTATGGAACCTTTATTCAAAGGCAGAAGGGTAATCAAAAAATCAAAATTGTTTTAGGAAGAGACGCGCGGATTTCCGGTGAGTTTGTTGAAAGTATGGTTGCAAATACCCTTATGGCTATGGGGGCTGAACTGGTGCTCCTTGGATTTGCAACTACCCCAACCGTTGAAATTGCTGTCCCTATGGAAGAGGCTGATGGTGGAATCATCCTTACGGCAAGTCATAATCCTGGCCAATGGAATGCTCTTAAATTGCTCAATAGTAAAGGAGAATTTTTATCAGCAGCCGATGGTGAATCGCTTATTAAAATTATTGAGGAAGGTGATTTCAGGTTTGCAGAGATTGAAAAATTTGGTTCAATGATTAAGAACGATTCGTACAATAAAAAACATATCGACTTAATTTTGGATTTGGATTTAGTTAATAAGGATTTAATAAAAAAGGCCAATTTCAGGGTGGCTATCGATTGCGTTAATTCGGTTGGAGGAATAATTCTTCCTGAACTTCTGAAAGAGCTGGGAGTTTCAGAAGTAATAGAATTGTTTACCGAACCATCAGGAATTTTCCCTCATAACCCGGAACCCTTACCTGATAATTTAAAGGAAATTTCCCAAAAAGTAATAGAATCGAAAGCCGATGTTGGATTTGTTGTCGATCCGGATGTAGATCGCCTGGCTATAATAAATGAAGACGGCAGTTTTTTCGGTGAAGAGTATACCCTTGTAGCAATATCAGATTACATTCTAAGTAAGACTCCCGGAAATACATGTTCCAATTTATCCTCTACAAGAGCCTTAAGGGATATTAGTATTCAACATGGTGTAGAATACTTCAGCGCTGCTGTAGGTGAAGTAAATGTAGTTGAAATGATGAAGAAAAAGAATTGCATTATCGGTGGAGAAGGAAATGGGGGCGTAATTTATCCGACACTGCATTATGGAAGAGATGCCCTTGTGGGTATAGCTTTATTTTTAACTCAATTAGCAGAAAGTAAACAAAAATGCTCTGAACTACGTTCACTATACCCCGATTATGTTATTTCCAAAAACAAAATTTCTCTGGATGAAGGAATGGATATAGAAAAATTGTTGTCTAAGATTAAAGAACATTATTCAGATTACAAAACGAATGATGTAGATGGATTAAAAATCGAATTCGAAGATAGTTGGGTCCATTTAAGAAAATCGAACACCGAAGCCATAATAAGGATTTACGCCGAACACAGAAGTGCAGAAGAGGCGGAAAATCTTGCCGGTAATGTTTTGCAAACAATAAAAGAATATTTATAAATTATATCAGTCCATGAAGAAACGCATTCTAATACCACTTATAGTTTTTGTTGTAGTTGTTCTTTCCCTTATTGTTTATTCTGCTGCTTCTGGTCCTGAAGCAAATGTAAGACTAACAGCGAATGTGGAAAAAGATGATTTTGAAATAGTTGTAACTGTAACGGGAGAATTACAGGCTGAGAATTCAGTAGAAATAAAAGGCCCTGATGAATTGCGTTCACGGAATCTAAGAATGAGGTCTGCAATAATTCAAAACCTGATAGCCGAGGGAACGGTTGTTGATTCAGGCGATTGGATTGCTACCCTCGACAGGTCTGAAGCTGATAATATTCTAAAAGACATATTGGATGAACTGGAGAAAGACCAATCTGATTATACCAAAACAAAGCTGGATACAACCATTCAACTCAGGCAACTCAGGGACGACCTCATTAATTTGAGCTTCAATATGGAAGAATCAAAAATTGCTTTGGAACAATCACAATTCGAACCTCCGGCCACCATTCGTCAAGCTCAGATAAATCTTGATAAAGCAACACGCGCATATAGTCAGGCCAGGGAAAACTATTCCCTCAAAGCTCAGCAGGCCAAGGCAAATATGACGGATGTTAAAATTAATCTTGACAGGCAGATAAGAACCCGGGATGAGATGGTTAACTTAATAGAAAAGTATGATATATATGCACCTGCTCCCGGGATGGTAATTTATAAAAAAGACTGGAATGGTTCAAAAAGAACAATTGGTTCTGAAATCAGTACCTGGGATTTAACGGTGGCCACTTTACCCGATTTATCAACACTTGTTTCTATTACTTACGTAAATGAAATAGATATATCTAAAATTGAAGCAGGCCAGTCGGTTAGGATTGGCGTAGATGCCTTTCCGGAACTGGCTTTTAACGGAATTGTGAAAAGTGTTGCTAATATAGGTGAACAATTACCAAATACTGATGCAAAAGTATTTGAGGTAGTTATAAGACTTATTGCCAGCGATCCCATCTTACGACCATCAATGACAACAAGTAATCTGATAGTTACGAGCATACTTCCTGATGTCTTGTATATTCCACTTGAAGCTCTTTATTCCAATGATAGTCTGAGTTTCATATATTGTAAAAATCAAACCAAACAAATAGTTGTACCAGGCGAAACAAACGAAAACTTTGTGGTAATTGAACATGGGCTGGAGGAGAATCAGCAAATTCTTTTGAATATTCCTGACGACCCGGAGAATTATAAATATGAAGGAATCGAATTAATAGAGATTCTTAAAGAAAGAAATGCTGCCGAAGCCAAAAGAAAAGCCGATCTTGAGAATAGTCAATTGGAATTGAATATGAAAAAACTTCAAAATCCCGACAAAGGTACAAGTCCGGCAAATTCCCAGCGTCCAAACAGAAGGCAAACCCAATGATAAGCAGATATTACCACGATATTGTTATTGCCTTTGAGTCGATATTAGCAAACAAACTCAGGTCTTTTTTAACTGCTCTTGGAATTATTTTTGGTGTAGGTGCCGTAATTAGCATGCTTGCCATTGGTAAAGGTGCTCAACAGGAAATTCTGGAGCAAATAAAAATGGTGGGGGTTAATAATATTATGATTACACCTATTGTTAATCCAAATTCAGGTACTGGGGAAGAGGAAGACAATGGGAAACAAAAATCAAAGTTTTCACCCGGACTTTCTTTGAAAGACGTGGATGCAATAAATGAGGTTTTGCCGACAGTTAAATTAATCAGTCCGGAGATTTCGCTAAATTCCTATGTGGTTCAAAACGGAAAACGCGCTACAGCTAAATTGATCGGAGTTTCGAATGAGTATTTCGAAATTTTCAATCTACAATTATCAGGGGGAGCTGTTTTCAACGATTTTCAGGAAGAAAACGGTATAACTGTATGTATTATAGGAGCTAATATCGCTCAAACCTTTTTCTCAGGGGAGAATCCGGTTGGGAAATATATCAAATTCGATAAGGTTTGGTTGCGGGTTGTAGGTGTGCTGGAAAGAAATGATGTGAAAATATCAGGTTTTGAGAATACCGGGATAAACGTAATGAATGATAATATCTATGTTCCGGTAAAAACCATGCTGTTGCGTTATCAAAACAGGGCTCTTATAGCCACCCGGAGGGCACCTGCCACCAGCGGTTGGAGGAGTCACTTCTTCTTTGCAACGAGCACCAATCCTTCTCAGAACACTTCAAATAATTACCATCAGCTCGACAGAATTATTGTACAGGTAAACGAATCGTATGAACTTGATCCTTCAACCAAAATATTAAGTCGGATGCTCCTCAGAAGGCATCAGGATGTGAAAGATTTTGAAATTACCGTACCCGAACTTTTATTAAAACAGGAACAACGCACCAAAGACATTTTCAACATTGTATTGGGAGCTATTGCCAGTATTTCATTATTGGTAGGCGGCATTGGAATAATGAATATCATGTTTGCCTCGGTAATGGAGAGAATAAAGGAAATAGGGACCCGGCTCGCCATTGGAGCCAAGAAAAAAGATATAGTAGCTCAGTTTTTAGCAGAAGCTGTGCTTATTAGTATTACGGGAGGAATAATAGGAGTTATTCTGGGTATAGTTTCTGCAAAATTAATCACTCATTTTTCAGGAATCCTAACCCTGATATCACCTTCTTCAGTATTGATAGCATTTGTCGTATCAGCTTCAGTGGGAATAGTCTTCGGATATTCACCGGCTAAACGTGCCTCTGAAAAAGACCCAATAGAATCCATTCGTTATGAATAAGAAATTTTATGTACTTCTGATTATAAGCATACTTTTCTCCATTCCTGGGAATACACAGGAGATTAGAAAATATACCTTCGAGGAAATCATTTATATAGCCAGGCAAAACTCGCCTATGGCTGTTATGTCGAGACATCGGTTTCGTCAGAGTTATTGGGAATACAGAACCCATAAGGCCGAATTTTTACCTAACCTTACATTGAATACTCAACTCCCGGATCTTGACCGATCTATTGTAAGTGATTTTCTGGATGATGGAACTGAAGCTTTTGTGCCCCGGAACCGAATAAAAAATTCGGTTAATCTGGAACTGGAACAAAATATTGGTTTTACAGGAGGGAGCATTTTCATGAGCTCCGATTTACAACGTATAGATATCCTCGGAACAACGGGAGTCACTTCCTACCTGTCAACCCCAATTAGTATTGGAATTCGGCAGCCAATAAACGGGTATAATGATTTTCATTGGTTGAAAGAAATAGAACCTTTAAAGTACGAACAGGCGAAAAAGGAATACATTGAAGCCATAGAAAATGTTACATTAAGAGCAGTTAATATCTTTTTCGATCTTGCTGTGGCACAAAAAAATATTGAAATTTCAGAACTGAATCATTTTAATGCCGATACCTTATATAGAATTGCTTTAGGAAGATATCAACTGGGAACCATTGCAGAGAACGATCTTTTGCAAATGGAACTTGCATTCCTGAATACAGGCACCGCCTTAAATGAAGCAAAAATTGATCTTGAAATTAAAAAATTCCAAATGAATTCCTTCCTGGGGCTTAGTCAGGATGAAAATATCGAATTAATTATTCCAACGGAGATTCCCACACTAACAGTCGATTTAAATCGAGCACTTGAAGAAGCTTGGAAAAGCAATCCGGATATATTAGACAGACAACGACAAATTCTTGAGGCAAACAGGGCGGTGGAAAGAACAAAATCGGAAAAAGGACTTAATGCCACACTATATGCAAATTTTGGTTTAACACAACAAGCTTCACAAATTAGTGAGGTTTACCTTAATCCAAGAGATCAGGAAGTGGTGAGAATGGGAATTGAAATTCCTATTTTAGACTGGGGACTTGGCAGAGGAAAATACAAAATGGCACAATCTGCTCTTGAGGTAACCAGAACAACCGTTCAGCAGGCTGAGTTGGATTTTCAACAGGAGGTATATCTCGCCGTTATGCAGTTCAATCTCCAGGATGACCAGCTGGAAATTGCCTATAAGGCAGATGTTATTGGCTTGAAAAGGTTTGAGGTTACCAAACAACGGTTTTTGATCGGAAGAATATCTGTGCTCGACTTAAATGTGGCCCAGACTGAAAAGGATCAGGCTTCTCGATCCTATTTATCTGCTTTGAGAAATTATTGGAATTATTTTTATAATCTGAGATCTCTTACCCTCTACAACTGGGTTGATGATTCGACGCTTGAAGAGGATTTTGACAGCCTTATTGAATAGGGAATATTTATTCTATTGTGTATTAATGGAAGTCTTTGCGGTTCTCATATTATATATTTTCGTTAAAGCCCGGAGGGCTATTACTTAATTAACCCCGGTCCCTCTCGGGGTAATCAATCCATCACATCAATCAACCCCGGGGTTGCCCTTCTATATGGGTGAAAAATGTGCAACCCGCTCCGGGTTTGGGGGCCATTGTATTTAATTAACCCCGGGTGTAACCGGAGCTAATTAAGGTGTAGCCCTCCGGGCTCATTACAAAGATCAAATTGTTTCATATTCAGATTCTTATATGAATATTGATTTAGCCCAAATTGAAAAAAAAACATTTTTATGCTCCAAAATATGCTTATCTTCATACTCAATAATGTATATAATTAAATTATTTCATTATTTTTGCTGCAAGCGCAACAATCTAAATCTCAATAGATCAGATTTTTATAGTTGAAAAGACTAAGAAGAAAATCAATATAATTAATTAAAAATATTAAAAATGAACAGAATCACTGTAATTGGGGCCGGTAATGTGGGTGCTACATGTGCCAATGTAATTGCACATAAAGAACTGGCAAAAGAAGTTGTAATTGTTGATATTAAAGAAGGACTGGCTGAAGGAAAAGCTCTTGATATCTGGCAAACTTCTGCTATTAATAATTTTAATACACGGGTTGTCGGATCTACCAATGATTATTCAAAAACTAAAGATTCTGAAATTATTGTGATAACCTCAGGTCTTCCGAGAAAACCAGGCATGTCGAGAGACGATCTTATTAAAACCAATGCCGGAATTGTTAAAGATGTTACAGAAAAGGCTATTAAATATTCACCCAACGCAATAATAATTGTTGTCTCAAATCCTTTAGATGTAATGTCTTATGCTGCATTTTTGGCTTCAAAAAGGCCTTCAAATAAAGTTTTTGGTATGGCAGGTATACTTGATACAGCTCGTTATAAAGCCTTCCTTGCCACCGCACTTGATGTTTCGCCCCTAGATATTCAGGCGATGCTATTGGGAGGTCATGGCGACACAATGGTTCCGCTGCCAAGATATACTACTGTAAGCGGAATTCCACTAAAAGAACTTTTAGCTGAGGAAGAAATTGAGAAAATTGTTGACAGAACCCGCAAAGGTGGCGGAGAACTTGTAAATCTTATGGGAACTTCAGCCTGGTATGCTCCCGGAGCAGCAGCAGCTCAAATGGTTGAAGCCATTGTAAAAGATCAAAACAGAGTATTTCCGGTTTGTACTTATCTGAATGGGGAATACGGAATAAAAGATATTTATCTTGGAGTGCCTGTTAAACTTGGTAAAAATGGAATAGAGGAGATTATTGAAATTAAATTGGATAAAGAGGAAAGCAAGTTGTTGCAGGAATCAGCAAATTCTGTTAAAACAGTAATGACTGTTTTGGATGATATGAAAATGTTTTAAGGACATAATAAGCCTTTTTTCAAAATAATCCGGTTGGTAATTTTGCTGACCGGATTTTTTTTGATTGAAATCCATTGTACATCCGGAGTGCTTTTGAGAATGTCCAAAAAGTAGCTGTTAATTTGAAAGTTGATGTTATTTTTCTCTGTGGTACTCTGTGTTTCCTCTGTGAGACTCTGTGTAACAATAATTTAGAGAATTGCACAGAGTTACACAGAGGAAACACAGAGTATACACAGAGACTATTTGGACAGCTTCTATCGATATTTTTCTCCTACAGAGGTAAGAAAGTGATGGATGCATAACACCAAAACAGAGTGTCTTTTTAGTCAAATTTACCAAACTAAACTTAGCAAAGGAGGCAGGAAGGTGCTACCTTTAAAACAACAACACCGGGGGTCTTTTTTTGAAAACAGCAAAGCATACTAAATTATGGAATAATCTACAGTATTTAAACCTATTATTCAATATGAATTCTTAAAAATATGTATTATATTTGCCCCTCATTTTTGAAAACTAGTAGAATTAAATTCATTTATAAAAATTAATAATAATGGAGAATAAAGGAGCCATCCGGTTTTTTGCTATTGTACTGGCCCTCGTAGTGGTTTATCAGTTATCATTTACCTTTTTTGCCTATAAAGTCGAAAAGGATGCCGTTAAATTTTCACAGGGAGATCCTGTGCAGGAACGCAGATATCTTGATTCTATTGCAGAAGAAGAAGTATACAATTTTCTTTGGTTGAGATCTTATACCTATAAAGAATGTTCTGAAAAAACAATCAATCTTGGCCTTGACCTTAAAGGGGGGATGAACGTAATTTTAGAAATTTCTGTAGCGGATGTTATTACATCGAATGCTGCCCCTCATTATTTGAAGGATCCTATTTTTACTCAAACAATGAATTTGGCGAAGCAGAAAAAGACCGATAGTCAGGCCGATTTCGTAGATCTTTTTGCTGAATCTTTTCAGGAAGTCAGTCCTGGTGGACAAATGGCACAATTCTTTATGACTCCCGAAACCAGAGGGGTAATTGATCTGACTACCAGCAATCAGGAGGTTTTGGATTTCCTAAAGCTTGAGGCAGAGTCAGCTATTGATAATTCTTTCAATGTTTTAAGAAACAGAATTGACCGTTTTGGTGTCGTTCAACCTAATATTCAAAGACTCGAAAGACAAGGCAGAATTTTAATAGAGCTTCCCGGTGTAAAAGATCCTGAAAGGGTAACAAAACTGTTGACAGGAACAGCAAATCTGGAGTTTTGGACTACTTATAATAATACCGAGTTGATCGGTTACTTACAGGAAGCAAACACTCTTCTTAGCGAACTGCTCTACGAAGGAGAACTTAATGTTGAAGCCACTTCAGAGACTGCTGCCACTGAAACTCAGGAAGAAGAAATATCTTTATTTGAAAATACGGATTCTACAGGGGAAATTGGACTTTTTGAAGGTGCTGACTCTACCGGTTTGGATCTGGGAGAAGAGCAAATGAGAAGGGAAAACCCTTTATTTACTGTATTAACACCCTTCCTTGATAATGAAATGCGTCCGGTTTCCGGATCAATTATTGGTGTGGCTGCCCTAAAAGATACAGCAATTGTAAATTCATATTTGGCGAGACAACAAGTGAAGGTTCTGTTCCCGGTTGATACAAGATTCTTTTGGTCACATAAACCAATGGAAAATAATCCATCCTTTATTGAATTATATGCACTAAAATCTACCCGTGAAGGTGGTGCTGCCATGGGTGGGAAATATGTTACCAATGCAAATATGGCATACGGACAGTTTGGAAACGAAGCTGAGGTGCATTTTTCAATGAATGCTGAGGGTGCAAAGAGATGGGCCAACCTTACCCGTGAAAATACCGGTAAGCAAGTAGCAATCCTTCTTGATGGTTTTGTGGTTTCTGCTCCTAATGTAACTGGTGAGATAAAAGGCGGAGCTTCGACAATTACTGGAAATTTTACTCCTGCAGAAGCAACCGACCTTTCAAATATTCTTAAGTCTGGTAAAATGGACGCCAAGGCAAGGGTTGAGTCCAGTGAAGTTATTGGGCCATCATTAGGACAGGCATCTATTAATGCCGGTTTAAACTCATTCCTGATTGCCTTTTTGGTAATTCTTGGCTATATGATATTTTATTATAGCAGGCGTGCAGGTTTAGTTGCGGATTTAGCATTGGTAGCAAACATGTTTTTCCTTATTGGAGTTCTTGCTTCCCTTCAGGCTGTGTTGACCTTACCGGGTATCGCAGGTATTATCCTTACCATTGGTATGTCTGTTGATGCTAACGTTTTGATTTATGAGCGGATCAGGGAAGAACTGGCTGCCGGTAAAGGAATAAAACTTGCCGTTGCTGATGGATATAAAAATGCCTATTCTGCCATTATCGATGCGAACGTAACAACCCTTTTAACGGGTGTTATCCTTTATCTTTTTGGTACAGGTCCTATTAAAGGTTTTGCAACCACTCTCGTTATCGGTATTCTAACTTCATTATTCTCAGCCATTTTCATAACTCGTTTGATTTATGAATATATGCTGAAAAATAATATTAAACTTACTTTCGATACTAATTTAACCCGTAACGCTTTTAAAAATACAAATATTGATTTTATCGGTTCAAAAAAGAAATTTTATATACTTTCTTCCGCCATTATCCTTTTTGGTATAGGTTCATTATTTGTTAGAGGACTGAATCAGGGCGTTGATTTTACCGGGGGTCGGAATTATGTAGTGCAATTTCCGACTGAGGTTCAAACGGGTGAGATTCGCACAATTCTGGGAGCTGAGTTCGGAGAAGTACCAACCGTTATTACTTTTGGACAAAAGAATACCGTAAGGATTACTACAAAATATATGATTGATAACGAGGAGAACAATGTGGATTCAATCATTAAAACAAAAATGTTTGACGGTCTGAAACCCTATCTCCCTGAAAATGCAAGCCAGGAGCAATTTATTAACTCCGACGATTTCATAAAGAGTGCTCATAAGGTAGGACCAACCATTGCGGATGACATTAAATTTGCAGCGGCTCTTGCCATTTTCTTCTCCCTACTTATCATTTTCATTTATATTTTAATCAGGTTTAGAAACTGGCAGTACGGACTTGGTGCTCTCGTTGCATTGATACATGACGTTTTGATTGTTCTTGGATTGTTCTCAATTTTCCACGATATTCTGCCCTTCTCACTGGAAATAGATCAGGCATTTATTGCAGCTATTCTTACCGTAGTTGGTTATTCCATCAACGATACGGTGATTGTTTTCGACCGTATCAGGGAATACAAAAACCTATTTAGGAAACGAAGCAATAAAGTGAATATGAACTACGCTTTAAATTCAACCTTAAGTCGTACATTTACTACGTCATTAAGTACCTTTGTTGTAGTTTTAGCCATATTCATTTTTGGAGGTGAAGTAATCCGAGGCTTTACATTTGCCCTTCTGGTTGGGATTATTGTAGGTACCTATTCTTCACTATTCATTGCTACTCCTATAGCTTATGATACTATGAAGGAAAAGGGAGAACCTGCTATAGAAGCTGGAGCAAGCAAGAAAAAATAATTTATTTTAAATCTTTTGTGAATTATTGATTATAGGATTGTTTGGTTTATATTCTGCCAAAATCACCATCCGGTAACAATAGTTCACAACTGATTTTTTCTGTGTTTCACGATTTCAAATATTCTTTTAACTTTGTCTAAGTAATAAAAAGAACGATATGTTATTCATTAGTGGTCAGGAAATTGTAATTATTTTCATAGTAGTGCTCCTATTGTTTGGCTCCAAAAAAATTCCCGAACTAGCCAGAGGCTTGGGTAAGGGTATGAAGGAGTTTAAAAAAGCTACTGATGATATCAAGAAAGAAATTCAGGATAATTCAAGCGGTATTGTAAATGACTTCAAGGATATTCAAAAGGACATCACCAAGGAAACTCAGGATGTTGTGAATAATATCAAGAAGGAAATGAATACCGACTGAGCCTTCGATTAATCTTTAAAATCTATGCTGGAAAGTTATTTACTGGCTTTACTGGGCTTCGTATTATTAATTGGCAGTGGTAGGTTTCTTGTTAAAGCAAGCGTTTCTCTGGCAAGTTATTTTGGACTCTCTACTCTCATAATTGGCATAACAGTTGTCGCATTTGGGACTTCAGCTCCGGAACTCCTCATCAGTATGCAGGCTGCAATTAAAGGACACCCTGAGATTGCCCTGGGAAACGTTATCGGATCGAATATTTCGAATATTGGTCTTGCTCTTGCTTTATCTGCCATACTTGTTCCCATTACAGTAAAAAGAATCACCCTTGTCTTCGACTGGCCTTTTATGATGCTGGTTACTATACTTTTCTTCCTGTTTTCTTTTGATCTCTCCATTGACAGATGGGAAGGTATCTTATTTAATATTCTCCTCATCGGATTCGTTGTACTCTCCATAAGGAAATCGAAAAAGGAGAATCATGAACAGCATCTGGATAATAAAATCAACCTGAACATTTGGGCTATTATTGGAATTATTCTGGCTTCATGTGTTGGATTGGTTATTGGATCAAATTTATTAATAGAAAGTGCTATAGTGGTAGCCCAGAATCTGGGCATAAGCGAAAGGGTAATTTCCATTTCCATGATTGCCATTGGGACAAGCCTTCCGGAAATTTCAACATCCATTATGGCTGCTATTCAAAAAGAAACTGATATTTCTGTGGGAAATATTATCGGTTCAAATATTTTTAATATACTAAGCGTGCTCGGAATCACTGCTGTTATTAATCCAATGCAAATAACCACTGTGATGGTAAATACCGACATGGTCTGGATGCTTGGCATATCCTTTCTTTTACTTGTGTTTATGTTTCCAATGAAACAAACAATTATTACACGATTTGAAGGAATATTATTATTAGCCGTATATGTTTTTTATCTTTATAAGGTATTTAGCTATTGATAATTTTGAACTAATGATAATTACTGAAAATATAGAAAAAAGTTTTGGTGAGCTAAAAGTGTTGAAAGGAATTGATCTGCAAATCCAAAAAAAGGAAATTGTTTCGGTTGTAGGGGCCAGTGGTGCCGGGAAAACAACCCTTTTGCAGATATTAGGAACCTTACTTCCCTTCGATAAAGGCAGGGTGATTATTAACGGGGTTGATATTACCGGACTTAAATCTAAGAAGCTTGCAGTATTCAGAAACCAGAACATTGGTTTCGTTTTTCAATTCCATCATCTGTTGCCAGAGTTCAACGCTTTTGAGAATATTTGTATTCCGGGTTATATTCGTGGCGAAACCAGAGCAAAGGTAGAAACCAGAGCATTGGAGCTCATAGAATTAATGGGCCTAAGGGATAGAATGGACCATAAACCTTCAGAGCTTTCCGGCGGTGAACAACAAAGAATTGCTGTAGCCAGGGCTCTGATAAATAATCCCTCAGTAATTCTTGCTGATGAACCTTCGGGTAATCTTGATTCCAAAAATAAAGAAGAATTGCATAAATTATTTTTCGATCTTAGAGACCAACTCGCGCAAACCTTTATAATCGTAACCCATGATAAAGAACTGGCTGGAATGTCGGATCGAATGATAAATATAAAAGACGGCAGGATACTGGAATAACTTTCTTTTATTTATCGGGTGAAAAAAAAAGAATTATATCTACTGCTTGAGGAGCAATATCTGTATTTCAATCAGAAATATTTTATAGAATCTGACCCTATTAAGGTGCCTCATTCATTTTCTAGGGAAGAAGATATTGAAATTGCAGGCTTTATCGCCGCCAGTTTGGCCTGGGGACAAAGACCGGTTATCATCAGAAATGCATTTTCAATTCTCGACAATATGCCCGGTGGGCCCTTTGAATTTCTATCAACAGCCGAAGATTATATGCTGCAGGGCTTTGAGACTTTTAAACACAGAACATTTAATGGCACCGATTGTGTATTTTTTCTGAGGTCACTGCAAAATATATACAGAAATCACGGTGGACTCAAAAATGTGTTTTATGATGGTTATTCACTTTATGGAAATATACCCGACACATTAAGGCATTTCAGACAAGTATTTTTCAGTATACCTTTTCCCGGAAGAACACTAAAACATATTGCCGATATCGATAGTAAATCGGCCGCTAAAAGACTCAATATGTTTTTACGATGGATGGTAAGACAAGATCATAATGGAGTAGATTTTGGAATCTGGAACAAGATTCCGGCATCGGCTCTTTACATTCCTCTCGATGTACACTCCGGATCGGTGGCCAGAGAGCTCGGATTGTTGAACAGAAAGCAGAACGATTGGAAATCAGTTAGCTACCTGACCCATAAATTAAGGGAATTCGATAAAAATGACCCCGTTAAATATGATTTTGCCTTGTTTGGAATGGGTGCGATGGGTAAGGAGGAGTTTGCTGAATTAGAGTAGCTGAGGACTAATTAATACCACAAAACAATGCCAAACGATTGGTTCAAATTTAAGCAGTTTACAATAAATCAGGCCGGTTCTGCAATGAAGGTGGGAACGGATGGAGTGCTTTTAGGCGCCTGGGCAAATCTTCCTGAAAAAGGATCTTCGGTTTTGGATGTCGGAGCAGGAACCGGACTGCTTAGCCTGATGCTTACTCAACGATTTCCCAATGCGCAAATATGTGCCGTTGAAATTGAAAACTCTTCATGTAAACAGGCTAAAGAGAATTTCACGAATTCTTCATGGGGAAACAGAATGGTGTTGCATGAAATTTCGTATCAGGATTTCATTTTTAAAAGCAAGAATAAATTTGATCTGGTTATTTCAAATCCACCTTACTTTAAAGAGTCTTTAAAAATACAAAATGGAGCCAGATCTCTTGCCAGACATCAGGATACTTTATCGCTTGAAGAACTAATATCAGGGGTCTGTAAATTACTAAATCCCGGAGGTTTGTTTAGCCTTATTCTGCCATTTGATCAAAAGAATAAATGTCTGAAACTAGCTGAAGAAGCAGGATTATTTCCTCAAAGAATATTGAATATTTCTCCAAAAACAGGCTATTCCTACATTCGAACTCTGTTAGAATTCTCTTTTAATAAAAAGGAATATCAGGAAGATGAACTAAGCATCGAGTTGAATGGCAGACACGAATATTCTGAGGAGTATAAAAAATTAACCAAAGATTTTTACCTGAAATTTTAGGTCCTAACTTATTAATACATCTCTTTCTTTAAACTCAATCCCATACTCCTTCAATTCATGAAGAACAGGCTCATAAACTTGTTTTTCAACCGGAATTTGAACACCGGTGAGATCAATTTTATTTTCAAGGATCAGCCTTGAAACTATGGCAGCCGGTAATCCAACGGTTTTTGCCATAGCGGTTTTCGTAGAGTCTTCCCCAATAACTACCAAAGTTGAATAAATTTTTCGGTGTTGCCTAAATCTCAGATAATCAAACTGATGCTCCATTATAATCATATCTTTATCGCCTGGCTCCATAGCCCATTTTTTCTCGAGAATATGTTGGAGAACCCGTGCTGGAGTTAAATCAGGTATACCAATCACCGTCTCATCGAAAAGTCCGAGCCATTTTAGTTTGTCCATCAGCGCAGAGTTTTCCGCTATACCTAAATAGGCAGCAATCTTTTTCTCAACCGAATCAACAATATTGTATGCTACAAAACTATTGGTAAACTGCCTGTATGTCATATGCTCCGTGTCATCCATGGAATAGGTGTCGTCGGTAGCCCCAAGTTGAACCAATAAATTCCAGGCATCGCAGAATGAAGGCCGGCGAATGGTGCCACGGAACATAGTAGATAATTCTTCTAAGCCATAGGTTGACTGGTATTTTAAGGAGTCACGATTCGGATAAACCTCAAACTGACCGTATTCAGGGATGTCAATTATTTCATATCTGGAAAACAATTTATGATAAGGAATGTATTTAAACTTTGAATTATGCAAAAAGCGGGCACCAGCTGCTCCTGCCAGTACTACATTCCTGGGAGCCCAGGTAAATTTATATCTCCAAGGATTATTATCATAATTTGGAGCAACCAATCCACCTGTTGACGATTCAAATGCAATTAGTTTAGAGCCTTCATCCTTCAGTCTGTTTATAACCTGCATTGCCGACATATGATCGATGCCCGGATCAACCCCCACTTCATTCATTAGCAAAACACCTTTTTCACGCGCTTCTTTGTCGAGAGACTTTATTTCATCTGAAACATAGGATGCCGTAACCATATTTACTCCAAAACGAACACATTCTTTGGCAACCTTAAAATGAAATTTTGCTGGAAGCATAGAAACAACAAGATTGGCCTCCCGTATTTCAGCCATCAATTGTTCAGGATTGTCGACATTAAAAAACAAAGCTTCACCCCGGGGGTGATTGTTTATTTTATCCTTAGCCAGATCCAAAGAAATATCTCCCAAACGAATGTGCCATTTCGAGGATTCAGCATGTTCCAAAAGATAATTGATTAGGAATTTGGAGGATAATCCTGCCCCGAGTATAAGGATTCTTTTCATATAGAATTAATTTTTTTGTATTATGATAATGCGGTAAAAATTCAGCTTTTTAGATTGAATACAGAATTTGAAATGGATAAAACCTTGTGGGGAAGTTTCATATTCAAATTAAAAAATTTAAAATTAATAGTATTGATCTGGAATTATTAAAAATTATTGCTCTTATACAACATATATTGAAGGAAGGATAAATTATATTATTTCTTCCGAAAAAAGATCGTTTTCGTAAGTTAAGCTTGAATCTCATGGAGAAAATTATTCCTTCCATAAATACATACCGACCCTAATCCCTTCAATCCGTAAGCTAATTCCCAAAATCATTCGCAATTCAATTCATTTTTATAATTTAGTAAAATAAATAAATTTGAAAATTGAATGGCTGATAGCGAAAAAAAATACGTGGAAACTCCACTTATGAAACAATATTACACCATCAAGGCTAAACACCCTGATGCTATTCTATTATTCAGAGTAGGGGATTTCTATGAAACTTTTGGAGATGATGCCATTCGTGCTTCCGGTATTTTAGGTATTACACTAACAAGGAGGGCGAATGGAGCCGCTTCTTATGTGGAATTGGCCGGGTTTCCTCACCACGCTATCGACACCTACCTTCCAAAGCTTGTAAGATCGGGATTGAGAGTTGCTATTTGCGAACAGCTTGAAGATCCTAAATTGACAAAAAACATTGTGAAAAGAGGAATCACGGAGTTGGTAACACCCGGACTTAGCCTGAGTGAGCACATTCTGGAAAACCGGGAAAACAATTTTCTGGCTGGTATTTATCTGGAAAGGAAGTATGCAGGAATATCATTACTCGATATTTCCACGGGCGAGTTTCTTACGGCTGAAGGAAATTTTGAATACATCGATAAGCTGCTGAATAGTTTTCAACCTAAGGAAGTGCTCATCGAGAAGAGGAAATCGGAGCAATTTTTTGAAATATTTGGGAACGGATTTAATGTTTTTAAACTGGACGATTGGATTTTTACACCTGAAAATGCAAGCGAGAGATTGCTTCAACAGTTTGAAACAAAGAATCTTAAGGGCTATGGGGTTGATAAGCTTCAACTCGGCATTATATCGGCGGGCGCTATTTTGCAATATCTTGAAATAACCGAGCATCACAGCAAAAATCATATATCCAAACTTTCACGCATAGAAGAAGATCATTATGTGTGGCTGGATAAATTTACCATCAGGAATCTGGAATTATTCAGATCTATCTATGATGAAGGAAAAACCCTTATCGATATTCTGGACAGGACTTTAACCCCAATGGGATCAAGAATGATGAAACGCTGGGTCGTTTTGCCCTTAAAGGACATTCAAACCATAGAAGACAGGCATGATGTGGTTGATTATTTTATTAAAGAAGAAGATTCAAGAAAAACGATACATGATCTTTTAAAAGGTATTGGAGATATTGAGAGGATTATTTCGCGGGTGGCTGTTAACAGGGTAATTCCAAGAGATTTAAATCAGCTGAAGAACGCACTCGAAAGTCTTGTCCCATTGAAAGAGCTGGCCTTGAATTCGGGTGTTGAAGCCCTTATAAAGCTGGGGCATCAATTGAATACCTGCGAAAGTGTGAGGGAAAGAATTAAAAAGGAGATAAAGAGCGATCCTTCTAATATGATTTCGAAAGGAGGGGTTATTGCCGAATCAGTAAGTGAGGAGCTCGACGAACTCCGAAAAATTTCGCGTTCTGGTAAAGATTATCTGGCAGCACTTCAAATTAAGGAAATTGAACGAACCGGCATTTCCTCCCTCAAAATTGCCTTTAACAATGTCTTTGGTTATTATATTGAGGTTCGGAATACGCATAAAGATAAGGTTCCGCCTGAGTGGATCCGGAAACAAACTCTGGTGAGCGCAGAACGATATATTACCGAGGAACTTAAGGAATACGAATCGAAAATATTTGGTGCCGAAGATAAAATTCTGGCTCTCGAATCAAAAATTTACCAGGAATTGGTGAATTATATCTCGGGATTTACCTCCCCTATACAACTCGATGCTACCATCCTGGCGGCTCTCGATTGTCTGCTTACTTTTTCTAACAATGCCATCGAGTATAAATATGTCAGACCGCAATTGACCGATGAAGACCCGATAATTATTCAGAATGGCCGGCATCCCGTCATCGAGCGACAACTTCCTATTGATGAGGAATATGTGGCGAACAGCACGAGCCTTGACAGGGACGATCAGCAAATTATCATATTAACCGGACCAAATATGTCTGGTAAATCCGCGCTGCTTCGTCAAACTGCACTCATTGTGTTAATGGCGCAAATTGGATCCTTTGTGCCTGCTGAAAAAGCAGAAATCGGAATTGTAGATAAGATTTTCACCCGGGTTGGAGCTTCAGATAATATTTCACTGGGTGAATCCACCTTTATGGTTGAGATGCTGGAAGCAGCTAGTATTTTGAACAATCTCTCTGATCGAAGTCTAATACTTCTCGATGAAATTGGCCGTGGAACCAGCACCTACGACGGTATTTCTATTGCATGGGCCATGGTGGAGTATATGCATGAACATCCAAAATTTCATGCTAAGACCCTTTTTGCCACACATTATCATGAGCTTAATGAAATGGAAAAATCTTTTCCAAGGGTTAAGAATTATCACATCGCCATTCGGGAATTGGAGAATAATGTAGTTTTCTTACGGAAACTCGAAAGGGGAGGAACCGAACATAGTTTTGGAATTCATGTGGCTCAAATGGCCGGAATGCCGAAGTCGGTTGTTAAGAGAGCTGGAAAAATTCTAAAAGAACTTGAAGAAGGGAAAGGTGGAAGTGCCATTTCAAAACCCGTTGGCGGGATTGCCGGAAGCAGGGAAGGATTACAAACCAGTTTCTTTCAATTAGACGATCCTGTTTTAATGCAAATAAGGGATGAGATCAGGAATGTGGATATAAATAATCTGACTCCCGTAGAGGCTTTGAATAAATTGAATGAAATAAAGAATATAACGGGACTATAATAATTTTTAGGCTTTTGTCTTTACACTTATCTTAAATAATCACTAACAGTCTTTGAAATAGATTTTTTTATCTGATCCCAAGTTTGCCCTTTTAAACTCACAGGTGTTTCGCTTTCTTCAGCTTCAGCAAAATAAGCAACAGCATTTGGAATGCTTATTGCCAGCATCTGGCTCGGGTACTTTTTTTTGTGCCAGTCCATTAGCTGCTGCAGCGAGAGATGGTGATGCCATAAGTTTTTTTAATAGGGAAAGAGTCCCGGGTTCAACTGTCGAAGTGTGTAACATCTGAATTCATTTAACTGTTTTCCTGTCACCGCGCTTGCAAGATGCATTCTGTGTTCAGGAAGAAATTTTGCATTTAATAATACTTGTGTCACTTTTTCATCACCATAATATCTGCGGCACTGACGTATGTCCTCAACATCGCCACGTTCAAAGACACGTTCAATAACAAAGCTGGCCTTCGCGTCAAAATCAATTTGCTCAAAATTGACATCCCAGAAAATGCCTTTGTTTAATAAAGGTTGCTTTTTTTTATTCATATTCTTTTAATTCAGCAAAAATCCCTTGGTCAAGATATCATTTTACATAAAATAGCCTTTTCTTACCATTCTCAAAGATTATAAGTAACAACTAATAATTTCTTTTTTATGCCGTGTACACCGTTATTCATTTTTATAAAAGGTACAATTTCTTAGTTGTTTTTTACTTCACAATCAATAAAAAGGCGTAAAAGCATAGTAGCGTATAGACACAATGGTATAAAGTTATAAAGGCGGATGTTGCCTTAACTTAATGTCCCCAATTTTACGTTTCCCTAAATACTTGTTTTTGAATTATAATAATGCAAGCCCTCCGGGCTTGTGGTTCGTATGTTATTGTCTATACCCCGGGTGGTCCCGATAGCTATCGGGACGGGGCTAATCCAATGTTACCACTCCGTGGTTTTTTGGGTTCCCGTCATTTTGACCGAGTTGGGGTTTTCTAACCGCGGAGCGGTTATATTGGATTAACCCCGGTCACATCCGGGGTACTATGATAACCCCAACACAATCAGCCCCGGCCTCGCCTTCGCGTAGCCGCTCCGGCAGAGCAAGGAGGGGGTGCAATTTAAGAGTTGGAAGTTGGGATTCAGACATCGCGAGGAGTGTAGATATTGGAATCATCTGATTGAAAATAAAGAATTCAGCACAAAAAACATATGCATAAGCCTTGATGCCCTATCTCAGAAAAACGCCAGCCTTAAAAAACACACTTTCAAAGGCAGCATCTATTTTGTCTTTTAGTTTATCAAGTTTCATAGGAAAGGGCATTTCATGGCTGTAGGGATAATCAAAATCCAGGACTTCCATATTTGCCTTTCGTCTCCCAAAAATGGTTTCTTTAATTTTCCCGGGAGGTATAACTTTATCATTTTTAAGAGCTAAAGCATAGATCATTCGTGCTTTGCTTTTAAATATTTTTTCCCGTACTGCTTTATATTGCTTGTGTGAGATCATTGACCGAAAAGCCATGCCTATTCTGCTGGTGTTAAAAAATTCTGCGAAAACATTGGATTTTTTTATGTCTTCTTCAAACTTTGTCATGTAATAACTATAAATGGTTTTATAAGCCGGGGCATCCATAATAACTTTTGAAATTCCATTCATATCTTCAAATACAGATCCGCCACAAAAAAGAAATAATTTGGACTTTTCAAACAAATTTTCAGGATTGCTCATATACAAAACCTGTCCCAGAAGTCCTCCAATGGAATAGGCGAAAATATCAGTCTGTGTACCCTTCTCGAACAAAGGGTGTTTCCCGTCCCGCATGGCAGTGAGGACAGAAACAATATCATTAGCTGTTTGGAGTCCTGAAAGGAAAAATCGCTCCGGTGCTTCAGTAAGTCTGTCACTCAGGGTGCTATTCAGGAATGTAATTAAATTCTCCTCCTCAGTGAAGGCTTGTTTCCTTTGCTCAGCTTTTTCAACCAAAGCATTTCTGTTCACCCAATCAGGCAAGCCTCTGTCCTGATGGAAAGAGAAAGGAAAGAGAATTACTGATTTTCCGGTATCCTGAACCAAACGGTGTGCCCAGGTGTAATATTTATCCCATTTTCTTTCATTTAGTCCGTGAAGTAAAAGGATGGCTTTATTGTTTTTTCTTCCCTTGGGAGTGAAAACGGGATATCTGAAATCTTTATTCTGGGCAATTGAAGCATCTGTTTTTCCTCCTGCCACTGTCTTTCTGAACTTATCAAGGCTAATGCTATCGGGACTCTTGGTATTTAGTTTTGAGTGAAATGTAATGTAATGAATATCGATGCCATCAGCCAATTCTATTACATTTTTTGAGCTGTCAATGCTCTGTGAAATACTCTGGTGGAGATCGTAAAACTTCATTTTATAGTATAATTTTCACCAAAAGTAATGTGCTTTTATAATCAACTAAAAAAAATGGGATTTAGCTGCCATGACAGGGGCGGAAATGCATAAACAGGGGTCAGAGCCTCATAATAGGGGTGAAATTCTTTTCTTAAAAAATATTTTGGGGTGAAAAAAAGAATATATTTGTATGAATTAAAAGAAAATATGCCCTTTTTTGATAAAAAAATACCATTGTTCCTGGCTGATCGAAAGAATACCATTCGGCAGTTGATTTTCACTTCCATTTTTGCATTGGTGTTTATAAATCTCTATTCACCCTTCGGATTAGATACCTGGGCCAATTTATTGCAGGTACAACTCTTTTTTTATTCCAGTCTGGTTATTATTGGAGGATTGCTAATTATTGCCATAAGCAGGATAATAATGCATCAGGTTTTTAAGATAAAAGAATTGAATAACCTTACATATATTTTGTGGATTGCGGCTGAAATTGTAAGTCTTGCTTCAATTTATGTTTTATTCCAGTATTTATTTACCACGAAGCCAGATGATGTGATTTTAGCCTTTCAGGCTTCCCTGAAAAAAACCTCGCTTGTGCTTCTTTTTCCATATACACTTAGTTTTTTATATTTCTCATGGGTGGAAAAGTCGAAAAAGCTGGAGGAATTGTCGGAGAATTCAAAGATGGAAAAACCAAAACCACCTGCAATGGTACCCTTTCGGGATGAGAAAAATGAATTAAGGTTTTCGGTAAAAACAATCGACCTTTTATATCTCGAAGCGGCTGATAATTATGTTATTATACATTATCTGGATGGTAATAAGCTGGCCAATTTTATGATTAGAAACAGCATGAAGAATATAGAGGCAGGATTGAGGGATTTTGGAATAGTAAGATGTCACAGATCCTATATGGTAAATTTCGAAAGAGTAAAAATTTTGAAGAGGGAGCAAGACGGTTTGGTACTTGAACTGGATTCCCCATTGAAGCGACTAATCCCAATATCGCGCACTTATGTGGAGGATGTAATGGCACTCTTTTCAGTCTATAGCGCCCAATAATGAGAAAAAATCAGATTTTGCGTTTTTTTTCTTTTGGATAATCAAAAAATCAGTTAAATTTGCACTCCTTAATAAAGCGTTCTTATTGTATTGCGAAAATAGCTCAGTTGGTAGAGCACGACCTTGCCAAGGTCGGGGTCGCGGGTTCGAGTCCCGTTTTTCGCTCAAAACTAAATCCCATTAGCGTGGGATTTTTTTTTGGATGGAAGAGTATGAAGTTTATACAACCAGCATCCAACACACTTCGATAAGCTCAGTGCGACGCCCAGTAACTAGCTCGAAAGCCCCCTCCTAACCTCCCCCTAAAAGATAATGCCAATTGACATTACAAGGGATAAATAGAAAAAGTTATCGTTCTTTGACATAATTGTTAATAATTTGAAGGTACTGATTAATTACGTGCCTCGTAATGTTGGTTGTATGATGAATAAAATCAACATCTTT
>JAIOZM010000017.1 GCA_021740585.1 Bacteroidales bacterium
ACTAAGTAATATGGTGGAATATCCCGGCAATCCTGAAACCCGCGGACTTAATTATATCAACGGACTTGCATTCATTGAACCCCAGAACCTATACATTGCAACCTACGAAATGGGACTTATTTTGTATAATACCAAATTGAAAACTTATGAAAGATTTTTTGGTAATGCAGAGGATCCGGAATCATTTCCTGCAAATTATTTACTTAGAATTTTTAAGGATAAATCCAACAAACTATGGATTTGCTCCTGGGGTGCAGGAATCATTCATTTTGATCCTGAGAAGAAGGATTGGAAATCATATTCAAATATTCCCAACGACCCAAGCTCTCTTGCTGACAATATTCCTCAGAGTTTCTGCGAAACGGCTAAAAATAGCAAACGGAAAATCTGGATCGGAACCAGAAAAGGATTATCCCTGCTCGACTTAAATAACGGAACCAATAATAGTTTCAAAAATTATTATCCTTCCAGCGGATTACCGGGAAGCATTATTAACTCAATACTGGAAGACGATGAGGCTTATTTATGGATGAGCACTAATTCCGGACTTTGCCGGTTTTCACCCGATTCACTAAAATTCCTGAATTTCGAAGAGCACGATGGCTTACAAGGCAACGAATTTAATTCCGGGGCTGGCATCCGACTTCTGGATGGCAGAATAATGTTCGGTGGTGTAAATGGCTTTAATATTTTCTATCCCGATAGTGTTAAACCCTCCAGTTATTCCCCTGAAATCGTTATAACCTCATTTAGAGTTTTTGATGAAGAGATTCCTTTTAATCCTCAGTCTCCACATATTAAATTAAGCTATAAAGAAAATTTTTTCTCTTTTAATTTCGCTTCACTGGACTACACCCAACCATCTCAAAATCAATACAAATACCAGTTAACAGGGGTTGACAAAGATTGGGTATTTTCCGATAAACGAAGATATGCCAGTTATACAAAAATTGATCCTGGAGATTATTCATTCAAAGTGATGGGCACCAATTCGGATGGACAATGGAGTAATAAAATTGCTGAATTTAATATTGAAATTACACCCCCTTATTGGCAAACATGGTGGTTCAGAATTAGTTTAGGCTTGATACTCACAGCTCTGATTTATTTGTTTATTTCATACAGAATAAATAAAATTAAAGATATAGAAAAGCTTAGGGTCAGAATTGCCAGCGATCTGCACGACGATATTGGATCTTCACTAACCAGAATAACCATTCATTCTCAGCAAATACAGGCAAACAATAACAATCATTCTATGTCATCAGCTATAGATAAAATTGGTGAATTAAGCCGGGATATTATTTCCACGATGAGTGATATCGTATGGTCTATTGATGCACGGAATGACTCTTTAGCTGATATGCTGGACAGAATGAGCGATTTTGCCTACAACACGCTATCAGAAAAAGATATAACCGTACTATTCAGAGAAGAAGGAATGAAGAAAAATAAAAAAATCGATGTTTTATTCAGACAAAATATCTTTTCCATTTTCAAGGAATCCATTAATAACATTGTTAAACATGCAGAAGCTGAAAAAGTAGAAATCATGTTGATGAATTCCGAAAATGAATTTATGATGAAAATTCATGATAATGGAAAAGGCTTTAGTGAACATGCCATTAAAAAGGGAAACGGACTTCAAAATATGCGAATGAGAGCTGGCAGAATAGGAGCCTCTTTTGAAATTGAAAATACACAAGGAACCCTTGTCATCCTAAAGTGTAAAAAACTATAGCAGGAAGTAAATCACATTATCATGGGATTTTATCATTGTAATAATAGTAATAATATAGCCAAATGATAAGTGTCTCTATTGTTGAAGATGATCACATCATCAGGGAAGGAATAGAAGAATTCCTTAATAATCAGGAGGATATGTACTGCCTTTTCTCCCGGGAATCGGTTGAATCTTTGTTATCTGCCATGGAGACACATGAGCTGCCCGATGTAATACTTATGGATATAGGATTACCGGGGATGTCGGGAATCAGTGGTATGAAAATTATCTCCGAACGCTATCCGGATATTAATATTATTATGTTTACTGTTCACAACGACTCCCACAAAATATTTCAGTCACTTTGCGCCGGAGCGTCAGGCTACCTTCTGAAGAGCACCCCGTTTCCTAAAATAAAAGATGCTATAAAAATTGTATATGAAGGCGGATCATTTATGTCTCCGCAAATTGCACGAAAAGTGATTGCATTCTTCCAGAATAATAAAATAAAACCTAATAAATCCATCCTGACTGAAAAGGAAAAAGAAATTGTGCTCGGATTAGTTGACGGACTTAGCTATAAAATGATAGCCGATCGATCCTGTATTTCTATAGAAACCGTTAGGAGTCATATTAAAAATATCTACAAAAAACTTCACGTTCACTCCAAAGCCGATGTGATACGGAAGTCGTTGAGTGGGGAGATTTAGGCTGGTGTATCCGGGCGCTTCTTTTTACATTCAAAATTTAACATTTTCATGGGATGGTGTGACCTCTTAGGATAATCTAACTTATCCTAAATTTTAAACCCCAATCTTATGAGAACCAAATTATTGTTTTTAATCATTTTTGGATGCACATTCCTGATGTATCCGGAGTTAAAGGCGCAGATCAACCCTCTCAAAAAAATCAAAGACAAAACCAACGAGCAGATAAATAAAGGAATCGATAAATCTTTTGATAAGGCTTTTAATAAAAAAGACAAAGATAAGGAGGTAAAAAAAGAAAACTCTGCAGTTCAAAATACTCCAGAGGATTCCGATGCTCATAAAAATGAGCCAAAGCTAAATTCAGCCTCTGAGTCAAAAACTGCTGCCCCAGGCAGACCAGAATTAAAATGGTCGAAATACGATTTCGTTCCGGGTGACAAGATCATCTTTGAAGACAATCAGCTCCATGAAGAAAACGGAGAATTTCCTTCCCGCTGGGATCTTTTTCAGGGAACAACAGAGAATGCCGTTTTTGGAAATGACAATGTAATTATGTTCCGCGGAGGAGCTGCTACTATAGTTCCTTATATGAAAAATTCAAACACCGACTATCTGCCCGATGTGTTTACAGTTGAATTCGATTTATACCTCCCCAATAATTCAATAAATGTTAATTTCTGGGACAGGAAAAACCAAACCAGCCCTCGTGGAGCGACTTATCTGAATATATGGGGAGAGGGGATGGAACTTAGTCCTGCCCGGAGCAATCTGCCAAATAAAGAGAATATTAACTCCAAATGGGCTCACATTGCGATAGCCTATACCAACGGCAAAATGAAAGCTTATATTAATGAAACACGGCTGATTAATATCCCACATCTCGAATTTAATCCGATTGGGATTACTCTCCATTCCTATCATGCCTCAGACAGCTATCCGGTTTACATAAAGAACTTCAGAATTGCTGAAGGTGGAGTAAAATACTACGATCGCTTTCTTCAAGATGGAAAAATTGTATCCAATGCCATCCGCTTCGATGTAGGAAAAGCCACTCTCCTACCCGAGTCGATGGGTGCGGTAAATGAAATTTACAGTCTTCTGGAAGAACACCCGGAAGTAAAATTCAGCATTGAAGGCCATACCGACAGCGATGGCGATTTTGACTTAAATCAAAAATTATCAGAAGAGAGAGCAAAGACGGTTATGGATCAACTTATTTCTATGGGAATAGAAAAGAACAGACTCTCTTTCAGAGGATTTGGAGAAACTACTCCCATTGATGCTAACGATACACCTGAAGGTAAAGCCAGCAACCGGAGGGTGGAGTTTGTGAAAACCAACTAATCATTCAAATTATGAAACCAAAATTCTCATTTCCTTTAATCACTATTGTATTCTTTAGCCTGCTTATTTGCTCCTGTGAAAAAGATCCTGAAGAAGATCAAAACGAAGAAATAAAGAATGAATTTACCTTAACAATTACTGCTAACAATGGAACTGTTATTGTAATTGTTGATGAAGATACACTTACTGAAAGTAATAAGTACATCATACAAAAGGATAAAACTGCAATATTAAAGGCTATCGAAGAAGGTAATTATCAGTTTACAGACTGGGCCGGTGATCTTTCAGGATCTGAAAACCCTCAATCCTTAATTATGTCGGAGGATAAAACTGTGATTGCAAATTTTGGAGAAGATCAGGATCCTCCTTACGAAGCAGGGGATAAAAAGGTTATTTTCTTCGATAATGGCAGAAGTTCCATTACTATGATATATTGTCCCGGAGGAACTTTCCCAAGCAATGAAGATGACAGCGACACCAATTTTGACGATGGCCCTCCCCTGACATGCGGTCCATTCTGGATATCAGAAACTGAGATTACCAACGAACAACTTGCGCGAGTATATAGCCTGACCGAAGGAATGGATTATGAAACAGCTACAGAAATAATCATTGGTAATCCGGGGGTTTTTAATAAGGTAAATGAAGATGCTCATAATTATTTGTGTAAAGATTTTGCCAGATGGGGAGGACAGGATTTGTTTTTCAAGGGGGAGGTTATGGGATTTGAATATGATTTTATGGAGGATGTCTTTTTTAGAGTTAGAACAGGGAGGGAAGAACAACCTTGTAAGGATATTTCATGGTACGGCGCTGTTATTTTTTGTAACTGGCTAAGCGATATGACTTTAGGAGTCTCCCCGCTTTCTAATCACAGGGTATATTCAGATATTGCAGAGGTTTGGCTGGCAGAAGAAACAAGCATAAACTTAAATCAAGATGGCTTTCGGCTTCCTACCAGTGCAGAATGGGAATGTGCTGCTCGCTGGAAAGGTTCAGATGACTTGAACGATGCCATTGAATGGCCCATAGGAAGTAATAATTACTGGACTCCAGGAGGATATGCAAGTGGAGCTACTGCTCCGACAAGTGTGGTAACAGCCACCTCTGCAGTAGCCGTTTATAAATATTATGATGCCATAAAACCAAATCCAACTGCAACAGATAATGTAAAAGGAGATCGCCTTCCAAATGCTTTGGGCTTGTATGATATGAGTGGAAATGTTTGGGAATGGGTATGCGTGGAATCTTTAAATGAGATCAAAATATATGTTCATGGCGGAGGAGCTTTCAGTCGACATACCGATCTCAGAATAGCGGTACCCTACGATGGAATGTATGCAGGTGGAACAGCAAGTGATCTGGGGTTTAGGGTGGTGATGACCGCGGAATAAATATAAACTTAAAGTATACAACTAAAGAAAGCCAGATTGAAGACCAATTAAATCATCAAACATCACAAAAAAAATTCAACATGAGAAATCTTTTAAGTAATAAAAAATCTGTAATTCTAATTGCAGCGCTAACAGGCTTCTTTGCATTGAACCTATACTCCCAGGAGGGCAATCTGCTTCAAACGATCCGCGACAACGATTTTACTGCTGCAAAAGCATTGATCGCCTCGGGTGCCGACGTAAACCAGGAAGATGAATTAACCAACCTGACTCCTATCTTGCTCGCGATGGGGAAAAATAATATTGATATGGTAAAAATCCTGATTAAGTCGGGAGCTGATATAAACAAGCAAGATAAACGAAGCGGCTATACTCCACTAATGATGGCCTTTAATAACCATAATAATGAAATGGCCAAACTACTGTTAGATGCAGGCGCCGATGTCAATATAAAAGCAAATGACGGAACAACAGCCATAATATTGGCCGCCGGAAATTCCAGGGAACTATTTGATGTTATCCTCTCTAAAGGAGCCGATATGAATGTAAGAACAGACAGAGGAACAGGTGTCTATACCCAATGTATTCTGGGGATTATGTCAGATAAGGTAGATACCGATTTTGCAAAATACCTGATATCCAAAGGAGCCGACCGGGATGAACAAAACACTTTTGGATCCTATTCTGGCTATACCCCACTTTTTTGGGCGATCTTATATGATGAAGAAGATGTCGTTAAATTTCTGGTAGAATCGGGATCCAGAACAGATATAGTAGCTAAAAATGGTAAAACGGCTTTAAGCCTGGCAAAGGAAAATGGTAATGAAAATATAGTGAAGATTTTAGAACACAGTAAATAAAACCTGACAGATTAGCCGTCGGGTTTTGACCATCCGGAATCCTGAAATTTGTTCTCATTGGGGTTTTTCGGGATTGCGGGTGGTTTTAAAGAAACATATTTCAGACAAGTCCCTAAAAAAAATATCTATAAAATGAAAATTATTATGAGAGCTATCATAAAGAATTCAATACACTTTCTCATTATTTCTTTATCCCTGTATCTATCAGGCTCTGCTAGTCTGGCTCAGGTCTGGAACCGGGAAGTGATCGACAGTACAGGTATCGATATGGGTGTCTATTGTGCCCTGGCGCTGGATCATGAAGGTGAGCCTCATATTGCCTATATGGATGCGGATTTCTATGACCTGGCGAACGGAATCTATTTTCTTAAACTTCAACTGAATGAAAAACCTGTCAGTTCTATTAAAGTATTCGTGAATAAAAACTAAAATTATTTACCATGAAACCAGAAGCTTTACATCTAAAAACCCAAAAGAAAATACTGGTAATCATACTTATGAGTCTGTATTCTTCTTTTGTATTTTGCCAGTTTTCGGGAACCTACACTATCGGCGAATCACAGAATTATGCCACATTTACAGAAGCTCTCGAAGCCCTTGCATCCAGTTATGTCAGCGGTCCTACTGTTTTCAATGTTATTTCGGGAACCTATACTGAACAATTCACCATTCCCTATATACCGAATGCATCTGAAACAAATACCGTCACATTTCAATCGCTAACAGGAAATGCAGCCGATGTTGTCATTCAATTCGATGCCACAGGAAATGATGATAATTTTGTATTAAAGATAAAAGACAACAGTTTCCTCAGCATCAGAAACATGAGCTTTGTTGCACTCGATCCGACCTATGGAAATCCCATCACCATCGAAAATTACGCCTTCAATTTAACTATAGAAGGTTGCCGGTTGGTAGGAACCCCAAATACAAATGCAGTAGCACGAAATGCTCTTATTATGGGTGAAGGTGTTGCAATCCAGGATCTCCTTATCTTTAATAACAGTTTTTCAGATGGGTCATTCGGAATATATTTAAATTGTACGACAGATTACAATTTAAGAAGCAATATTTACAATAATACTTTCGACAATCTGGCATATTGCGCCATAAACCTTTTAAAAAATGATTATACCACGATTGCCGGAAACAGTATCACTCGCTCACTGATTGGTCTGAAGCTGACCAATTCAAGTTCAAATATTAGCATTCATTCCAATAAACTGGAAAGTATCAGTAATACCGGTTTTTATTTTTCAAATTTGAAATCTGTTCCCAATTATGAAATAAACATTTATAATAATTCCATTTCACTCAGCGAAGCCGGGACTATTGCCCTGGATATAAATAACTGCTCATACCTGAATCTCTATCACAATACCTGTCTTGTAACCAAAAACAATTACCTTGCACTTCCAAAAGTGATTAATTTAAATTATTGTTCAAGCCAGACTATTAATTTGGTAAATAACAACTTTGTAAGCTTACATTCGGGTTATGCCCTATATTCTTTGGGTGCCGATCAGATAAAAAACTGTGATTACAATAATTTTTATACTCCATCTACAAATTTTGCTTATTGGGGCGAAAACTGCGAAGATTTTCGAAGCCTTAAAAACATAAGCGGAAAAAATGAACATTCTGTTTTTGCTTTTCCCAATTTTCTTTCAGAAGCAAATCCAGTTCCTAATTCAGCCTGGCTCGACAATGCCGGTACTCCTATAGATTTCGTTCTCAAGGATATTGATGGAAACGACAGAAATGCAGAGCATCCGGATATTGGCGCTTTTGAATTTGATTCAGATCCCAATACAAAACCTGCCATGCATGGTGTATTTACTATTGGAGCCGGAGCCGATTATAGCAGCTTGAATGCAGCTATGACTGAGATAAACATCAGGGGAATTGACGATACCTTAAGACTTCAGTTTCTTCCCGGATATTATAATGAACAGTGCAAAATATATCCGGTAACAGGTGCCAGCTCAAAAAGTCCCCTTATCATTGAATCGTCCACTAATAATTCGAACGACATTCATTTATGGTATAATGCTGAAAATGCAGACGACAACTATATTCTGTCCTTAATCGGGGCTTCCTTTGTACAATTGAAAGACCTGAGCATGCATGCCATGGATTCTAAATATGCCCGAATTCTTAAGTTGACAGGTATGGTTGATAGTCTGTACATTCAAGATTGCAGCTTAATAGGAACTGTGCAGAATGATGCAAACTATGATGCTATCATCATAGATACTGACTATCTCAATTTTCATTACCAATTAATTGAAAATGACAGCTTGCTTCATGGAAGTACTGCAATCCAATACAACCTTACATATTATCTGGCAGCTCCTGGTGAATTTCTTTTCAGGGATAATTATCTTGAAAACAGCTATCAGAATATTTATATACGTAATATCCCGGCCGTATTTATCCATTCAAACCGGATGTTAAGCAATACCTATGGATTAAACCTGAACTACATAAATTCAGCTCTCGAAATAGAACAAAATTACATCTACTCAAAACGTGGCGGAAGTCTCGATCTTAGCAGTATAGGCTTTGAAGATTTTGTGTATGGAAAGATTATTAATAATTTTTTGATGAGCGATTACAGCAGTCCAAATAAAAATGCCCTCCGGATATATTCCTGTAATCACCTCAATCTATACTACAACTCTGTTTCGATGGTCTCACAAAATAACGACCATGTTCCCGGGAATATTCAGAATTCACAATACATTAACCTGAAAAATAATATATTTTATAACAACAGCAATGCCTATAGTTTTTATACCAATAACACCACTTTTTCTTCAGCCAATTACAACTGTTTCTATTCCCCCGCGATAAATCTGGCCTATTGGAATGGTGTATGCGCGAATCTGGCAGCTATTCAGACAGCCAGCGGAAGCAATCTTCAATCTTTAATGGCATTCCCGGGATTTGTTTCAGAGATCGATCTGCATACCAACTCTCCTCTTCTCGATGGAGCTGGTACTCCGGTTGCCGGTATTACTATTGATATTGATGGTCAGAATCGCGATATCCTAAGTCCTGATATTGGAGCCGATGAATTTGGTGTAATCGTAAATCAGTCACCTTATGTCGACAAAGCCATTCCCGATCAGGAATTTGAATGGAACTCCGGATCACATGAAATTGCTTTTCTCGATACGGTATTTCTCGATCCCGATCCCGCAGATGTATTGAGCTATTCGGTAAGCTCATCGGAGGGATGGGTACTCGCGGGTATTCAGAATAAAATTCTAAAACTAACAGTGAGCGAAGGTTCCTATGGTACTTCCAAAATTATTGTTACTGCGAAAGATCCACAAAACGCATCTGCTGCCGATACCTTCCTGGTAAAGTTTTATATTACTGAAAACAACCCCCCTGTTGCGCTTAACGATACTGTTATTACAGCTATTCCCTTAATTATCGATGTCCTTACTAACGACTACGACGAAGATGGCGATGATATCCTTATCGAAAATATTATTTATACCGGAACAGCCAGTGCCTCAATAAGCGCAAGCAGCAAATCTCTGATTTATGATCCGGCAGGTGTGGCAGGCGCGACAGACACAATTGTCTATATTATTACCGATGGAAATGGAGGCAGAGATACAGCCAGCGTATTCATCAGTATTTATCTGGTTATGGAAGACTTTTACGATGTTGAAACCAATTTAAGCGGACTTTCACATGGAAGCATTCGCTGGGGAGATTACGACAACGATGGAGATCTCGATCTGCTTCAAACCGGATGGACAGGCAGTTTTTCAAATTTCGAAACCAGGATAATTACCAACACAGGTGATGGATTTGAAAATTCGGGAATAGCATTGACCGGACTCTCAGCCGGAACTGCCAACTCAGCTGCCTGGGTCGATTTTGACAACGATAACGATCTCGACATAATTATCACAGGCCGTTTGGATGAAAACGAACTCGAAAAGAGAAGTTTACTTTACGAGAATATTGGAGGTAACTTTTACCATGTTGAAAATTCCGGACTGGAAAATGTAACTTCCTCGTCTGTTTCACCGGCCGATGTAAATCACGACGGAATAACAGACATCCTGCTTTCAGGTAGCGGTGATAATGGGAATTTTACACGCATCCAAATGAATGCCGGTACCGGTTTTGCTCCTGTGAACACAGAACTTCCCGGCACCTCAAACGGAGTGGCCTTGTTGGTGGATCTCGACAACGATGGCGAACATGATGTATTTATGTGTGGTTCGGGTATAAACCCATGCAAAGTTTATATTTCGGGACCCGATGCCTACACTGAATATGCCACCATTATTCCAACTATGTATAATGCTTCAGCCGATTTCGCCGACATAGACAAGGACGGCGATCTGGATCTGGCCATTATGGGGACCGATGGAACAAATCGATACCTTCAAATATACTTAAACCAGTTTGACCTCGATTATCAGGATGGATTCAGCCTTTACGGCAGCTACCGGGGCATGCACAGTGGCGAGCTGGCCTGGGTGGATGTTGAAAATGATGGCGATTTAGATCTATCGGTAACCGGTAATAGCACAGGTCTGGAGGTTCACACCTTCATTCTGAAAAATAATGAAGGAATCTTTGAGGAAGTCAATTTCTCATTGAAGGATCTTGGCAGGAGCAGTCTCGATTGGGGCGACTACGACAATGATGGTGATCTCGACCTGGCAATTCAGGGAATTAGAGGAACAGGAGGTGAGACCCATATTTACCGTAACGACAACCAAACTGTCAACAATCCTCCGGTAATGACAGATAATCTCAGCACCAGCAAAGATGGAAACTTCCTTACATTAAGCTGGGCTGCAGCCACCGATGACATAAGCCCATCGAACAGTCTGAATTATAATGTGAGATTTGGGAGCACATCGAAGGGAACTGATATTATCTCGCCAATGTCAGAAGGTCAGTTTTTGAAAACTCCTCAGTATGGTAATGCCGGTCACCATACAAGTATGAAGTTAACAAATCTTGAGCCCGGGGAATACTACTGGAGTGTTCAGGCAATAGATCAGTCCTATGCTGCCTCCTACTTTACGGCAGAAGCCTATCTTGTGTTGACAGGAATGGAAGAAAATGTGGATGATAATACTATCAGTATTTACCCTAATCCTGCAGAAGACAAAGTATGGATTTATCTTCCTGAAAATGGAGACTATCGGATAAAGATTTATGAACTCTCGGGGCGAATGGTTCTGGAAGAAGAATTCACCCAGACAGAAAGCGGTCAGCACGAGATTACACTGGATAATCTGAGTTCAGGAGTTTATTTGATAAATATAAATGACAGAAATAAAAACAGCAGGTTAAGACTTATAGTTAATTAAATCAGAAGTAATAATTATTATATTGAATCCTGATGAGCGAAGCGAAGCAATTTCATATTTTTACCGGCCAACAATGAAATTGAATATTAGCGGATCATATAAGGAGACTCCCGGAATGCATTCATAGATAGAAAATTGGGTTAAAATAGTCGGGAATATTCCGGGAGTCTTTAAAATTCAAACATAATCACTATTTTTACAGCCTTAAAAATAAAGATTATGGACTACAGCAAAAGCGCCCACAAATTAAGGGAAATGATAGATAAAGCAATTGAAGATCACAAGATAACACGTTCAGAAATGGATATGATACTTCATATTGCCACCGAAGACGGACACATTGACAGACACGAACAAGGACTGCTGGATCAGCTTCAGGATATGATTGAGAGTAAGATGGTGAAAATTGTGCCGTAGGGACTGTTCAATTCCGGCAATAATGGTTTTCAAACCAATATGCAAACAAGGGATCTTCAAATACAGGCTTTTTTCCTGAGAAATTAATGATTTCTTTTTTCATGAGTGCTTTTTTAATCGTCCCAACATTACACGATGTATCTTTGCATGATGTATATTTACATGATGTATATTTACATTATATATTGAAATAAACAAAGATTTAAATTTGGTAGGTAAAAAAACATAAAAGTGTTATATTTGCCGCCCGGTAAGAATAAGAAAACTTCCTGCGCGTTAAGCTTCTGCTTATGAAAAAGGAAGTTCTTAAAAAAAAACCTCCTACGCATAAAGCTTCGGAGGAGAAGCATGGTCGGTTTGCCGAGTGGCTAGGCGCTGGTCTGCAAAACCAGTTACGGCGGTTCGAATCCGCCACCGACCTCCACATAAAAACCGAACTGCCTAATAATAAAGGAGTTCGGTTTTTTGTTTTACCCCTTTTGGCGTACAGTTGGCGTATTTTCTGAAATTTTATTGAATATACCGATTTACAAAAGGTTTTCATAGGGTTTAGTTATTTCTGTTTTTGGCCAGAGCAATATCAATATCATCCTGACTAAATAAAACACGCTTTCCAACATGAGAACATTTGATTGCTCCTTTTTTAACATAGGTGTCCAGCGTTGAAAGACTGATGTGGAGTATCTCACAGGTCTCATGGCGTGTGTAAAAGTTCATTTCTACCGGAGCATTATTTTTCACAGTCATTGTTTCAAGTATAGCTTCTCTTACAATTTGTTTAAACTCATCCGGGGTGATTGTCATCGTAAATCCTGTTATCATATTTTATATCTTTTTTATAAAATATAACGAAATAAAAGGACATTATCAAACCCTGTGTTCCTTTATTGATGCTAAATGTAGGGAACCTGATGAAAAAAGTAGCAACTTGTTTAGATGTTTATAGTGAGTTCTGAGTACAGAAAATAAAAAGATGAAATAGATAAAATCAATTTCTACCGGTTCCGTGCCCCCAACCGGACGATTTTACGAACTATTTTTGAGGGATTTAGAATTGATTTGGAGAGTTGATTCAATCATTACCAATTCGGGGAAAGAGATACTAATTTAGTGTTCCGCATTTGACCTTGGTTTCAGAATTCTTTCCAAGATATTTAAGAATTCAATAGAAGTTGTTGTGACTTGCTGAAATAAAATATTAATTTCAATACATAATGCCGTTAGTTTGTTTTATATTTGATTCTACTAGTGGATTCGACTTCATAAATTAGATTTACAATGCATATTATGTATGTTGATGAAAGTGGAGACCCAGGTCTTAACACTTATTCATCAAAACATTTTTTATTAAATGGACTAATCGTACCCCAGGATGATTGGCAGAAATATCTTGGACGATTAAAGGCTTTTAGAAAATCACTAAAAGAATCATATGGCCTGAATCAGAGAACTGAGATTCATGCGTCTGAATTGATAAGAATAAATAAGCTTGAAGAATACAAAAAAATAAGAAAGACAGACAGAATAAAAATACTTGAATTGTACAGCGAACAAATCCCCGTAATCTTTGACAAGGCTAGGGTTATATCTGTATTCTTTGATAAAGCTAATTTTACTGGTAAACAAGATGTCCAAGAAATTGCATGGAATCGGTTAATTCAACGATTTGACAATTTTCTTAAAATGAGCGTTAATGATAAAGGAATAATTATCGCAGATGATACAGAAAGCAAGAAAATAATTCGACTACTAAGGAAGATGAGGGTTTATAATCCTATTCTTCGAAGAGAGCAAGGCGAGGCTATAAATCACCCCACAGACAATGTTCTTGAAGATTTATTTGAAAGAAATTCTAAAGATTCATACTTCATTCAAACAGTAGATGTATTAGCTCATCTGTTATATAGAAGAGAAATTGTAAAAGGAAGTTTGCGTAAGTACAGACTAGAACAATATTTTGACAATGTCGAGCCAATTTTGCTAAAAGAAGCATGTAAGAATGATGATTTCGGTATTGTTCGGAAATAAAAAACCCCGGTTAAAACCGGGGGTTTTTTGCGGCCCGCTACATTCAAGCGGAACATAACAGGTCGTCTTATCTTTAATGTCTTATTATATTCTTTAAACAAAATTAAAGAAACAAAGTTCAAATGTCAACCTTTATACAGCTAAAATATAAAGTGTTGCATTATTTATATCCATTCTAAATACATCTAACTGGTTTTTAACATCTTAATGCTTATAATATTTTATAGTATGCTGTGCCTACTTCCTGTATTTCGAATATCTCTAAAAAAGTTACTACGGTTGAGTATCCTATCTCAATAAATGAAATAGCAGGACAATTGGGGAGTTAATTTGTAAGCTCATTCGCAATCAATTCCGCCTGCTTCAAAACCGTTTCAGTCGCCAGCATCTGCATATCAGGTGGATACCCATATTTCCTAAGAAGTCGTTTTACCGCTACTTTGAGTTTGGCCCGGACACTTTCTTTTATCTGCCAGTCAATTGAGGCATTCTTTCTAATAGTATCGGTTAAAACAACGGCTAGTTCCCTTAATGTATCCTGTTGCATTAGTTCCCGGGCACTTTCATTGTTTGCAACGGCCGTATAGAAGGCGTACTCAAAGTCAGTTAAATCCATTGATTTAGCCTCTGCATCCATCTCTACAATATCCTTGCTCAGGTTTATCAATTCTTCAATTACCTCGGCAGCAGTCAATATTTTATTATGGTATTTCATAATGGCGTTTTCCAACATCTCCATTAAGGATTTACTTTTTACAAGGTTCTTTTTGGCCCTCGATTTAATTTCATCATTCAGTAGTTTCTTCAAAACTTCGAGAGCAACATTCTTGTGCTCCATCCCTTTCAGTTCAAGAAGGAATTCTTCCGAAAGTATTGAAATGTCAGGTTTCTTCAAACCTGCTGCATCAAAGACATCAATAACCTTTTCCGTAACCAGGGCTTTGTCAATGACCTGCCGTATGGTTGTTTCAATCTCTTCATCTGTTCGGCCTGCACCTGTTCCATCAAATTTTGCAAGTCGGGCTTTCACCGCCTGAAAAAACGAGATCTCCTCCTTTGCATCCATCGCCTGATCATGAGGAATAGCTATTGCAAAGGCTTTGGATAAAGCAGTTACCTCATTGATGTATCGTTTCTTTCCATCCTCCAGTCCTAATATATGTTCCTCGGCGGAAAGGATCATTGATAGTTTTTTCGATGTTGCAGCCTCGAAATATTCCTCATATGCAAAACCGTGAAACATGTTGGAAACCACCTCAAGTTTTTCAAGCATCAATTGTACGGCTTGTTCCTGAAGGATTGTCGGATCCCCCTTTCCACCAGCATCGGAATAGAAAGAGAGTGCTTTTTTCAAATCAGCTGCAATACCAAGATAATCGACAACCAAACCTCCCGGCTTATCAAGGTAAACCCGGTTAACTCTTGCAATGGCCTGCATGAGGTTATGACCTTTCATTGGTTTATCAATGTACAGGGTATGCATACTCGGTGCATCAAATCCCGTAAGCCACATATCACGGACAATTACAAGTTTTAACTCATCATCGGGATTCTTCATTCTATCGGCCAGGGTTCTTCGTTGTTCTTTTGTTGTATGGTGTTTCGAAATTTTTGGGCCGTCTGAAGATGAAGAGGTCATTACTACTTTAATAACACCTTTGTTAAGCTCATCTGATTGCCATTCTGGTTTTATTTTTATGATGGCTTCATACAAGTCTGCCGCTATTCTGCGGCTCATGGCCACTATCATTCCTTTCCCTTCAAAAACCAACTGGCGTTGTTCGAAATGCTCAATAATATCTTCAGCGACCTGAGCTATCCGGTTTTCACTACCTACCAGTGCCTCTAATTGTGTCCACTTTGATTTGGCTTTTTGGGCATTGGTCAGATCTTCCTGATCGAGTTCTTCATCAAGCTCATCAACCAGGGCTTTCCCCTCTTCACTCAGGTTTACTTTGGCCAAACGACTTTCATAGTATATTTTCACCGTTGCTCCATCTTCAACGGCTTGAGCAATGTCGTAAATGTCTACATAGTTACCGAAAACAGCTGGAGTATTAACATCGGTGTTCTCAATCGGGGTGCCGGTAAAACCCAAATAGGTAGCATTTGGCAGGGCATCACGCAGATATTTAGCAAATCCGTAAACAATTTTTTTACCTATTACATCTCCAGTTTTGTTTTTATCGTCAATGGTCTTGGCTCTGAATCCGTATTGTGTCCTATGAGCTTCATCGGCTATAACTACAATGTTTTTTCGGTCGGAAAGTAATTCATATATGTTCCCTTCTTCTGGTTGGAACTTATGGATAGTGGTAAAAACCACACCTCCTGAACCAGTTCTCAACAGCTCTTTTATTTGATTGCGGTCTTCTGCCTGAACAGGTTCCTGTCGCAACAATTGTTTTGAGGCAGCGAATGTATCAAACAGTTGGTCATCCAAATCATTGCGGTCGGTAATGACTACAATGGTCGGATTATCCATAGCCAGCACTATTTTCCCCGTATAGAAGACCATTGAAAGGGATTTCCCACTACCCTGTGTATGCCAGACCACACCGCCTTTTCGATCTCCCACAGGTTGTTTCTTCACCCCGGGTAGACCATAACTTTCGGGTGATTCCATTAAAACACTCTGTGGTGTTTCCTTTTCAACGGTGAATCCTGATGCTCTAAGTGTTGATTCAACTGCCCGGTTCACAGCATAGTACTGGTGATAGGCAGCCAGTTTTTTGACCGTTGTTATGGTAATGATATTGGTTTCGGGATCCTCCCGCTTCATTTTTTCAAAAACGATGAAATGACGAATCAGGTCGAGGAGAGTTTCCTTATTGAGCATACCCAGAATAAGTATTTCCAACTGGCTGACAAGAGGGGATGCCTCAGCCTTTCCATCAGCGGATTTCCATGTCATAAACCGGCTGAACCCTGCCGAAATAGAACCAGCTCTGGCTTCCAAACCATCGGATATAACAACTAAACCATTATATGTAAAAAGGCTGGGGATGATGCTTTTATAGGTTTCAATCTGTCTGAATGCTGAATGGATCGTGGCATTCTCATCGGCTGCATTCTTCAGTTCGATAACCACTAAAGGAATACCATTAACAAACAGGATTACATCGGGTCGCTTGTTATTGTTGTTTTCAACCACGGTAAACTGGTTGGCAACTACAAAATCGTTATTGTATGGATTATTAAAGTCGATAAGCCAGACCCGGTCGCCACGATCGTGACCATCAACTCGTTTTGAGACAGGGATTCCTTCGGTTAGCAAGCGGTGAAACGATTCGTTGTTGGCTAATAATTCGGGTGAAGCTATACGCTGGATTTCCTTAATGGCTTCTGTTTGTGCATCGGTTGGAATGGATTTGTTAATGCGTTTAACAGCATTCTGTAAACGGTTCAATAACAAAACCTGCTCATAAGTTTCCCGTTCCGGGGTTTCTCCGTCGGGGGCTATGTTTGGAGCATAAACATATTCATAGCCTAAACCTTCCAGTAGATTAATGGAGAATCCTTCAATTGTATTTTCAGTGATTTTGGTCATATTAGAATCCTCATATCGTCAATAGATTTCTTAATCTCTTGAACAGTATATAGTGCGTTTCGCATTGTTTTATTTTCAGGATGATGAATTTTATTCCGAATAAAAGTGTGAATGGTAACCTCATATTCGTTGCCACTGAAAGTTCCATCTCTTTCTCTTTGCCATTTTTTTGTTTTTGAGACGCCGTTTTGAACCAAATAATCTTCTAAATCCTTCTCAGTAAATTTCTCACTTGTTTCCTGCAAGTATCCATAGAGTTCATTGTGGTATTCTTCCGTTGGCAAATCAAAAGCCAAAAAGTTAATTTCATTAGCTGAAACATAAGGAAGTACCCGTTGCTCAATTTCTATTGTTTTAGGTTTATCTTCAGATTTTTGGAGAATCAGCACTCTAACTTTATCATTTTTCAAAAGCTGCTTAATTAAAAGCGGTGAATGTGTTGTTAAGAAAATTTGAGATTTTTTTGAAGCTTCAAGTAGAAACCTCACAAATTCATTCTGAATGGTTGGGTGTAAATGCAGTTCAGGTTCATCAACCAATGCAATAAGGTCTTTGCCGCTCTGTTCTGAAAGATAAAATGAATATAAGAAGGTAAAAATCATCTCAAATCCAGATCCTAACTGACCAATACTTATTTGCAGTTGATTTTCTAACTTCTCGCCAAAGAAACCATTTTCAAAAGGATTCCAATTCTTGAAAAGGTTGAGTGTTATTCCAATGTTGCTGATTTCTCTAAATTTACTAACTGCTTTTTCCAGAAATTTATGCTCAATGTGCTTTTTAACTTTTTCATCCAATAATGCATGAAGATTTTCAACCGAACCAACATTCTTAACATATTGGAAGTCAAAATCCTCCATTAGTCTGTCAAATCGTGTGGTATTATAGGATCCCTTTCGTATCTGGTAAATTCTATTTTTATCCAAAAATAAAATGTCGTTTTCACTAAATCGAGTGCCTTTAAATGGATTGTTAACACTCACTCGTAAATCCGGAGAATTTTCTTTTGGCTTATCTTGTCCATCAGCTTTAATAAATTTCTGGTCATGCACTACAACCGATGATAAAAATGCTTTGTTTTCACGCGTCCGTAGCCCTGCTTCGAATGAAAAACCTTTTCCTTTATAATGAGCATTTGGCATTGTCCCGTCAAAATCGAAATCTTTTTCAGCTAGTACCTCAATCAATACTTTTTCGTTGGGATTATTAAAATCTGTAATTGAAAACCCATCACTTTTATAAGAAAGCAGGGGAAGGGAGATGGCTTCAAGAAGTGAAGTCTTTCCGCTCCCGTTCTCACCAACAAAAACGGTTAGACCACTTCCTTCATCATTTTGATTTGGGATATTTAGATTATTCAGCTCAAAATTTTCACTTGTGCCAAATAATCTATAATTCTTAATGCATATTTTCTGTATCCACATAATAAAATGAGTTCATGTAACTATAACTTCCCCACTCATTAGCTTCGGCAGAAGGGTATCTCTTAATTTTACCAAGGTTCTTATTTGTCCTAAATTGGAAATTACTTTTTCATATAATTCTCCAATCTTATTGGAGTACTCAATTATAAGTTCTTCTGATAGTTTTGGAAATCCGCAATTTTCAATCCCTGTTCCACTTATATTTGGCTGTGCACTACCAGTAGCCGCATTATCAATATAATCCTGACCAAATTCTGATTTTAATTGCAAGTAAGCTAGGAATTTGGCCCCTTTAAATTTTTCTTTTAATGATCCAACTCGCTGATTTAACCAGAGATTCTTTTCGGTTTTTGGAATGATACCTAATTTACCTATTTCGGCTCCAGTCATTGCGATTAATATATCACCTGTCGCTAGTGAAAACCTGTCCTGAATTGATTCTGCAACTTTGTGTTCTATAAAATCCGTCTTTTCAATATCAATAATTCCTCCAGAAATATTTTTGATTTTTATAACACCATTTGTTCCATTTTCTCTAAAATCTTTGCTTTTAAATGCGTATCCGTTTTGGATATAGATAAGTTGAGCAATTGTTTCATCGTTATTTTTATTTTCAAACCACTGCCTAAACAGTGTTTCCGCCATTTTCTCAAGCGTGGAATTTTGGCGGTGGAGCAGGTCTATTTTATCGTCGAGACTGGAGAGGATGGAGGCGATGGATTTTTGTTCATTTTCACCCTGGGGCAAATAAAATGGAATAGATAATAAAGATGCTTTATTTAATTTTGGTTGAACAGCCCCAGTTATAAATGGATTTAAATCCAGGTTCTCTAAATAGTATACTATCAATTTGTTATAAAAATTCTTTTTGCCTTTTAGAATATGCGCATGGTTATTAACCCAAAATTTTCCATTCGCTAAGAATGCAATTGGTGTCTTTCTTGACCTAAGATTTTCTCCATCTTCAGAAACTAAAACATGTTCACCTTCAAAAATATAATCATCAACTGAATCAATAATTCCAGAAGCACCATAATAAGGGAATTGCCCTTTTCTCTTGTTTCGTTCCATAGAACTTAATGGAATTCTTCTATTATTGCAGATTTCCGCAAAATCTTCAATCGTAAATTCGATCCATTCACTCATTTATCCTGATCTTTGCGAGGTTTTCGGAAATAATATCATTTAGTTGTGCTTCCTCTTTTATCTGTTCCTCCAACTCAGCTTTCAGGGATGTGAAACGCTCGTTAAAATCAAAATCGTACTCGTCATCGGGTAAACCAACATATCGCCCAGGGGTAAGCACATAATCAAGGTCTTTTACTTTCGATATGGGTGTGGATGAACAGAATCCTGCAATATCCCCATAGTTACCTTCAGTGTTTCGCCAGTTGTGGTAGGTATCTGCAATTTGCCTGATATCTTCCTGTGATAGTTCCCTTGTCCGCCGGTTAATCAAATGTCCAAGATTGCGGGCATCAATAAACAGGATTTCGTTGCTGCGGTCACGGAATTTACCGTTTGTTCGGTTACGGTTCATAAACCAAAGCGAAGCGGGAATCTGTGTATTCAAGAAAAGTTTTGCAGGCAGGTTTACAATACAATCAATCAGGTTGTTTTCAACCAATGCTTTACGAATATCTCCTTCACCTGATGTTTTGGTCGTTAGCGAGCCTTTGGCCAATACAAAACCAGCCTGTCCATTCGGTGCCAGGTGGTAAAGAAAATGTTGTATCCATGCGTAGTTAGCGTTACCGACTGGTGGTACGCCATACTGCCATCGTCCGTCTTTTCGCATCAGGTCACCTCCCCAGTCACTGACATTAAAGGGTGGATTAGCAATAATAAAATCGGCTTTCAGATCTTTGTGAGCGTTGTTAAGGAAGGAACCCTCGTTGTTCCATTTTACCTGCGAACTGTCAATACCGCGAATTGCAAGGTTCATTTTACACAATCGCCATGTGGTCTGGTTACTTTCCTGTCCGTAGATGGAGATATCATTTATTCTTCCACGGTGTTGAAGAACAAACTTCTCTGACTGCACAAACATTCCGCCAGAACCACAGCAAGGGTCGAATACTCTTCCCTTATAAGGTTCCAGCATTTCAACCAAAAGTTCAACAACACTTCTGGGCGTATAGAACTGTCCTCCCTTCTTGCCTTCAGCAAGAGCAAATTCACCAAGGAAGTATTCAAATACATGTCCGAGTACATCTGCACTGCGTGATTTGGTGTCACCGAGAGCAATATTCCCAACCAAATCTATCAGCTCTCCTAAGCTGGTCGGGTCAAGGTTTTGACGGGCATACACCTTCGGAAGAACACCTTTTAATGAAGTGTTCTCCTTTTCAATGGCATCCATGGCATCGTCCACAATTTTTCCGATGTCGGGTTGTTTAGCGTTTGATAGCAGGTGTTTCCATCTGGCTACTTGAGGAACAAAGAAAACATTCTCGGCTTTGTATTCGTCCTTGTCTTCCGGATCGGCTCCTTGGGATTCTTCAGCTTTCAAATGGGCATATAATTCTTCGAACGCATCGGAGATATATTTTAAGAAAATCAATCCCAGTACAACATGTTTATATTCTGCAGCATCTATGTTTTTACGCAGTTTATCGGCTGTTTTCCAGAGTTGTTTTTCCAACGGTTCCTCTGTCCCGTTTTTGGTTTTTTTTGCCATTTATGAAAAGTGTATTGAAGAAAAGATTATAAATGTAGCAAATAGAAAGGTGAATAGGAATAAAAATGCAAAAAATTGACAGTGTGGGCTTTCCCCTATTTATTAATCTGATGGCACCTGAGAATTATATTCACTTTTTACCGAAAATGGTCAATTTTTCTGGGCCAGATTTTTTTCTAAGATATTGACCCCTGTTTAAGAATTTACTTTTCCCTACAAGTCATTTAGATTGCTGGAATCCATTTAAAAGGTCTTAAATAGGAGATCGTCTTTGAAGAAGCCCTTTAATTAATCATTTGATAAAACTTTCCCAGAAGCACCCAGATTAACTCTGGTCAGGATCTGAGCTTGAATCCTTCAATTGATTATTCGCACATCACATGGAGGAAGTGTAAAACACTTGAATATGCTGTTTGTAATGAATTTATCAAAGGAGAATTTAGTTTTTCTATTTCAGTTCGTTAAAGTTTCTGATTTTGATTATCTTTAATGAAGAAATAATAGAATTTAAAAAGAGAAAGCCATGACCATTAGGTAAGATCTTAATAATAGGATTTTTGAAAAGGAAATGATTTCGACAGTATTAGTAGGGGATCTGTTGATTTGGCTTAATTGAAAAAAAAGAAATGAAAACAACAATTTTAATGGCAGTATTTCTGCTATCGCTAACGTTCTCAATGAACGCTCAAGAAGTCGGGGCTAAAAGATACGCAGAAGAATATTCCCGTTATGTTGCAAGAATGGAGCGCGCTTCAAAGGAAGTTCTGGACTACGAGCCTTGGTGTGATAAAAATAATTACACCCCTTACAGAACAATACCTAAAAGCAAACTTCTACCACCATCTTCTCCTGGTACTTATTTACTCAAAGGAAGCAATCAAATCCTAACAGGAGTAGGATTACAAATGGCATCAGGAATAATGGTTATTGTTGCAATGAAGAATTCAACAATAGAGACTAACAATGGATATATTGATACACAACCCATATTATACGTGGCAGGAGCAACCGCTTTAACGGGACTCGTTCTTCAAATAGTCGGCATTAGAAATATTGGAAAGGCAGGGATTTTACTGAATGAGAACGGGGTTGGTATTCATATTCCTATCAAATAATGCTAAAATGAAAAAATTCCTTGAAAACCTATTTTGGGGAGGGATCCCCACGGCCTTACTCCTATTTTTTATAATCATCACGATAAAAAAATACTAAGGGACTTTACGGAACCCTTTTTAACAGGTTTTTAAGGTGCTAATAAATAAAACTGGAAACTATGAAAAGAAAATACTTTTTAATTTTAGCCTTAGTATTGTTTGCTACAGTTGTTAGTTCAAACATTGAACCAAAGGATTTAAGTCAGCTTAATGCAACTACGATGGAGATCGTTGGAGACTATTTAATTATTAAAGGAGATATTCGCTGTAGGATGGAAAAAAATAGTGTTGTGATTAATACATCAAGTATTTCAATAAATGTCAATCAGATTTGTTTAGTATTTCCGAATAGTGAAATAGGTTCTGTAAATATCTATATTAACGGTAATACATTAGGTGAAATACATATTGTAAGTCGTCAATTCTACAGAGCCGTCTATGAGGAAGTGATGGGTTTATTGAAATCGGTTGAGTAATCAAATTAACTTTTCAATTAAATCAAAATAGTTGGGATAACATTACCCACTGCCTTTTTCTGAAGATGGTGATTGCATTAAGTATTTTAGTTATCTTCATATAACAAATCCTACTACAATGAAAATAATAACCAAATCTCTCTTATTTTTAAGCTTTTTTGCTTTAATCCTGATAGGTTGCGAAAAAGAAAAGGAGTCAAATATTGATGAAAATCTTGAATTAGATTTTGTTGTTGAATCAGCATATCCAAATACCACTGGAGAAGTTGTTGAATTTCAATTAAATGGTCATAGCCTAATATGTGAGAAAATAAATGGTGAATTCATTTATCAAGGAGATATTGTATTAACATATGAACAGTTGGGTATAGACAATAATTTGAAAGGAGCCGCTTTAAAATCAATATCAAAAAGATGGCCTAATAATACAGTATATTATCAAATTAATAGCGGACTCTCCGAAAAGGGTAGAATAACCGATGCAATCGAACATTTGGGAGTAAAAACACTTCTTAAATTTGAAGAAAGAAGCGACCAAGAGAATTATATTGAATTTATTTGGGATGAAAATGGTTGTAGCTCATATTTAGGTATGATAGGTGGTAAACAATTAATAAAAATTGCTGATTGGGCTAAAACTGGGAATGTAGTTCATGAAATCGGGCATGCTATTGGATTGATTCACGAACATTCCAGAAATGATAGAGACGATTTTATAATAATTGATTTTGATAATATAATTGAAAGTGCAAAACATAATTATTATAAGAATTCCGCTGCTTTTGATTATGAGGAGTTTGACTTTAATTCAATTATGATATATCCTCCGGGAGGAGGTTTTGCAATTGATAGTAAAAAACCAATTATTACTAAATTAGATGGATCTACTTATAAAGCACAACGAAAGGCTTTTTCAGTTGGCGATGTTGCATTAATTGCACATTTATGTGGAAATGGTACACTAATAGATTCTCGTGACGGCAACATCTATAACTCAGTAAAAATCGGTGATCAAACTTGGATGGCGGAAAATCTGGCTTATCTTCCCTCTGTAAGCCCTTCTGCAAAAGGATCAGAAACGAAAACCTATTATTACGTTTTTGACTACCAGGGTACCAATGTAAGCGAAGCCAAATTAACCCGCAATTACCAGACCTACGGAGTTTTATATAACTGGCCTGCAGCCATGAACTCAGAAGCAAGTAGTACATCCAACCCAAGTGGTGTACAAGGAGTATGCCCCACAGGATGGCATTTACCAAGTGATGCAGAATGGACAGAATTAACAGATTTTTTAGGAGGAGAAAGCGTAGCAGGAGGTAAGTTAAAAGAGACAGGTACAGCTCATTGGTTTACTCCAAACGAAGGAGTCACAAACGAAACTGATTTTTCAGCCCTTCCGGGTGGGTACCGTTACATTTATGGGATATCCTACAGTATTAATCAACAAGGGTTCTGGTGGAGTGCTTCAAAGGGCAATCCTGATGACGCCTGGACCCGGTATTTAGGAACCGAAGAAAGCAGCAGTGCTATTTTCAAAGATGTCTTTAATAAGTCGGCTGGCTTTTCTGTTCGTTGCATTAAGGATTAAGACACTTTGCCCATTTTATCAATATAACTTCGCAATATAATCAAAATAGTTGGAACTATTTTTCTGATAATACTGATATCTTAGCGCCTATTGAAATTGAAAAAAGAATCTTTTAATATTCACATTGAATTGCTTAAAGTTAAATTATCCGGATTATTCTAAAAAATCTGCCAAAATTTTCATTTCCATTTTAGCCAAAAAGTCGATTTCTCAGATTTCTGGGCAAATTTATTTTTCTCAATTAAATCCCAAAATTTCTGCAGAATTTTTTCATTGAAAACTCTGTACCCCTCTGGACACGAAGAAAAACGTTCATATTTAAGGAAAAATACGGGGGTGCTAGAGGGTGCCCGGTGAGACGGCAGGAGGATCCCGGGGGTCTGATGTCAACCTGCACATCCCTTTGTGCAGATTGAGAAATCCAATAGATTGCATTCGCCGTACACTTCCACCCCCCTTGCCTTAGATAACTGCCCCCTCAGACTTTTTTTTACTGACCCCACCTAGGGAGGATAAGATCACTTAAAAATAGATACGATTGCAGATATGGTGATGGATCGTTTAGTTTATAATGCCTACAGACTGGAGCTTGCAGGCGATAATCTCCGTAAACGGCAAAATAAAAACCAGAAACACGAATGAATATCTAACGGAAATTTATTATTTCAATGCGAGAAAGAAAGATCTTTGAACAACCTCTAGGGGTCAGTTAAGTCCGGCACAGGTGGGGTCAGTTAAAAAAAGTTCAGAGGGGGCAGTTAACCCGGCACATGCACCTTTTTATCAGGAAAGTATTCCCAAGACGTATTAATTATGGAATATCATTTGATATTGTTGCTCAATTAGCACTATCTCATCATTCGTCAAAGCTGAAAATTCTTTGATTCGTGCTCGATTAGATAATGTTCCATTGTTTTGTTCAAGGAACCGGATTAATAAAGCCACTGTTTTATCAGGCATTTCATAATGGTCATCCAACCAAGCTTTCATTTGGTCGTAATTCTTCAAATATGAAACTTCTGCCGGAATAATTTCATTAATTGTGTAATCAATGCAATCAAACAGAAATTCTGCCTGTACCGTTGCGTCATAGTATTTGTAATAATCGGCAGTGTTATTTAAAACTTCGACATTATTATCCTGTGTTGTCTTCCATTCTATGAAATCAAGCAGAGGGTGAGAATAACTTTCGAGGACTTTCCGATAATCATCAATCTGTTCTAAAATTGCTGCTGATACCGGAAATATAATTCCCTGGGGTGTAAACTTCAACTTTGCCAGAATATGATGTATAAGGTATCTATGGATCCTACCATTACCATCAACAAATGGATGAATGAATACGAATCCAAATGCAATCATAGCAGCAGTTAGAACAGGGTGAAATCCTGATTTCTCAAGCTTGGAATCAGTCTTAACCAAACCATCCAATAATGCTTCCAGATCCTGCCATCGTGCTGAGATATGTTCCGGTATTGGTTCCCCGGTTGTTCTTTCATGTTCACCGACAAATCCACCTTCTTTACGGAACCCCATATGGATAAACCGGTCATTCTCGATAACAATCTGCTGAAGACGGATTAGTTCATCTTTCGATAATGGACGGTTCCCAGCCTGACCAATCACTTTACCCCATCTGGCTGCCCGGCTATTAGATGGTGTTTCTCCCTCAATATTAAAAGAAGCTTTCGAGTCTTTAAGAAGTAAAAAGGCCGAAGTTCTAAGCAAGATATCATTATGGACATTACGCACCAAACCAGTTGTTTTTTCTGAAAGATCCTCTTTTATATATTTTTCCAATTTCTCACTCTTGCTGACTAATGGACAGAAATTTATTGTACCAGGAAGATTGTTCCTGATTCGATGGCGTGGTGAATTTTCACCTTTTCCTATTGTATACTGTAGGTTTCCATCTAATAGAGGGATGTAATTACCTTCTTTCAGATCTGGAATATTCAGGGTCTTTTGTGTTAGCCATTCGTAAAGAAACCATATTCTCCGGCTGAATTGGCTCAATGGTTCATTCTTGACCAATTTTTCAATAATTAATTCATCTACAGATTCAAAGAGTTTCTTGAAGAAAAGAAGATTGATCCCTTCATATTTAATGCTAAATACAAGATTGCTATAAAGAGAATCCTGGGGTTTATGTCTCGGAGTCAAGACTATCCAACCAGGAACTTTATACTGTCTACGCTTTTCACTTATTAGAGCTAAGGTGCCTGGAAAAGGTATTGTAAGTCCTAATGCTTCAATAATTGCCCCGTATCCAACCAGCGTTCCTTTTTCAGGTGCCTGCCTTCCGTGAAAAATACTTATTTCTTGTAAGAAATTTGTTTTCTCAATTATTTCTCGTGAAAATCGTTTACTATTAGACATAAAGCGTGAAATCTGTTTAATGCAAATGTACGTGAAAAATGTTTATCGTCCGTGAAAAATGATTAAAAATTAACGCTATTCGTGAATAATACTTATTAATAGTGGTTTAATGATGAAGTTTACAAAGAATTCTAAAGAAAAATTCACTCAAGATTACATATACCTAATCAAATCAATCCATAATATACCATTGTAATAAGCTCATCCAATTTAATCCCCAATTCATACTGTTCGGTTGCCTGAGCACAAACATAAACATCGCATACTTTAATTCGTGGAAAAACCGCCCCTCAAGAACCACTCAAACCGCAAATGTGTGAACCGCCACATCAATCGCACTTATTTCTCTATTATATTGATGCGTTGCGTTTCACATATTTCTTATCACAGGAACTAGTGGCTCAATGTAAAACGGTTAAAGTGGTTCTCGATGACCGGTTTTTCAACTATTTATAAGGCTGTCATATTAAGTTGTATTGCCTTCTCCCTAATAAGTTTCTTATACTTCTTCTTCATTTCCTCTGGAAGAAAACTGATTTCAATAAACTCATCCCATTTAGAAAATGACTTCTGAAATTTATTAAATATATTCTCCAGAGACTTAGGTTCAACATCAAATATCCTAAAAGCTTCTATAAAATCTTTTCTCCTGATCTTTTTCTTTTTCCCATTAAGCGTTAAAGCAAGATCTTCATCGTCTCCACTTACCACCAGCGAGGAAGCAACCATATCGTATGCCGGAGAAAGAACATATCCGGTTCCGGGCTTATCGATTAATGAGAAATTTTTTAGGTGCATGTCGGCATTACCTGTAAGAAAAGAAAATAATACCTGTTCGAAATAATTGACTATATCCAACACAGGGTTCTCTGAGAATGCAATTATGGCCCTGCCAATCTGCTCATAGGAACCATGGTATTTGTGTTCCGTCAGTCTTTCGGTTAACTGGCACATATCTTCCATGTGGATTTTCTGGTCTTTACTCCTGTCAATTCTCCTGGTGATGTAAGCTAAATTTCCTGATTCAAGTCTGACAAGTGAATGAGGTACAACTTCAATACCTGAGATTCCTGCAAGGTGCATCGTAAGATCCTCTACTTCAGGAAGATTTTCATATACTTCAGAGGGTGGTTTCAGTATAAAATTCCCCCAAAGTCCAACAATGGTGAAGCGCTTAGGTCCGGAATTCTTAGATATTTTCTCAATTTCAAGCGAAAGCTTTGGCTGTACACCGGTAACTGCGGTCTGCGACTTAATTACTTTTTCAGCCAGCTGTAGCATCTGATCTTCTGACCAGGGCAAAAGAGGTGGCATCTCAGTACCGAATATTTTCCGACTACAATTCCGGTGGAAATCATTTTCCCCACCCTCAATAAGCTGGTAACAATATAAGCATCTGTTCTTTTTCATAATTGACTTGATTGAACTTCTTCAATACTCACTGCACCAATACAATCCTTACAGCAAACCAAAAGCAAACCCATACGATCGCGTTCATTTAGCTTCCAGTTTTTCTCTGCAATCTCCAATAACCATCCTTCAGGAATCAATCCGTCAAAAAACGGGAACATAGTTTTACTTTTAAAAGCCTGAGCCTGAATCGGAAGAGTGAGGCTGATATGTTTATTATCAGTTTCATTTATATATGCTGTATCATAGATAAAGCTATACCCCTCCTCGTCTTCCGTTAGCATTCCGGCTAATTTATTCCCCATATAAACTTTTGCCTGTCTCATTCATTTAATAATTTATCCCGGTTTATCGGACCAGGTTTCAATTCCTGGCCAAAAAGCTTAAGCACCTGGTTCACCTTATCCATCCTGAGGGTGGACTTACCCTGTTCCAAGTCGCGAATAAACCTTATTCCCACACCAGCCTTATCAGCCAATTGTTGTTGGGTAAGACTGGATAGTTTTCGCTTTTCTTTTAAAAACAAAGCCAAACTTGTTATTGCATTTTCCATAACTATACCATTTCGGGTATAAAGATAGTAAATTATTTATAAACTATACCTTTTCGGGTATATATTAAATATTTTATCAAATATTATACCCTATCTGGTATAATTTAGGTGATTTAAGGGTATATTGAAGCTCAATTGGGACTCAGGATCAAAATGAATCTCTCTTAAGGCTTAAAAGCTAACTACTCCAATATTTCCGGGAAATGTTTCCTTCACCATGGGGAGTCATTCCTTCATTCCGGAAAGTGATTTTTTACCTACGAAAAGTATTTTTCCAGCACGGCAAAGTGTTTCCTCAGTGAAAAACCCGCTTCTTAAGTACCACTCAAACCGCAAATGACTCAACCACCACATCAATCGTAGCTATATTTCTTAAATTGATGTGCTAAGTTTTACATATTTCTTCGGACAGGAACTGGTGGCTCATTGTAAAATGGTGAAAGTGTTTCCCGATAAGTGGAATTTGCAGTTAAGCTCAAATCGAACAGCTTCATTTTCAATAGTGACCCTGCCAAAAAGCATATTCAAAAAATCAATAAATATTGTTACATATTTTATAATATTTATTTTTTATACTATATTTGTAACATATTCTTAACCATCAACCATGAACAAAATAATCGGCAAAAACCTTAAAGCCTGGCGAGTAAAATTAGGCTATTCCCAGGAAATTATAGCTGAATATCTAGGGATTTCAAGAGAAAATATTAGCTATTATGAAACTGGTGAAAGAGAGATTCCTGTAAAACACCTTGAAAAAGTTTCTGAACTATTTGGAATTGAACCTGACTTGTTATTTGAAGAAAATATGAAAATCCAAGATACAGAAATGGCATTAGCATTTAGAAATGACAACAATCTTTCGGTTGATTCATTGCAGAAAATTGCTCAATTCAAGAAAATAGTCAGAAATTATTTGATGATGGATTCGAAAATGAAAAACTGAACAGTAAAAAGCTAAAATGATTGATCAAGAACTAAAACAAGAAGCCTATGAACTAAGGAAAAACTTTGGTCTCTCAGAAATCCAGGCCATTTCTTTCAAAGATTTATTCCTCAATAAAAATATTCTCATTTACCACACATCCCTTGATATGGAATTCTCAGGGATGGCCATACAGACTGGAGAATACAGATTCATCCTTGTAAATTCAAATCACCCTATTGGAAGACAGCATTTTACAATTTGTCATGAATTATTTCATTTATATGTAGATAAGAATTTTTCATCCCACCGCTGCCAAACAGGCCTTTTTGACAAGAAAAATAGGTCGGAATTTGAAGCGGATATGTTTGCCTCCTACTTTTTATTACCGGAACCAGGACTTCTTTCGATGATCCCCAAAGTTGAAAGAACAAAAGACAAGGTCAAAATCTCAACTATTGTTAAAATAGAACAGTATTACGGCTGTTCCCGGAAGGCATTGGCCAACCGCTTACTTTTCCTTAATAAAGTTTCAAGCGAATATCGGGATGAACTTTGTAGAAATGTGAAACAATCTGCGCAACACCATGGTTACCCTATCGACTTATATTCTTCAGGAAACGAGGGGGTCTTATGGGGTAATTATGGGATCAAGGCAAAACATCTATTTGATTCAGGAAAGGTATCAGAAGGGCATTTTGCATCTTTAATGGCTGATATTGGCATTGACATCTTTGAAAACCTTGAAGATTATGGAGATTAAGATTAATGTCAAAGCCAAAATCCTGATTGACGCTGATGTTCTAATACATTTTATAAAAGGGGAACAAACCGGAATATTACATAAAATATTTCCCAATGAGCTCTACCTGATTGACATTGTCTTTGAGGAAGTTTTCAAGTACAGCTCGCAAAGAGTAAACATTGAGAATCTTATTCGATTCGGTATTGTCAGGGAAATAAAATTAGACGATTCCGGATTCGAGATAAAAAGTGAGTACCATCGGCTTACTGGTTCAAAAGGAGGCAACCGAGGCAAAGGAGAAAGTGCTATTATGTCATACTGCAGATATAATGCAGATATAATTGCCAGTAGTAACCTTGCCGATATTGTAGATTATTGCAATGAATATGGTATAATCTATATAACTACAATGGATTTTCTTGCAGAAGCTTTTCGGAAAAAAATCTTAACTGAAAAGGAATGCGATGAATTTATTAAAAGAGTTAAATCTAAGGGTAGTCGTCTCATCGCTTCAATAAACCATATCCGAGATTATAAATCCAGAATAACTAACACATAAAAATATCCAGCTACCAATCTACCTATCTGGTATAATTTAGGTGATTTAAGGGTACTCTGAAGCTCAATTGGAAATCAAAAAAACAGGCCGAACAAAACGCCCGGCCTGCTATATCATATTTCGAAAAACCCTACATAAGAAACTTCAACAAGAATAAAACAGCCAGTACGGCGGTTACTATTGATATATCCTTGAACTTCCCGGTTAGAACTTTAAGGATAACGAATGATAATACCCCAAACAAAATGCCCTCTGCTATAGAATAGGTAAGTGGCATCATAATAATGGTTAAAAATACCGGTATCGATTCGGTATAATCGTCGAAACTGATGTTTTTAATCGGCGACATCATCATCGCTCCTACCAAAACCAGAGCTGAAGCCGTTGCTGCACTTGGAATCATCAGGAATATCGGCGACAAGAAAAGGGCCAGAATGAACATAATGGCAACGGTTAGTGATGTTAATCCTGTTCGGCCACCTTCTGAAACTCCTGCGGCACTTTCTACATAGGTGGTTACAGTTGACGTTCCCAGCATGGCTCCAAAAGTGGTACCAACTGCATCGGCCATCAAAGCTTGCTTAACTCTCGGCACACGACCCTCTTTGTCGAGCATATTGGCTTTGGATGAAACCCCGATTAAGGTTCCAACGGTATCAAACATATCTACAAAGAGGAAGGTAAATACAACCATAAGCATATCCATGGTGAATATCTGATTCCATTCGAATTTCATAAAAATGGGACTGAGCGATGGGGGTAATACCTCCAGACTGTCTGGTAAATGGGTCACATGGAAAGGCAAGCCAATGAGGGTTCCGGCAAGGATACCGATCAGGAGAGCTCCTTTAACACGCAATGCCAATAATGCAGCGGTAATAACAAGGGCAAGGATGGCCACTATGGCACCTGCATTATTAACCGTGTCGGTAAGATCTCCCAAACCAACAAAGGTAGCCGGATTGCTAACGATGATCCCGGCATTCTTTAGTCCGATAAACGCAATAAATAAACCAATCCCTACCGAAATGGCATGCTTCATATTGGTGGGAATGGAATTCACAATCATCTCGCGGATATTAAACACAGTAAGCAGGATAAATATGAGTCCTTCCAGAAAAACTGCGGTAAGTGCAAACTGCCAGCTGTGTCCCATTCCCAATACCACCGTAAAGGCAAAAAAAGCATTCAGACCCATTCCCGGAGCTAATGCAAAAGGCAATTTAGCATATAATGCCATAACCAGGGTGGCGATAATGGAGGCAATAGCTGTGGCTGTAAATACCGCTCCTTTATCCATTCCTGCAGCGCTTAATATATCAGGATTAACAGCCAGAATATAGGCCATAGTCATAAAGGTGGTTATACCTGCAATAATTTCTGTGCGTACAGTGGTTTTGTTTTCCTGTAGCTTAAAAAATCTATCGATAAAATTCATTGTATATGGATTTAGAATTTATATTTTGCAGCAAGTGTAGGATTTATCATAAATCCATCCTGTCCGCCAAAGTTATTACTAAGCTCAATTTCACCACCTGCAGAAAAATTATTTTTGAAGTTATACCACAACTGTGGTTCTGCAAGGAATACCATATCTCCAAAAGCAGTCTTTTCCTTCCATAAATCGGCAAAACCTGTAAATGAAATTTTATTATTGGCAAAATTCATATACCATACTGCGGTAAGCTGGAAACTATTAGGTTTTCCATCAATCGTATTGGCAATATTTTTATAAAGTGCTTTTAATGAAATCCCTTTGGAAAAGTCTTCAGCATTCCATGAATAATCCACACCGGTTAACCATGCATTATTAATAGTGTAATGTCCCTCAAAAGCCCCCGATTTCCACTGCCCGAATCCACCATTATATTCTGCATGCCAGCTCAAAGGAGTAGTTCCCAGTTTGAAACAACGTGCTATTTCAAAATATGCCAGTGATACGCCTTCCACATCACCCACACCATAATCCATATCAATAAAAAAGAAGGTATTTCCGGTTTTGTCGGGTTTGAACATTTCCACAGTACTGGTCATATAACCGCGGTCTTTCCCCAGATCGTAATGCAATTGTATATTCTGACTGAATGCGCCAACTGCCTGAAAAATAATAAATAGTGACAGCAAAATTCTTTTCATAATGTAAAGCTTATTAAGGTTGTTTTTTTGAAATTCCGACAAAGATAATCAAATAAATAAGCTGGGTGCAGAATATGGGAATTTCATGATCTGGAAATTATTAAAGGCAAAAAAAGATCTGAGATTTGAAAGGATTTCTTTAAGAATTGACCTTCATGCAGACCACAAAACCTATAAAATAGCCGGTGGAATGAATGGTTATGGAAAAACTAATATTCTTCAGCCCAATCTTATATCAGATATTTTTCGAATATGTTATAAAATATTTCTAAAAAAGATTTTACATATTCCAATTATCTATAACTTAGTATATAGATTTCTGACCTGCATTTTCATTTGTGTTGGATTAAGTGAGAAATTGCTGGAAATTCCCGTCAGGCATTGAAACCCAATTTTTTCCACTATTTATTACTAAGCTTATGAAAACAATTCTTAGCGCAATTCTCCTGTTTGGCACTCTCACTCTCTCAGCACAATGGCAATGGCAAAATCCCAAACCCCAGGGCGATGGGGTGAACGACATCTTTTTTGTAAACAGCAGCAAAGGCTTTGCCCTTACCGGAGGGGGAGCCCTGATGGTATCAACCGATGCCGGCCTTAGCTGGAAAATCGATCAGCATATTTCCACCTACTACCTTAACGCCCTCTTTTTTTTAAATGAACAAATTGGTTTTGCCTGCGGAAACGATGGGGAAGTGATAAAAACCATCGATGGCGGGGAAAACTGGACTAAGATGGATTTAGGAAGCGACGATTATCTGGAAGATATTTGCTTTATAAATGCTGATACCGGATTTGTGGTTGCTGAATATGGAGTGATGTACCGGACAGATAACGGAGGTGAGGTCTGGTCGCTGGTTACAACAGGTTCTACAGAATACCTTACAGCCATCTGTTTCCCAACTTCCGAAGTGGGATATGTCTCCACCAAAAACGGATACTTCCTGAAGTCAGAGGACAAAGGCACCACCTGGGCCGAAATAGATACCCATGTTGCAGAAAATTTTATCTGTCTGTGGTTTGCCGATGAACAAACAGGGTGGATGGCCGGAGACTGGGGTGCAATCTATAAAACTACTAACGGTGGGGCGAGCTGGACCAGCCAGACGGTTTCCTCCTCTCATCCCTATTTTACCGATTGTTCCTTTGTTGATAGCAGCACCGGCTTTTTATCGGCCGACGGGGTGATTTTCAAAACCACCGACGGGGGAGCAAACTGGACAGCTTTGGATATGGGTGATTATGAGTTTATATCCGGATTGTGGGCATTTGATGCCTCAACAGTGGTTTGCGGGAATTGTTTTGGCGTGCTCAGGCATACTACAAATGGGGGTGAAAACTGGACCGTTTTATCAGAAAGCGCCACTGAACAGAATAAGTTATTAAATGCCATTGGCTTTTTTGATGATGAGACCGGAGTAGCAGTTGGTTATGAAGGCCTGATTTTAAGGACAACCGACGGGGGCAAAAGCTGGACTAAACTGGACGCAGCAATTTACTCCACTCTGAATGATCTTGAGATAACCGGACCTTCCACCGGAATTATATGCGGAAACAGTGGTAAAATTTATAAAACTTCAGATAAAGGAGGCAGCTGGGAAGTGGTTACTTCAGGAACAACATCAAGCCTGAATGCATTAAGCTATATCGGAGGAAACAAGATTTCCTGCTGTGGAGCCGGTGGTGTAATTATCTATAGCGAGGACACAGGAGCAACATGGAATCTTCAGACCTCGGGGGTAACAGCAATTCTTTATGACATCGATTTCACAGAATCGGGACTGGGAATTGCCGTGGGTATGAACGGAACAATTCTCAGATCATCCGACTTTGGCGCACTTTGGACTCAGCTTTCAACAGGAATAAGCACGTATTTGTATGCTGTGGAAGTTGTGAATGAGGATACAATTCATGTGGGTGGGGCTCAGAGTGTGATGGGCTCCAGTTTTAACGGCGGAGAAACCTGGAATAAACATAATATACACTGGGTTCCGGAAATCCATAAGATTTTTCATACCGAAGGAGATACCATTTTTGTTATGGGAATGATAGGGAGGATGGCCTGGACGGTGGATAACTTCCAGACGAATACCGGTGGATATGAGTGCTTCACCAATACCATGATATATGATATGAACGAAACACCTTCCGGTGCACTCTACATTTGTGGAAGGAACGGAATGATCATGTCAACCAAAACCTTCCCTGACGATCCTCAAACAGGTATGCCTTTCCCTGTAATGCATGGATCTCAAGTTATAGTTTATCCTAACCCCTCAACAGGAGAATTTAGTGTTTATGCTGAAGGTGAAATCATCAGGTCGGTGCAGGTGTACAACATGTCGGGACAGCTGTTGCGCTCGGAGCGATTTGGAGAATCTGAATGGATTGAAAGCGATCTGAGCTTGCTGGAGAAAGGCGTTTATATCCTGAAAGTTGTTTTATCTGATCCCAAAAACGGGCAAGTTCATAGCGCTAGCAGCTTGCTAATAAAAGAAAACTAAAGGAAGGATCAGACGCGAAATTTATAGAGCTAGGTTATCAAAATAATTCTCTTGCAGTGGAGGATTGGCTATTTAAAGTTCCGATCCTCCCCTACTGCTTGCTTAGCTTTTCTCAGTTCCCTGAAATAAGCCAAATGAAAATATAAATCTATGGTTCTATCCCAATCCCCTCAATGTTCCACAACCATTTTTCCCATCACCAGGCTCTCCTTTGTCTCAAATCGATAAATATATACTCCTCCCGGCAGGTCACCAACTTCCCAGCTGATCAGATGTTCTCCTTTTTGCATAAAACCATTTTGTATGCATTCAATTTCCTGTCCGTTTAGATTAAAAATCCTGATGATTACCTGAGTCGGCACATTCAGTTTGAATTTAAAATGGCTAAAAGTTACAACCGGATTTGGAAAGTTTTCCAATGAAAAGTATGTATCTGAAAGACCCAGCTCATCAACATTTGTAGTTAGCTTTTCTCCTTTCCTTAAGAGAATATTATCGAAATAAACATTACCGATGACTCCACCAATATCAAAACCCACTCGTGACTGCAAATCGGTAGGATTATTCATATCAAAAGTAAATGTATACGTTTTTTTTGTGGTGGAAACAGATATTGGATCCAGTGCACTATAAACGGTCCATGGCGCACTATTCCGTCCCACCAGAGGTGTTATCAGCCGGGGCGAATCTGCGTAGGCATCGAAGGACAAGCTGTACTCAAATCTGTTCTCCACTGCAAGTCCTTTTTGTCCTATATGCACGTCCCATGGATCATTGCCGCTATTAATTATACTAACTTTGTATTCGCCATCAATCACCTCTCCCTCAGCTACTGCTCCGGAATTTAATGTCATTTCCCAGGCCTCACCACCGTCAAAGAAATCAGGATTCCTGATCAGATTCAACGCAGCGAGAGCATCGGTTGTCAGGCGGAAATCGTCGAGATAATAGCTTCCTGTATTCCCGCCCATATCCACATTAAAACCTGCCTGAATGGTTTGCGAAGGTGTAAATTCAAATTCATACAAACCCCAGTTTTCATTTGGAGTGAAGATTTTTTGTCCGGCAAGAGAATAATTTGAACTATTGATTACTGCCGCCGAGATACCGTTTTGTACCAGACCCGACCTTGCCATAAGGCTTGCTTTATATCGGGTTCCGGCATTTAATACCAATCCCGATTGGGATAGCTGAACATCCCAGGCATTACCCTGAGCAGTTGTAACCTCAGTAAATATGGCATGTTTCCCTCCATTAAATTCTGTATCAGATAAACTAAACTTTGCTTTGGCCGGATAACCCGAAGCATTGTGCCAATATTTCACTCCTTTTTCGAAACCCTGATTTTTTAAAATATTGGGGGACACACGAACAGGTAGGATTATTTCGTATGACTGCTGATCTTTCGTTATTATAAGTTTCACATTTCCGCCAAAAATCCCCCAGTTCACCTTTATCTCATTGCTTCCCTGTCCTGAAATAATTTTCGCATCTCCCGGTACACTCCACTCATAAACTGCTCCAGGGATTTCGGCAACTGAATAGCCAAGATTTGTGGTATTATAGGTCACAAAGTCTGCTCCCTGTATTTGCATATCGTTTACGTTCTGGTAAACCCGCACATAATCCACTTCCATGATGGCCGGGAATACAGAAGATCCATCGGGTGTTCCAACCCATCCTCCTCCAACCGCAAGATTCAAGATAATATAAAAGGGTTGATCGAAGGGCCAGGTTGCCGAAGATCCTCCATCATTCAAAAAACTATAATATTTTGTATCATCGACAAAAAAATCGATTCGCTCCGGGCTCCATTCAACGGCATAGGTATGAAAGGCACTCCCTGCATCAGCTACCTGAATGGTGCTGCCCCGGGGAGGTGCCGGTCCATCAAAAAGATTGTAGTTTTCAGTGTGCACGGTGCCGTATATCGTAGTGACTTCATTGGTGGGAAATTCCATAATGTCGATTTCTCCGCTAACCGGCCACCAACCATAAAAATTGTCGACAGGCAGCATCCAGAATGCAGGAACGAATCCATTCGACAGGGGTAGTTTAATACTCGCCTCCATTCTTCCGTAGCGCCAGCATTGGGTTTGTTCTGTTCTTATATGAGCCGAAGTATATGCATAGCCCAGCCAGGATTCCTTTAACGCAATAATCCTTAGCTTACCTTCAACGATATTGGCATTAACTGCCCGGGAAGTATAATACTGTACATTGTCGTTAGAAGGTCCCGATTCAAATTTCCAGACGGCAGGATCTACAGTGCTTGCGTTAAATTCATCGCTCCAGACAAGCTGCATGTTTTGCGCAGAGAGAAAAGTAGTGCTCAGGCTTAAAAGAAACAATAAGCCAATTCGGAGAAGAATGAAATAATGTTTCATAAAATTAATTTTAGAATTAAAAATCAAAACCCATACCCATTTCAAGCATTTTCACAAACTTGTTCAACTATAATTTCTATGAAATTTCAGTCTGTGATAAACTGGTTTACATTCACATCTTTATACAATTAGTTAGTTAAAATTAAGAAATACTTTCTTAATTAATATTCTTAACTTTGAAAAAAGACCGGTATCCAGCATGAAACCCTTCCTCTTCAATATTGCCCTGTGTGCCTTTTTACTTTTCCAGCCCCAAAAAGTCTGTTCGCAAGCCGATTCATCTTATTCCTTCATTGCCGCCGGACATGCATACGGAGCTCACACAGGCGGGAATACCGGGCTTCATCCTGCCTTTCTAAACAGCTTGCATTCTGGTTACGATTCCTCCCTTGCCTTTATTGTTTTTACCGGGGACATTGTGAATGAAAGCACTCTGGAAAGCTGGCAACAGGTTGAAGATGAATTATCGGACTTTCCTTTTGGCTATTATTATGTTATGGGAAATCATGATGATAACGCGGTGGGATATCAGGAATTTCAGACCAAATTTGGAGCTACTCACTACAGTTATTATGTTGGTAATGATTTATTTATCGTTCTGAACAGCGTGGAGTCGGGAAGATCCATTTCACCGGATCAGATAGTTTTTTTACAGGAGGAATTAAAACGGGCTGACACCCAAGTGAAAAATGTTTTTGTGTTTTTTCATGAAGTATTATGGAACAGTAATGAAAGGTATAAGGATGTAAGAAGCAACAGCCGGTCGAGGTACGACCAGATAAAAGAGTATTCGAATTATTGGGAAGAAGTTCATCCTCTTTTATTAGCCGAATCCGATAAACGCTTTTACTTAATTACCGGCGATGTGGGTGGCAACCCGGATGCCATTGCAGCTTTTTACGACAATCCTGATAATGTGACCCTTATTTCATCGGGTATGGGAGAGGTAGCAGATGAAAATTATTTATTGGTACGGGTTCATGAAAATGATTCCGTATCATTTGATTTAGTGGCATTAAATCCAGATATGGATCTTCAGGAATTGGAATTTTACAGTATACCATGTGCTCCCGGAGCCATTTCAGGTCCGAATATTGTCTTTGGAGGATCCACTTCAATAGAATATTCTGTTCCGGAAGTTTTTAATGCAGACAGCTATTTCTGGGATTTGCCCGAAGGAGTGTCGGGAAGCAGCAGTTCATCTATCATAGTCCTTGATTTTGCCAATGACTATTCAGCAAGTGTCTTATCCGTTTCTGCTGTAAAAGATGGTTTTGGGAAAGGACCTGCCACTTCACTTACAATTCAACCAGATTTTACAAATATTCCTGGTATTAATAAAAAAAGTGTTGATTTGAAAATGGACATAGTCAGTTTTGGTGAATTCTTTAAAATAAGGATATCCGGGATTACAGGGAATGAAATTCAAATTCAGATAAGCGATATTTCCGGGAGAATTATTTTCACAGAGTTTGTGAAATCATCTGATGGAGAGGCTGAAAAACAATTCACCAGAGATAATTCGTTGAACAAGATTCTGGTCATTTCAGTTTTTAATAAAAATCAATTATTAACGAAGAAATTTTCTCCCGGTTTGACTGTGAATGACTAGCAAGTACTGCCTACTCTTCACACAAGGTGAACACCACATTCGGACTAAATCCCATGAGCACAACAATTCCCTGGGGAGGAAAAGGCATGGTCCAGACACAAACCCGAATAAGTCCCGGCATATTATCGATTCCTATTTTAACCAATTTACTGTTGTTTGAAATATCGAAGTCGGTGAAATTATTTCCACAGCATATCATATTGTTTAGTTCAATATTTTTTGAAACATCCAGGGCTGTGAGCATATTGTTATTGCAATGAAGCGTCGTTAAATTGATGTTTTGAGATACATCCAGAGACGAAATCATATTATATCCGCAATGCAATGACAGAAGATTGGTATTCGAAGCCAGATTCAGGTTTGTAATCTGATTCTCAATGCATGAAAGGTATTCCAAATCATTACACGCACTCACATTTAATTCGGTAAGATAATTTTTCATAGCAAGGCGGCTGGAGCAATCGAGGTATTTCAATTCTGTATTTTCAGAAAGATCCAGGGTTGTCAATTCACATCCTATTAACTCCAGGAACTTCAAATGTTTATTTTGCGACAGGTCAATTTCAGACAAAGGATTCATTGTAACAGAAAGGGTATCCAGATTTATAAAATACTCAATCCCTCTCAGATCGGAAATGTCTGAAGGCCATATCCTTATTGTTTTTACAGCTTCTGCTTCTATTTCACTTATACGTCCATTTTTGTCCCTATCAATGCCAAGCTCTGTCAATGCTTCCAAAAAGGACTCATCCGGAATAGAAATTTCATTTGATATAGTTGGTTTGCTGCATTGGATGAATAGCAATAGATATAGCATTGAGAACAGAAGAGCAATTAATCTATACATAATAATTCATTGAAATTAATCCTCATCCTCCCCCGAATATTCCACCGGATAAGGTTTATCAGCCATGGCAGCGAACCAGAGTATCCTGTTAAACAGATCATCGTCACCCATATCTATTCCATCAAACTGTGGTTCCATGCTTTTAAGGGCAAAATGGAGTGCTTTCCCTTCAAGTGCTGAAACCGGGGGATTCATTTCGTCGAGAGGAATCTGATTGGGGACTGCTTTGTAGGGAGTTAAATCTATGGTACCGGTAAAACAAGCTGTCATCGGATCGGCAATAGCATCCTGAATATTCATGGGTGGAAGTCCAAGTATTTGTTCGATAGTTCTAATCATGCAAGGCTGATTATAAGGTGTAGAAACTGTTTTTCTCAATCGAGAATATGGACTTATAACTATTCCGACGGTACGATAAGCAGAAATGTGATCCCAGCCCGACTGCGAATCATCTTCCAGCACAAAAATGACCGTATTCTCCCAAAATTTACTGTTTGACACTGCCTCCACAATTCTTCCTAAAGCCAGATCGTTATCGGCAACCATGGCTCTTGGTGTGGGCAATCCCGGGCGGGTTCCTCCGGTGTGATCGTTTGGCAGGGCCATAATCATCAATTCAGGCAGGGAATCGCCTTCCAAAGACTCAAAGTGATTCAATTCTTCTATAAATGTTGCAGCTCTTAAAACATCAGGGATTCTATGGCCATATCCATAACCCGGGTAAGTGGTTGACAAAATATCCTGTACTGTATTTAAAGTTGTTGAATTGTGAAATTGCAGTTGCTCTCCCTTCAGAAACCCTGAATAAATGTCTGTCCATGTTTGGGATTTATCCTTCATGACCGGTATAGCAGCTTCACCATATATTTTCACATCTACTCCATTACGTCTGGCATTGTCCCAAATAAATCCGGAAGGAGCATAAACAAGCGCATCTTCCTGCACATGAGGATAACTTCTAAACCATGCACGAACATTTTTTTGAACATAATCCGTAACGATGGAAGCATCGGTCCACTGATGACCTTCAGCCGAACATTTCCCTGAAACCATAAAATTATCCATAAGCTGAAATTCCAGTGCCAACTTATGAGCATTGGGGGTAACATCGTTTCCATAAACACAGAGGCTCGAATCTCCATCACCTTCGGGCATATCACCCAGCACCTGATCGTAGGTTCTGTTTTCCCTGATTATATAAATTACATGCTTAAAAACCGAAGGCTCGCCAATCCGATCGGGAACAGGCTTAGCACTTATATTTTCTCTGGGCGGCAGTTCTGCCATTTTCAGTCTCGACAGCTGATTGACAGCATAAACGGTATTTGTATAAGACTTTAGTTTGCGTTTAGATGGCATTTTAACCACCGTTACAGAAGCAAGTTTTCGATGGGCATTATAGATTGGAGAAGTTCTGTTCTCCTCTAAAATTGGCAAAGGCCCTCCTGCCTCCAAATTGGTAATATAAAACCGTTTTTTTCTGGAAATTACCACCGATGAAGGATATGTTTCAGTAGGAATAAAACCTGCAACTAAACTTTTCTCCTCAGAACCTTTTGTTGATGCATACTTTCCCAGTTCAACGAGGGCAAGTGCGTTATCCAACCCATTTGTTACGTATAGTACAGAACCATCGGCAGAAATTCCAATGCCGTTTGGAGAATCTCCAAAATACGAGTTAAATTCCTCATTCATTCGTAAGGAAACAGATTCGCTTAACTCCTGAGAATCAGTATTAATAACACTCACTTTGTCGCTGTTTGAATTGGTGAGGTACACATACTTACCATCGGGAGAAGAGATGATATCGTTCGGGTGAAGGCCAACAATAATTTCATTTGTAATTTGACCATTTTCCGGATCGAAAACAGAAACACTCCCTTCACGAGAGGCTGCATTTGAAGGATCTATTCTCATTAGTCCCCAGGGAACTCCTGCCACATCGGTATCAGATTCCTGTGGGATCCGTCCACCCCAGTTGGTGACATAAATCTTCCCGTTGGCATAGCAAATACCAAAAGGAGCCACACCGGTATCGGCTGTCCAAATAATTTCACCTGTTTTCAAATCCTGTTTCACCAACTGATTATTACCGTTCAGCACAACATATAAATAGTCTCTGCCTGCCTCTTTCCTGATTAAAAGCTCATTTGGGATAGCTGAATTAGCCGGCTCAATCCGGGGAAACATAAATATCTGTTCAATCCCTGCTTCCTTGCCATCCCAGAGCGCCTTAACCACAAAAGAAGCCCCTGATTTATTGGCACAACTCCACAAAACATAATCCTTGTTATCGTCTGAATACCAAATAATTCCGGAATAGGTACTCATAGCATCATGTATTTCCGGGGTATTTTTGAAAGGAAGTACAAAACTGACCTCATTCTTTTTAGTATCGATAAATACAATGCTATACCTTTCCTCAACGGCCAACCACTTTTCGTCCGGTGACAAGCGGCAATCCAATGCGTGATTTTCCTGGTTTGAAGCTCCGAAATATATTTGTATTCCTGCCGGACTCAGCATACGTCCGTATGGTAATTCACGGCTATATGATTGTCCAAATGAAAGAGAAAAATAAGCGGTGATCAGTAAAAGCAGAAATAGTTTTTTCATTATTGAAATTTATAGTTAGGGCTTTGTGAAGCAATTTTTATTAAATCTAACACAACTACATTGCGTCATACGATCCGTCAGCTGACTGAGAAGCGATCTCATAATTTTACCAGACAACAAAATTTAAATTCACTTTGATTTTCAGTATTAATTTTCGAAAATACAAAAATTCAATGTATTAAATGCTATTGAAAATAGGTAATTACAGCCTGGCAACTTATATAAAAGTAAAAATTTCATCTTTGCTATTTTTACAAAAAATTATGCAAAGCCATTGCCAGAGAAATTCATATCTAAATTAAGCTACTGGAATTGATTTCAATATAAACTCCGGATTTTTAAAGTTTTTCATAGATGATCAATAATTCTTCAATAAATCCTAAAAAGCTATACTTTCTCCCTCGAACTGCAGTTTTTCCTGATCTTTGTAATTGTTAAATCTCCATGTGAATCCCAGATAAATTACGGGAAGTTTTCTCCAGCTGAGGGAAACCCGCTCCAGATCTGCAGAGTTAATAATGCTCTTAACGCGGTAGGAATGGAAAATATCAGAGGCCGTAAGGGTCAGGGAAGCCTTGTTCCGGAAAAGCTGTTGCTTGATGCCCATGTTCATATAGAAAAAAGGATCTCTGCTTCCCTGAGGTGTTATTGTAGGAAAATAATAGAAGACATTAAGCTGTAAATAAGACTTATCAATTATACTCAGAAGAGAATTTAATTTTATATTCCCTGAATATGAAGACTTAGTGCTACTGTATCCAAGATCGGATGCATCGATAGTAGTATGATACAGATTTCCTGTCAGGTCTAATTTCCAGTTATTCATAATGTTAGCTGAGACAACCATTTCCATTCCAAGGGCATCCTGACTATTTAAATTGGCACTGGTTCGCAGCACTACACTATCTGAGATGGTGCTGTAGATGGTTGTGAATGCATCATATTTATAGCGATAATATAGCGTTCCTGTAATATCAGCAATATCATGATGAAATTGATATCCCAGCTCCACAGAATGTATCTGCTCTGGTTTCAACATCGCATTTCCGCCCTCTGCATTTCTGGGATCGGAATATTCGAGGTTAGGATTAAGTTCATCGGCATCTGGTCGATTAATCCTTTTTGAGTAGCTCATCATGACTTCGTTATTATCATTCAGATTATAAGTCAAATGAGCGGTAGGGAATATTTTAAAATAATTGTTTGGGACAATTGAGTCAGTGGGGAATTTCAGGTGTGAATCGAGAAAAACCTGTTCGGCTCTTAATCCTGCTTTAAAGGAGAAATCGTTTACCGGCATCCCAAATAAGGCATATAGGGCATGTACCTGACTGTTTAACACGAATTTTGTAGCTAAGGCATCACCGGTGAAATCTATATTCTCCAGGACAAACTCACCTGCATAACCACTTTCAAATTCGCCGTCTTCGCCAACCGGGAGTATATGATTCAGATTATACTCCTGCTGGGTCCCGCTTTTTTCAATCAGGTTCCCCCCCAAATCAATACGGTCATCGGGAAAGCTGTAATGCTGTTCGAATGTAAGATCTTCGCTCTCATCATAAGCAGAATAAACAGCTTCAAAGGAGAGAACATGATCTTCATTATCTTTAAAAACATGTTCATATGCCAGACTCAGCTCTCCCTCGTTTTCAATTTCATTATTGGTAGTTTTGTCGGTAAGACTATAATCAGGGATAAAATTAGAATCCTTGGCGGATATCTCAGAAATTCTGTTGCTTAGGGTATTCTGAAGATAAAAGCTTCCCGAAATCTCCAGACTATTGAAGTCATTCATATCATAGCTTCCCCCCATAAAAATGTTATGTGAAAGGCCATCTCTTGAGGAGTTGCCTGATTCATCGAAATGACTAACTACTGAGCCACCTAAAGAATCCTTATAAACTCTTTCATCGCTAAAGAGACGGATCCCGGCATTCTGTCGGAGCCCATAATTCCCAAAGAATTTGACATCACCCTTGCCAGAATTCAAATTAAGATTTGCATTATATCTGCCCTCAGTTCCAATATTTGCGGAAGCCTGACCGCTAAGCCCATCCATTGTTTCTTTTTTCATCACAATATTTATGATACCACCGATCCCATCGGGGCGAAAACGGGCTGAAGGATTGGTGATGATTTCGATACGTTCAATGCTATTCGCCGGCATTTGTTGCAACACCGTTCCTGCATCTCTACGTAACATGGCTGATGGTCTCCCATTAACAAAAAATGTAATGTTTCCGCTACTTCGCAGACTGATATTTCCATCAATATCGACAGAAAGAGAGGGAATGTTTTGCATTATATCGCTCACTGAACCCGATTCTGCAAGAATGTCCTTTTCAACATTGTAAACCTGCCGGTCCAGATTATACTCCAGGGCCGATTTACGACCCGTGACACTAACTTCGCCCAGCAGAATTTCTGAAGGCTCCAGCATCAGACTCCCCAAAGACAGATTTGCCCCTTTAAGGCTTATTTCTTTCTGTTGAGAATAAAATCCGATGAAGCTGATTTCCAGGATATAATTGCCATAAGGTACGGACTTAAATTCAAACCTTCCGGAAGTATCGGTAACCGTTCCCGAAATAATTGAGAAATCGGCTTGTTTATGCAAAGAAAGACTTGCAGCTATCAAGGGTTCATTAGTCTCTTTTTCGATTACTTTCCCGCTTACTACAACACCTTGAGTAAATCCTGAAAGATAAAGCATGGACATCAGAAAAAAAGCCAACAATTTTTTCTTATTCAAGTAAATGCAAAACATATTTCAAATGATTAAAGCAGATTAATAAAACATATCCAAACTAATCCTTATCCTCATCCTTGCCTTCCTCTGCTTCATCACCTTCATCTTCTTCATTAGCTGCACTTTTCAGTACCTTACCATTACTATCAATCTTTACTTCAATTTTTTTAAGCCATTTTTAAGTGACAATTCAAATACTTTAGCCTCAGGGGTCTCTGTGACTTCGGCGACTCCAGGTTTGTAATCGGCATAATCTGCAGCAAGGGTCTCGATGAGGGTTGCGGGTAAATCTTCCGAAGCAATCAGATACTCAGTTTCCATCCATTTACCAGACAGGTCAAAATTTGCAGAGGATTCCACACCATTCATTTTAAATTCTGCTTCCCATTCTGTAGCATTTTCTTTATCCCATTTTACATTAGTTGCCTGAGAGAATTTTTCAGCAAAAGCTATTTTCACTTCGGCAGGAACATCTTTTGATTTTTGTCCACATGAAGCAATATACAAGCTAGCCAAGGCCCCAACAATTAAGACTAAATTTTTCATTTTTTCTGTTTAATAAATTAATAATGAAATATCTTTTGAGCAGTCAAAATTATTAGCTACAAATCTCTGCGAATAAAAATAAAGTCTCCTCCTTCGTCTCCTGAACCCTGGATTTCACCGTATTGAGGTACATTCGTACTATTGTTAAGCACTGCTGAACGCATACTTGAGAATAGTTCTTCGGAACTAATGTATTTCTTATCGTTCTCATTCAGTCTTTTAACCAGATACTGAATAAAAACACTTTTATCTGGCACTTCGGTCAACGCTCCGCTGGTCATAGCTTTCCTGCTTGGTAACTCATACAATTTATCAACCGAAGCAATATTGTCTGAAAATGCTTTACGGGTTTTAAATATCCCCCCACTAAAGCATGCATCGGCAATTAATAAAGTATGTTTTGAGGGAATGGCAGAAATAAAATCTTTGATGGTAGAGTTGCTCAGCCAGTTAGCGGTATTGGATTTTTTAGCGTCTGAAGGCAGCCAGTATCCAATATTTGTATTTTTATCCCAATAACCGTGTCCGGCATAAAAAATTAATAAATTATCATCCTTACCTATTTCCTTAACCAGTTCATCGAACTTGGTTATAATATCTTCGCGGGTAGGATCAACTAAAAAATAGGTATTCTCCTTTTCAAAGGTATAAAGAGATTGAAGTGTACTTACGAGACTTTCACCATCATTTTTTGGATTATCAAGGCCAACAATCGATGGATCTGAATAATGGTTCACCGTTATTATCAATGCGTAGCTCTTCCCTTTTGAAAGCATCTCTGTACTTTTCTCACCCAAAATATTTTCAATCGAAACATATTTCGTGATGGTATTCCCATCATTAGTCACCGCTTTAACTTCAAAATCGTTATATCCTTCTTTGAGAGCTACATCGAGAGTATAAATCTTATCACCAACCGCTGACATTTTGGTGTCATTTGAAAAAACATCTGAGATTGGCTTTTCGCTGTTTATTTTCAATTTCAGGGAAACTTTGTTCGCATTGAACATGCGTGCGATACCCATATTATTTGGGGGTGATAAAACTTCGATCTGTGAAAGCCCTGATTCGGCTCTAACCTGATCTTTGGGAATTTCCATGTTACTTTCAGAAACATCCTCGAAACTAAGATGGTTCTTTTGAAGATATACCTTTGGTTCGTTTCTTATTGAGATATTCCCACCCATAACAAAATCACCCTTATCGACAGAAAGTTCAATAAATTTAACATTTGCCTCATGATTTACAGATGCAAAAGAGGTGGTATTCTGTTGGAAATTATATTTATAAACACGACCTCTGGAATCTGTATTACTTAATACAAAAATTGACTCCTCATCCTGAGTAAAAGACAGAAAGGCATTTTGGTCAAAATTACCCATGATTGATTTTTGAATAAGGCGGGCAGATTTATCTATTTGAAATGCAACCAACTTATTGTCTGTGAAACTTTTTTCCACTCCAAAAACAACAAAACTATTGTCTTTGCCCAAAAAGAATCTATTCAGATTGTATCCCTGCATTCCTTCAATCTCCTTTTGCCATTGAATATTCCCGGTAAGATCGGTTTTAATGATTAAAGGAGTAATTTTCCCCTGTTCTCTTTTTTCAGCAAGCAGAAAATAAGAGTCCCCGTCGTGAATTACATCAAGTCCAATTTCATCAATATACCTCTCCCCAATATTTACCTGCCATTTCAAATTGCCTTTATCATTAAAACAGCTTAACCAGATATTCTGATCACGATCGCCCCAATCCTCTTTATTTCCAATTAAAAGGACATCACCGTCGGGCAATTCTCTCGATTGAGCAATGCTATCATTTTCAAATGAAACGAATTCTCTGTAAAAAGTCTTTTTACCGTTTTGGCTCAATTTGGTATAGAACAGGTTCCATCTGGGATTATTATTGACAATGGCAGCTTTTTTTCCAAAAAAAACAATGTCACCGTTGTTCAGCTGAAAGGCATCAAAAAAATAATCGTCTGAAATGTCCCCGTAAAAGGATTCGTCGAGGATTTCAAATTTATTATCGGTTCTGCTTATGAATATGTCGTAACCCCCATATTTTCCTGCTGTGGTATTCCCAAAAAGCAAATATTCACCCGAGGCCAGAGCCAGTGTCTTAGCAAGTTTATACTCTCTGGACTTAGTATAGAGCTTCTCAATTCCTGAATTGCCGTTTTGTCCATAAGAGGGAAATAGTATTGTCCAAAGGATTATTGAAGGCAACAATATGAACATCAATTTCTTCATATCCGTGATCTAATGATATTTTCTATTCAATTACGGTATCCGTTTTAATATTAAATATATAACGATCGTTGTCGTAAGCTTGTTCATCAATTACAGAGGTAATTTTAATTACAGCATATTTCATTTCTTCGAGCTTCATATACTTAACAAGGATGATATCCTTACTTTTTATGTTGCTTACAAAAGGTGAAGCTATGCCAGCCTCAAAACTAGATATCAGGCTTCCTAACTTTGCTTTGGAATAATCGAAATCGTTAAAGCGAACGAAACCAGCGCCAGCCGGAGAAATCCATTTTAATGACAATTCACCCGGAGTGCTTGTTGAATCGGTAGCATCCATAATATGAATATCGAGAGAGTCGGCAAAATCAGAATCAATTGTACTATTTGAAAAAAAGGAAAATGCATTGTGGGCTGAAGAGGACATCAACATACTTGTATGTATCTCAAAACCCGACAATTCCGTCAAATAATCTGATGTGGTAATATAGAGAAGCTTTGTATTCCATACTGATTCGCCGCTATTATCCGTAATAATAAAGTTCAGTTCAGCCTCAAGAAATGGATTTGCAAAAGAAGGAATCTCATATTCCCAATAGAGATTAATCTTTTCCTCTGTAGGAATAAGAATGGTGTCTAACAAGTCTGTTGAAACACCATTCTTTGGACTAAGCATAATTTTAAGTTCAGCGATACCTTCTTTTGAAAAGCCGGAGATGTTAAATTTAAGCACATCTCCGCTATTTGCATTAATGACTAAATCAAGAGGATTTACTATCAAATACCTGTCGATTTCTTTTTCGCAAGACCAGAAAAGTGAAACACTAATAATAATTAAAAGCAAAAACCTCATATCTCCTAGTGAATAAATTTATATGCCTTAACTTTAAGGGTTTTCTTTATATTGCTGGCAAGAAACATATTCTGTTTTTCTGTAACAGTAAAAAGTGGAATTAAAATATCCGCTTCAGGCATAGTTCTGTGAGTTTCAAATAAAGCTCTTTCCAATCCGGGCTGAATATAAATAAACGTTCTGCCATGCAGTTTTAAAGAGTTAATCTGATTCCGATCGACCGGCTTCCCATTAATCGAATGCAGCATGGTTATACCAAACACTCTTTTATATTCTATAACAACTTCAGCCTCTCCAATATAAACAAAGTCGTCCAATTCAAGATTTAACCTTACTTCGTTTGGCATAAAGGAGGTAGTCAGCATGTCTTTATTGGTCAGATTCTTCCCAATACCACATGATGATACCAGAAATATTATTATTGAATACAGTAAAATATGATATTTGTTCATCTGTTTAGTTTTTAATTTTTTAAGGTCAGATGCAGCTCGCATGACAAAAATACAATGTTCCTAATTTTTATATTTTGATTGCCATTTGTCCTGCTCGGTTCATCTGTTTAGTTTTTAATTTTTTAAGGTCAGATGCAGCTCGCATGACAAAAATACAATGTTCCTAATTTTTATATTTTGATTGCCATTTGTCCTGCTCGGTTCATTTGTTTAGTTTTTAATTTTTTTATGGTTAGATGCAGCTCGCATGACAAAAACATAAGATTCCTGAATATTAAATTTATTGCCATTTGTCATGCACGGTTCATTTGTTTAGTTTTTTAATTAAATGTTCCCAAAAAAATTATCAATACCTGTAATTATTTTTTGAAAAAATATACCAAATTAATACGCAAATCGGTTTCAACATTCATTGAATTTACGCTTAGTTTTTCAAAATAATCGAACTGATTAATCACAGGATTAGTCACACTGGTATAGTAATATACCTGGGTTCCGCCTATTCCGCCTTCAGAAACTACTTTATATTTATCGCCAAACCTACCCAAAAAAGAATAATCGATTTCAGCTCCAATGGCAAAAGGTAAGTCACCAATAAATGCCTGGAATCCGATAAAGGCATCAACCCCATAAGCCAGGCTATTTCTTGAACTGGTATTTGTGATAGCTCCTACCGCATATTTACTATTGTCTCTCTCCAAACCTACAGGTACCCGCATACCTCCATAGATATCCAGAATATTTCCCTGTCCAAAATGCTGTTCAAAACCCGGTACGATCATGAAGTGGGATAAGTTCGACACATATTTAAAATCATCATTTGCTGCATTATCAAATGTACCTTTCATACTAAGTTTTTCCTTATTGGTTTTAAAGGCGATAGTATAAACCGTTTTACTTGAATTATAATACTTCAAGGTCACAATAGGTAAAGCTTCAAAATCTTTGTTGTCATCCAGGATATCTTGGATATCCTGATAGCTGGATCCAATTTGAACTGCATAATTCCCTACCTCAGGCCGGGTTCCAATGGTATAGGTAGAAGGTGCGTTCACCCTGTCTGATAATTGGGCAAAAACTCCCATTGGCAGAAATAAAAATAATAGACCAATCGAAAATAGTTTTGAAATTTTCATTTTGCTAAGTTTTAGTTAATCAAGAAGGTTAATAAAAAATTAGTATCAAATTTATGAAATTTGAGGACTTATGCAATTTTTATTGCCAACATCAGAAATCCCAAGCTTGAATTTCACTTTCATCCAAAAAAAACTGGGACTTCATTCTATTTGCTGAAAAACAGCACTTTGGAAGAATTTATTTATATAACAAATCCTGAAAGCAGATTTTTTCCAAGGAAATCTGTAGTAAAAATTATAAACTTATTAACAAACTGAAAAGTCAGATTGAAAAAAAATCTTTATCTGGTATTTAAAAAAACTTTAGCTCTAGGTTTAATTAAAACCTTTTCTTCTGTTTTTATTTAACTTTTTACTCCGCTTTTTTTGTTTCTTAAAGGAACTTGAGCCCTTGTATTTTCCCTTGTTGGTTGCGTACTCCGATTTATCCTGAAGCATAAGTCCCCGTCTCTGAGCATCTATCCTGCTCTTCCTCGAAGTAGCGCAAGAGGATATAGAAAAGCTAAAAAAGACAAGTATCAGAAATGATGCTAAAAAAAGTCTGAAATTTAATGTTTTCATAGTTTCTGGTTTTGGTTAAACAATATCAAATCAAACTATTCGAGGCTTTAGTTCTACGAACTTAGTTATGAAAGGTTTGAATTAACTCTTTAAAAACAGGCCAGATTCGCCACGAAGCATTTTCAACTCTTTTTGGCTCCCCTCTTTAATGGCTGAGGCTAAGGGGTCCACAATTCCATATCAAGTCATTTTCTTCATCTCTATTTTTCAACAAGAATTTTTCCACTATAAACTCTTTTATCATCAATTAGTTTATAAATATACAATCCGTCTGATAAATGTGCGACAGAAACTTTTCCGCTCTGAGGAATTATTTGCGACGATAGCTTTTTTGCTTGCATATCGAATAATTCAAATATTGCGGATGGAGTATAATTGATTGAGGACACATCAATGTATTCTGAGGCAGGATTTGGAAAAACGCTCGCCTCATTTGTATTGCTAATGAATCCATTCGATACCTCCTGGTCTGAATAATAATAAGTAGTTCTGCTACTTATAAACCATCCACTGCTACTTTCATCCGGATAGTGCACAATATAATTAAGCGGTTTATTTACTATCTCTTCAGAAAAATCAGGATAAAATAATTCTAAGGAAGGAATAATTATATTGGACAGATTATAGTCAATATCATAGTTGTATTCGCATTTTCGCTGTGCAGTAATTTCATTCCCCAATCCCGAATTGTCTAAATTAATTTCTTCAACAGGATTCCCATTAGCATCATAGGAATACTCATTTCTGGAAAAATTTATCCATTCGCTCATATCCGAATTCCAATAATAACCATCCGTGCTTATAACCTGATCATTCGAATTGTAATCATATTCCTCTTTACTACCTTTTTTCCATACATCTGCTTCATAGTAATAATAGTTTAACTCAGATAATGTCCCATTTACATTGTAAGTAAATTCTTCCTTTTCATCATTGTAATAAATGATTCTGTCTAAAACTCCGTTGCTATTATAGAAATATTCGACTGTACCATACAATACCCAATCAATATCCCACTCAAAGTCCGACATCAGCATCAGGTTTCCCCCATCATCATAAGTGAATTCTATCTTTTCAGAAACAGCCCACTCATCAGTTTCGGTATTAAAATAAGAGATTTCTACTTCTGATAAATTACCATTTTCATCATAAGAAACTTCTTCTTTATATTCTTCAATCCACAAATTGTCGATTTCGTCGTATTCAAACCAAAGATAACTGGCCAGTTTTTTATCATTATTATAGAAAAATTCCTCTTTACCAGACTTTGTCCATAAATCAGGATCTGAGGAAAAATTTTCATCCCAGGTACTATCTAATTGATGTTTTAAATCATTCGATGATTTTAAGTCATTGAGTTGGGATGTACCCGAGTGTAACAGGAATCGCTTATAATGCTCTCCCTTAATATTCTTAAAAATGGGATTATCCTTTTGCAAGTTATTTTTCCCTGATTGTCCCATCAAAGAAATTGATGCTAACACAGTAAGAATGAAGAAACAGATCCTTTTCATGCTTTTGAATTTTAGTTTAAATAACTAAGGTAAAACAAAATAATAATGAAATAAATTTTTGGGATGTGTTATTTATCAGTGACTTGTATAAGTTTATGAATGACACAAATTAGAATTTGAATATCAATTTTACGGATGAAATTTAATGCATCCTGTATGCCAATATGAAGAAAACAATTGCTAAAATAAAATTATCCAACTAACTTCACCCATTGATTTTTTCCATCATTAAAATACAATCTGATGAAAATGACATTTTCCAGGACAAAATTTCTGATTTCAATTTCCACTTCCGGACTATTTTTAGCAGGAACATCATGTATCCAGCCCGAAAAGTCTCTTGAATTACCAAATATCCTCTGGATCACCAGCGAAGACAATAGTCCTTTTCTGGGCTGTTATGGCGATAGTTTTGCCACAACTCCCAATCTCGATATGCTTGCTTCAGAAGGTTATTTATATACCCATGCTTATGCCAATGCTCCTGTATGCGCTCCGGCCAGGAACACAATAATTACCGGTGTATATGCCAACTCCGGGGGCAATCAGAATATGAGAAGTCAATATCCTCATTCTGAGTCGGTTGTAATGTACCCTGAATTTCTAAAATCAATTGGCTATTTTTGCACCAATAACAGTAAAACAGATTATAATACAAACTTTAGCGACTCATTATGGAATGAACTGGGAACAAGTGCTCATTATAAAAACCGAAAAAATGATCAGCCCTTTTTTGCCGTATTTAATTCTACTATAAGTCATGAAAGTTCCATTCATAAATATACCCCTACCGAAAATTTAATCCATGTGCCTTCAGAAGTTAAGCTGCCACCCTACCACCCCGATACTCCAGAAATGAGGCATGACTGGGCTCAATACTATGACAAAATTACGGAAATGGATGCCTGGGTGGGAAATATTATAAAAGATCTTGAAGAAAGTGGCGAAGCTGAAAATACTATAATTTTCTACTATGGCGATCATGGTGGTGTTCTTGGAAGAAGTAAGAGATTTGTTTATGAATCGGGAACCAGAGTGCCATTCATTGTAAGCATTCCCGAAAAATATAAGCATCTAAGACCTGCTAAAAAAGTAGGGACTAAAATTGACCGAATCATTAGTTTCGTTGATCTGGCTCCTACTCTGCTTAGCATAACCGGCATCGATATTCCTGAGTTTATGCAAGGAAGTGCGTTTTTAGGCAATCAAAAAACTGAAGATCCTGATTACGCTTATATGTTCAGGGGAAGAATGGACGAGAGGATTGATATGGTAAGAGCGGTACGGGATAAGAAATTCAGATATATCCGTAATTATTTGCCTTATAGAATTTATGGTCAGCATATTGAATATCTATGGAGAGCCCCAAATGTTGGCTCCTGGGAAAAAGCATTTTTAAATGGCGAATGCAATGAAATCCAAAGCAGATTCTGGAACACTAAGCCTGTTGAAGAGCTGTACGACACTGAGAATGATCCCTGGGAAGTAAATAATCTGGCCGGCAATCCCGATTATACCGAGGTACTTGAACGAATGAGGAAAGCAAATAACAACTGGATTTTAGAAATTAAGGATGCCGGCTTTTTCCCGGAATCAGAAATTGGCCGGATTTCGGAGACGGAGGCTATGTACGATTATATGCGCTCAGGAAAAGTTAATCTTGAAAAAATTGTTGAAGCTGCTGAAATTTCTACCATGGCCAGAGCTGAGGATTTGGAGCTATTGCTTGGATATACGGATGATGAGAATACCGCTATCCGGTATTGGGGAGTTACAGGATTGCTTATTCTTGGGGAAAATGCCAGACAGGCAATGCCTGAGTTAAAAGCTTTATTGTCGGATCCTTCCGGCGATGTGGTTTGTCTTGCCAGTGAGGCTCTGTATAATCTGGGTGAAAAAGATCTTGCCCGGAAAGGATTGATCAGCGTTTTGTCAAATAAGAATGAATTTGCCAGAGTCACAGCATTAAATACCATTGATTTTATTGGCGACGATTCAAAAGAAATAAAAGATGCCGTTTTGGATGTTCTGAAAAATTATTCTGATGCAAACCGAAACAGTTATGACATCAGGATGACATGGTGGCTTATGGAAAAGTGGGGGATTAAGCAGGATTAATCAAATCCCGGCCTAACAAACTTCTCTGCATCTGGAAATTCAAGATTTATGCCTCTTCTTATCTGACAAAGAAGAACAGAATTTTTAATTGATTCATCTTCATATTTGCTAGTATTTTTAATCAGATAAGACCATGCATCCAATGATTTTTCTATTGCGATTAGTGCAACTTTTGCAGAGCCATTTTTATCTGACTGCACCAAATCTGCTTCCTCTTCATCAATACTAAATGAAATAGCCCGCCCTATTTTTGCCGTTATAAAAATATGATAGTATGAGATCATATCTATAATTTCGTTCATCTTTGCATTCTCAAGGTTCTGTGTAATGTTGATTTCATTTAACCATTTTGAGGCTCTTCCCGAATACTCTAAGGCAAGGGCAAACAACTTATTATCCTCGTCAGGCATACCTACGCCCTCATTTGGATTATCTTCATGTATATCTTCTATTTTACAAGCCTGTTTTTCCATCAATTCCTCAAGTAACTCATAGGTAGCAATAAAACTGGCTTTCATGTCTTCATGGAAGGTTTCTTCTGACAATCCTGAATAACTATGTCTGAATTCTTTTTTCTCTAATGCAAACTGAGCACATTTTTCTGTCATTGAACAACGTTCGCACCAGCGATCGCAATAATTGTATATTCCTGGCACATAATTCTCAGAGGCCAGATTTTTAACCAACATTTTAATATCATCTTTTTTACTTAGAACATAGTCTTCACTTAATTTTTTCCCTTTAGGTGAGGCATTATTAACAACTTCATCAAAAACATCTAAATCTTCCGAAATTTCATTATGCCCCCATTCTTCTTTACATGAAGAACAATAACCAGGAAATGGACAATTTTCTTCATCATATTCGCAAAACTCATAATGAATATGGAAATCTAATTTGGGAGCTTTAAACTTATTCCAATGGGATCGCAAAATCGTATATTTGAGACTGTCAGGCACCCCCTCAGGGAATTCCGGGTGAAAATTATAATATTCAAGGAGAGTTATGAGACGATCTGAAATAAAGCTTGTCTGACTATCGCTAAGTAATTCAGGTGCTGGAAGCTGCTCCATACTAATGTTGGTGTACTCAGCTACAGAAAAACCATCACCGGACAAAAAACTTTCTTCCATTTTGAATAAATTTTCGTCGTTAATTTCAAAATCATCATCCATACTATAAGGGGTATCCGCCTTAAGAAGTTTGTCAATGTCTTCGCTCAATTGATCCAGGTACTTTTGCATATTCATTATTTTTAATTAAAGTTTAAATTATCTCCACATATCGGGAAAAATATCCTTCTCTTATCCCTTAATGTAAAAAACTTAAAAAAAACGATAGGGGAAATGATTTTTTTTGAATTTTTGGATTTCTTTTTTAGCAGATATTCCCTCTCAGGGCCATCGCATATAAAATCAGTATGTTTCTATGGAAGCAATAATTATTCTAATAAAATTGTGTGCTGCATTATGAAAATATTTTTTTCTTTTTTCAGAAAAATACGGCTAATGTTATTATTCTATTTTACCCTGAAAGGGTTAGATATCAATAACCACGGGTGAAACCCGTGGTAAAGAACGGCAACACCCCAGCCTCCCCAATATTTTTGCCGCAGGCAAAAATATT
>JAIOZM010000114.1 GCA_021740585.1 Bacteroidales bacterium
GGTTTCAGGATTGCCGGGATATTCCACCATATTACTTAGTTGCTGATTCTTTACAGATAGTTTTAAAAGTCCATTTGCACGTGTTCCAATCCATATATTATTTTCTTCGTCTGATACAATGGAACTTACATTTAGTTTATCCAGGGATTTTAGTGTGTTTTCCAGCCATTCATTTTCGCAATTCTCGTCTTTTGGAAGCAGGCAGTATATTCCATTCCCACTGGTCCCCAGCCAGATTCTTCCCGATTTATCCTGATAAATGGCAGAGATATTTTTCATATTTTGAATATCACCTCCTATAGGAACCAGATCTGAAAAAGAATTAAATATGTTCCGGGAAGGATTAAAAATACTCAGCCCATTTGTTCCACACCATATCAATCCTGATTTATCCTTATAGATCGAATTGATATCGTCAGCAGCAATCGATTCGGGATTTTCAGGATCATGGCTAATGCATGTAAAATGCTTTTCAACGGTATTTAACACACAGATTCCACGGGAAACAGTCCCAATCCATATTTTCCCTGATTCATCTTCTTCAATACATGAAACCAGATTGCTTTTTATACAATTTTCCTCATCGGATACGAACCTATAGTTTTCTATAATGGTGTTGTCTTCTAAAAGTTCAAAAACACCCAGACCTAATGTGCATACCCATATATGCCCATTTTGAGTCTGACTGATGTCAGTTATTTTAATTTCTTTTCTTTCGATCCCGGGGAGAATGTCAATATACTTAAAGCTGTATTGGTTCGAATCCGTTTTAGTAGCTTTCCATAATCCACCCCAGCTTCCTACCCATAAGTTTTGATAGGTGTCAATATGAATGCTGCGTATATAATCGCCGGGAAAGTCCCGGTCCTCAATTATTGCGCTACTGTAGCAAACAAAGCTGTCTTTATCTGATATATACATATTTAGCCCTCCCCCCCAGGTGCCAATCCAGATAGATCCATCTTCCGATTCCTGAATGGACACGGGCCTTTCGCCGCGTATACCGGAGGAATTATTCTGTTCAGGATAATATCTGGTGAAGTTGTTTCTGTCAGGACTAATTTTATTAAGTCCGCTCCAGGTTGCCACCCAAAGGTTATGGTCACTGTCTTCAAAAATATCCCAAATCCAGTTGTGAGAAATTGAGTTCTCATCATCAGGATCCGATCTGTAATGTTTGAAAGTATAGCCGTCATAAAAGTTAAGCCCATCTTGAGTTCCAAACCACAAAAACCCCTGGCTGTCCTGAAAAATTGTATTTACAGTTATTTGTGATAAACCCTCTTTGAGGCCTAAATGCTCGAAGTTGTATGTTTGAGAATAAACATTATACGCCATGTTGGCAACAATAATAATTATTGTCCTAAGAAAGAAGGCCGGGATTTTTTTTGTATTCCTATCCATAATTTTAATTCAGGAAAAGGATATTAAAGAATTTATGGAAAAGAATATAAGTTATAGCTTTTATAATTAATCTGCAAATTGGGGAGACGCAACTCAGGGTCAACGCATTTAAATAACATAGAATAGTGGTGATTCTTATGCTTACCACATTGTTTTCTTAAGTCTGCTCGCCTATGCGTAGCTGCTTTGGAAGAGCTAGGAAGGGCTTAAACATCAATCCCGATAGTCCGGATATTGGGATCGGGTATTTAAGAATTTTGAATCTGTTGCCCCTGATTTGTAAATTAAAGTCGACCCTGAATATAAAACAAATATGCACTTTATTATATATTTTTATTTACCCTGAAGGGTAAAATAGAATAATAACATTAATCGTATTTTTCTGAAAAAAGAAAAAAATATTTTCGTAATGTAGCACACAATTTTAGTAGAATAATTATTGCTTCCTTAGAAACATACTGATTTTATATGCGTTGACCCTACACGCAACTTTTCATCCTATTTCAACATCTATGCATTAAGTCAGCAAAGCTATGCTGCCAAAATTCATTTAGTGTTAGTGTTTAATAATTTTTACAAATGAGAAATACAACAATCTTAATTAGCTTCAGTCTTTTTCTGATATTTTTATCAAGTTGTGAAACAGATTCATACCTAAAAAGTGATTCCGGAAGTTTGTATAATACCTTAGCCGGTTATGAATCGGCTTGGAATGGAGGTGAATATACAGGTGAGAATTATCAGGAATATGAAGAAAATCCATTTATTAAGGTCGTTGATCAGCCGGTATCTACTTTCTCTGTGGATGCTGATGGGGGCGCATACTCAAATATGAGAAGATACTTCAGAAATGAGTTAAAACCTCCAACCGCAGCAGTGCGAATCGAAGAATTCATAAATTATTTCACCTTCGATTATGAAGATCCGCAGAATGGAGAAAATATTTCAATGAATACTGAGATTTCAACCTGTCCATGGAATGAAAGCCATCATCTTCTTCGGATTGGAATTAAAGGAAAAAGCCTTGCTGAAAACGAGATTCCTGCTTCCAATTTTGTGTTTTTGATTGATGTTTCAGGATCTATGGATTCCAGCGATAAGCTTGGAATTCTGAAAACCGGATTTAAAAGGATGACCGATCAGTTAACTCAAAACGACAGGATTGCCATTGTAACTTATGCCGGCGCAGCCGCAGTGTTGTTGCAGTCAACTTCAGGGGATCAGAAGACTAAGATTAAAGACGCCATCGGGAAACTTGGTGCCGGAGGTTCAACAGCCGGAGCACAAGGGATAATAACGGCATATGAAATTGCTGAGCAGAATTTTATTGAAGGCGGGAATAACAGGATTATTCTTGGGTCAGACGGCGATTTTAATGTGGGTCCGTCTTCCACAGAGGAGTTGATTGAACTCATAAAGGAAAAAAGGGAAAGCGATATATATCTTACGGTTTTAGGTGTGGGAGGAGGAAACCTTAACGATCACATGATGGAGCAAATTGCTAATAACGGGAATGGTAATTACGAATATATTGATAATGAAGAGCAGATTGAAAAGGTATTTGTGAATGAGAAATCAAAGTTCTTTACAGTCGCCAAAGACAGCAAGTTTCAGATTACCTTCAATCCGAATATGGTAGATGCTTACCGCCTTATAGGTTATGAAAATCGCATGCTTCAAACAGAAGATTTTGAAAAAGATACCGTAGATGCTGGTGAAATTGGAGCCGGACAAACCATTACGGCAATGTATGAAATTCAGCTGTATGATGTTTTGAATGCTGAAAAATACGGCACTCTCGATTTCCGCTACAAATTTCCGGATGAAGATGTAAGCCGTATGCTAAATCAGGATATTCTTACATGGCCGGTAGAAATGTCTGCTGCTTCAGAGAATCAGCGGTTCGCGGCTGCAATTACCGGATTCGGACTTATTTTGAGAGAATCACAATATAAGGGAACTTTAACCAAGCAAATGATTATTGATCTTGGAAAAAATGCCCTTGGATTTGATGAATTTGGATACAGGGAGGAATGTGTTAGGTTGATGGGGGAACTTTAGTGTGGTAATGTGGTGGTTTGGTGGTGAGGTGGTGTGTGAGATGCCCGGTCGATGAGCGAAGCCGAAGCCGAAGCGCCGGGATGTAGTGGATACTCAACAATTAAACAGTTAAACAAGCAATAATGAAAAAATTAGCAATAATTAGCCTGGCAATCTTAACAATGTGCTTTACTTGTGAAGAGAGGGAGACTCAAATTGAAGAGCAGGTAGAATATTTATCTTATGGCACATCTTATGGCGAATGCATCGGTTATTGTGTGAAGGAGGTTCGTGTTGGTGGGAATATTGTATATACAAAATCTGGTTGGGATGTTGAAGGTGAGCTTCCCGATTCAACCTGCATCTTGACATTCATAATGGATCCATTGCCTGCTTATGTCGAAAGGGTTAATCTTGCGGACTTTAAAAAACTGGATGATGTAATTGGTTGTCCCGATTGCGCCGATGGAGGTGCCGAATGGCTGGAATTAAGTATAGATGGCGAAGTTAAACGGGTAACTTTTGAGTATATGAACGAGCCCAATCAGCTTAAACTCATTATTGAAGATTTAAGGAAATTGATGCAGGGATTTGAGGGGTGTGGGGGGTAGTCAATTGGGATGCAATTGCATCTAAAACAGTACTAATATTTTCAAGGACTTCTTCATTAGTAAATCGAATTACTTTTATTCCAAAGTATTCTATTTCAGCAGTTCTGCCTTTATCCAGAATATCTTGAATCGAAAAACCGGGATAAAGATTGTTATTTTTACACAACTATTCGCGTTTGATTATTTTTTGTTAATTTCGGTCCAAACCAATCTGAATTTAATTAAATGATCAGTAAAAAATTTACCGGAAGTTTTGTTTTACTAAGTTTAGTCGGAGTTTCTTGTGTTCCTGCTGAAAAAGAGATTAATCCGCCCAATATTTTATTTGCCATATCCGATGATCAGTCTTTCCCTCATGCGGGAGCCTATGGTTGTGATTGGGTAAAAACGCCTGCTTTTGACCGGGTAGCTGAAGAGGGTCTTCTTTTTACAAATTGTTATACTCCCAATGCCAAATGTGCTCCTTCCAGAAGTGCTATTATTACCGGACGTAATTCCTGGCAATTGGAAGAAGCGGGGAATCATGTTTCCATTTTTCCGGCGAAGTATAATTCCTTTTGTGAAGTTTTGGAAAGGCAGACGAATTATTTTGTTGGTTTTACCGGGAAAGGAGTCGAGCCGGTTAATCCTCAGGGAAGATTATTGACAGGAAAAGCATATAACAATATGCTTCTTAAGCCGATTGGCAAAGGGATAAGTCCAAAAGATTACACTGAGAATTTCAAGCAGTTTATTCTGGAAAAGCCCGCGGGAAAGCCTTTCTTTTTCTGGTATGGTGGACATGAACCTCATCGTGAATATCAGTATGGTATTGGTGCGGAAAAGGCTGGAAAATCAATATCAGATATAGATAGCGTGCCGGGATTTTGGCCTGATAATGAAGTGGTTAGGAATGATATGCTTGATTATGCTTTTGAAATAGAGCACTTCGATAATCATTTGGGTAAAATGATAGCATACCTTGAGGAAATTGGAGAACTCGATAATACCATAATTCTTGTTACCGCTGACAATGGCATGCCATTCCCAAGATGTAAAGGGATAGAATACGAATATTCCAATCATCTTCCTTTGGCAATTATGTGGCCGGAAGGAATCGAAAAGCCGGGGAGGAAAATTTCAGATTACATCAGCTTTATCGATTTTGTTCCAACATTTATTGATCTCACTGAAATTGAGAATCCCGATATGCAGCCGGTTCAGGGAAAAAGTCTTCTCCCGATTTTAAAATCTGATAAAGAAGGACAGGTTATTCCTGAAAGAAATTATGTGCTTCTTGGACAGGAACGACACGATGTTGGCAGACCAAATGATGAAGGGTATCCTGTTCGCTCAATTCTTAAGGAAGGCTTGTTATATGTTCATAATTTCAAACCCGACAGATGGCCGATGTGTAACCCTGAAACTGGTTATCTTAATACGGATGGTAGTCCTACCAAAACACAAATACTCGACTTAAGAAGAAATAATGATGACTGGTATTTCTGGAATCTTTGTTTTGCCACGAAAGGTAGTGAGGAACTTTATAATGTTAAGGAAGATTCTGAATGTCTTAATAACCTGATTGATAATCCAGATTATCAAGAACAGAAAAACAAACTTAAGGATCAGCTTTTCAGAGAATTAAAAGAACAAAAGGATCCCAGGATGTTTGGAAATGGCGATGTTTTCGACCATTATCTTTATGCACATGAAGCGCAAAGGAATTTTTATAATCGTTATATGAATGGGGAAATTAAAGACGACGTTACTTCTTGGGTTAATAAATCTGACTATGAAACAAAGCCTGTTATTGTGAAATAAGTGATTTGATCATTCTTTTTAATTTATAAGATTTATTTCAGTTATTTGTTTGCAAATACAAACTTATTCATTTACTTAACAGCAAGTTTTAACCCAAAAATCAATGCCATTTTTAGATTAGATTCCATCTAATGATTAGAACATGAATTATTCTCTGGATGCAATTGATGATTCCCCGCTTGGAATAGAACGGGCCAGACATCTTCTTAACCGCACCTTATCGGGTTACAACAGAAAAACTCTGGAAGATTTTGCTATTCTCAATATTCATGAAGCACTCGATATATTAACATTACAGGGAAATATACCAGATCCTCCGCTTCAGGTTTTTAACGAAGACCCAAATGTTGCTTTTGGCGAAAGCTGGGTGGATGCAAGCCCGGACAGTACCGTTCGCTTTGTTAGAAAAAAAAGTCTTAGATCGTGGTGGACAGGACTATTGTTGAATCAGGAGGCCAGCCTGAGAGAAAAAATGGTATTATTCTGGCATAATCATTTTGCGGTTGAAGTTGATGTTGTTAGTATTCCTGCATATTATTATGATTATGTATCACTGATTCGTGAAAATGCACTGGGCAATTTTAAAATGCTATGTGGAAAAATGACTATCAATACTGGCATGCTGAAGTATCTTGATGGGGTGAAAAATATTCTTGGTTCTCCAAATGAAAATTATGCCAGAGAATTATTCGAACTGTTTACTATAGGAAAAGGTCCACTTATTAGTGATGGCAATTATACTTTTTACACAGAACATGATATTCAGGAAGGTGCACGTGTGCTAACCGGCTGGAAATTAAATCAGGACAAGCTTTCATCATACTTCAATCCCAGTCAGCATGATAGTGAACTAAAAACATTTTCAGATATTTATGGAAATCAAAGCATTTCAGATCAGGGAGATCAGGAATATCTGGCGCTAATTGATATGATCTTTGCTAAAAAACAAACAGCAAGGTCACTGGTCACAAAGCTTTATCGTTGGTTTCTTTATTATAAGCTAAATGAAGAAATAAGCTCAAACATTATTGAACCCCTTACTGATCTATTGTATGAAAATGATTGGGAAGTTGTTCCCGTATTGCGAAAATTCCTGAGCAGTCAACATTTCTTCGATACTGAATTTCAAGGATGTTACATCAAAGATCCGGCAGAGTTTGTAATTGGTACCCTTCGCCGACTCGAAGTTTCTATTCCTGAAGATCTTTTAACTTCGTATGAATTCTGGAATCTGTTTTGGGTCACCATGCGTGATCTGGAATATGAATTGGGAAGTCCTCCCGATGTTGCCGGATGGCCTGCGTATTATAAGGAACCTCAATTTAATCAGTTATGGATTAACTCTGCAACCTTGCCACAAAGAGCGCTATTCATCGAGAAAATTTTAAATTCGAGTTATAAGCAACAGGGAGTTAAAATTCAACCGGATGTGGTTTCCCTTGCTCAAGCCACATCGGAACCCTCAAACCCGAATAAGCTAATAAGCGAATTTTGTGAATTATTGTTGCCTGTTAGCATAAGTCAATCTAAAAGGGACCTTCTAAAAGATATAATAATTCCCGGATTGCCTGACTTCGAATGGGGGGTTGAATGGAATGATTTTATTAGTAATCCGGAGGATGAAGAAAAAAAGCAAGCTATTAAAAATGCATTAATACCTTTGCTGGGAGCGATTATGAATTTGCCGGAATTTCATCTTCAATAACTGATTATAATGAAAAGACGAGAATTCATAAAAAAAAGCAGTCTGATTTCAGTTATCCCTATTCTTCTGAACCAACAGGCTCTTTTTGCTTTCCAATCTGATTTTCTTCTTGAAAGTCTTACAAGTCTCAGACCAGATAGAAAACTCATTTTAATTCAGTTAAATGGAGGCAATGATGGACTGAATACATTTATTCCCCTCGATCAGTACAGCAATCTTCAAAAAGCCCGTGCTAATATTATTATTCCTGAAAAAGATCTATTGAGTTTTACAGAAACAATAGGCATTCACCCCTCCTTCAAAGATATAAAAACCTTATTTGATGAAGAACGTCTTTTATTAATTCAGAATGTAGCTTACCCAAACCCTAATCTTTCTCATTTCCGGTCGAAGGATATTGTTTGTACTGCCTCCGATTCTGATGTAGTGCTACAAAGCGGCTGGATTGGAAGGATGCTTTCCGGAATTCATCCCGACTTTCCCCAAGGCTATCCAAATGAAAATACTCCTCATCCCATCGCCCTGACTATAGGTTCCACGAGCTCACAAACCTGTCAGGGATTGGTTAGTAATTTCAGCTCAGTTATAACCAATCTCAAAACTACATATACTTCTCCCGATGGGGATGAAAGCTTCCCTGAGACGCCTTTTGGAAATGAATTAAAATATGTTTCAACGGTAATGGAACAGACAGAAATATATCTGGAAGCAATTTCTGAAGCCGCTTCTAAGGCAAGTAATCTTTCTGGTTTATATCCGGATTCCGGGAATACGCTTTCAGATCAGTTAAAAATTGTTGCAAGACTTATTGCCGGCGGTTTACAAACACAAATATATGTTTTAAGTGTGGGAGGCTGGGATACACATGCAGATCAGGTGACAGAAGGTACTCCTCTGGAGGGCAAACATAGTGTTTTATTGAAATCCTTATCTGAGGCCCTTTATGCATTTCAGGATGATATTAAATTATTAGGAATTGAAGATGATGTTTTGGGAATGGTTTTTACGGAATTTGGCAGGAGGATTAAATCGAACAACAGTTTTGGTACAGATCATGGAACCGCATGGCCGGCAATTCTATTTGGATCTCTGGTAAATCCAATAGTCCTGGGTTCAAACCCCGTAATTTCTGAAAATGTTGAAAAGCAGGATAATCTTTCTATGCAGTTTGATATAAGAAGCGTTTATGGATCAATCTTTAGAGAATGGTTTGAGGCAGATTATGAATCAATCCGACAGGTTTTATTTGATGATTTTGAGCATTTACCAATATTAAAAAAAGACACAACAGGAAAACCTGAAATGATTATTGTTCCGGAAATTACCATCTTCCCAAATCCGGTAAGCCATGAAGCAACTCTATCGATCTCGTTTACTGAAGATCCTTATGAGTTATTGCTTTATTCTTCTAAGGGGGACTTAATAAAAAAGATAAAAAACAGGTCTGTCCAGGTAGAATCTGAATTTAGCTATGACTTCTCAGAATTGTCTTCAGGAGCTTATGTAATTGTTCTTATTTCTAAGAGAATCAGGAAATCAATAAGCATCATAAAATTATAATACTTCAAAGTATTGAATGTCCATTGAATTTTCAAAAGAATTCCTACGGATAAAAAATCCCCGCTCCGGGCCCCAGAGGAATCCCAAGCCACAACCATACAATTAGCAAAATAACCCATGCAAAAAAGAAAGCAATGGAATAGGGTACCATGGTGGCTATTATGGTTCCGATTCCTACATTTTTCATGTACTTCTCAAAAAAAGCTATAATAAGGGCAAAGAAGCTCATCATCGGAGAAATGATATTTGTTACGCTGTCGCCAATGCGATATACTACCTGTGATAATTCAGGGGAATATCCCAGAAACATAAAAATAGGGATGAATATTGGTGCCAAAATAGCCCATTTTGCAGAGGCACTACCCATAAACATATTCAGTGTAGCAGAAAAAATAATAAACATTATGGCAAGCGGAATGAGTCCCAGATTGGCAGCACTTAGCAATCCCGCACCCTTTATTGCAATAAGTAAGCCCAGATTACTCCACTTAAAGTATGCAACGAATTGAGCAGCAAAGAAAACCAACACTATGTAAATTGCCAGAGTTTTAATGCTTTTACCCATACCATTCATAACATCGGCATCAGACTTATAGGAGCCCGTGATAAAACCATAAACCAATCCTCCTAAACCGGCATAGACGATAAGCCAGAAAATTACACCCTTAATTAATGGGGAGTGTAAAATTGTTCCATCTTCAGGAATCAGCCAGCCATTTTCTGGCAACACACCAATAAGTACTATGGTAGTTAGAAGGATGAAAACACCTCCGGCCCCCAGAAGACCCTTTTTTTCCTGTCGACTCAGTTTTTCTATTTTCTCCTCCACGCCATCATCCTTGTATTTCCCAAGACGTGGTTCAATAAGCCTTTCGGTAATAATGGTGCCTACTATTGCCACCAGAAAGGTAGAAACAATCATAAAATAGTAATTTGCTGTAGGATTTACTGTATAGGCAGGATCGACAATTTTTGCAGCTTCCTCACTTAAACCGGCAAGTAGCGGATCGATGGTTCCTAAAATGATATTGGCAGAAAAGCCACCGGAAACTCCCGCAAAAGCTGCAGCCATACCTGCAATCGGATGCCGCCCCACTGCTTTAAATATCACTCCGGCAAGCGGAATTAATAAAACATATCCTATGTCACTGGCCGCATTGGAAAGGATGCCGGTAAATACTATTACAAAAGTCAGGATTTTTTTGGGTGATGAAATTACCATCAGTCTGATTACAGCAGAAATAAGATTACTATGCTCAGCAATTCCAATACCCAGCATTGCAACCAGAACAATTCCCAAAGGAGCAAAGCTGGTGAAGTTGGTTACAACTTCAAGCATTACTCTGTGAATACCTTCTTTACTTAGAAGATTTACCGAATATACCATTTCTCCGGTGGCGGGATGAACCCCTGACCAATTTAGCCAGGAGGCCAAAGCCGAAAGAAGGAGTGTTGTTAAAGCAAAAATTCCAAACAGAGTAGCCGGGTGAGGTAAGGCATTACCGCCTTTTTCTACAATATTCAGAAGTTTGTTTAGGAAAGATTTTTGTTGAGTTTGGGCCATATCTATTAAAAATAAGCCGCTAAGATATGGAAAACTTTTTGAACGGGATTTTTGCACTTTGAATTGACTAAAATTTTAAAATGCAGTTAACCCCTCCCTAATCCTCCCTAATCCCTCCCTAACCCTCCCCTAAAGAGAGATGATAGTCAGTCGCTTGAACGAAAAACATCTTTGTTTTCTTGCCTCCCTTTAGGGGGGAGGCCCGATAGCTTTCGGGAGGAGGGGGGTAGTTAATTGGGAAGCTATTATTACACAATTTAAAACCACCTATTTCTCACTATATTCCCCAAGACAATCAGGACACAAACAATCTGTATACATTTCCATTATGACAAGCATTTCTTTTTTATGGATTTGAACATCCTCACACCAGCAATCGGAATCACCACTGCAAGTAAACGGATTTTTACATTTCGGACATATTTTAGTCATTTTGTTTGTTGTTTAAACTAAACTTCTCAACTACTCAACCACTCAACCACTCAACTACTAAACTACCACCACATCATCCTTCGGCAGGCTCAGGAACCACCACATCACCACACCATCAAACCACCACACCAAAAACCTACCGCTCCATAGTAACATTCACCGATTTAATCTGTCCACCCATAGGAGGATTCATTTTCCTTATGGTAATGCTTGCTTTCTCAATTCCCTTCATCTCTGAATAGAGAGCGTCAAGGATTCTCTTGGCAATATTTTCGAGTAATTTGGATTTTATTTTCATTTCCTGTTTAACGATTTTATAGGCTTGCTGATAATTCACAGCATCTTCCAGTTCATCGCTTTCCGCTGCTTTGCTCATATCTGTTTCTATCTCCAGGTCGAGCAGGAAACGGTTACCAACAATTTGCTCTTCGCGGTAATGTCCATGAAAAGCATAAAATTCCATGTGTTCAATTTTTATTTTGCCCATAGTATATGTTATTGTATCAGCATAATTGAAAGGAAAATAATTTCTCTTATTAAATTGGATGCAATTTGGGAGAAATTTTTAAAGAATCCAATTTTGGGGAAAACTTGATTGGAGCAGGATAAGAATTGCGGAATTCGGATTTTCGATTTCGGATTGACAAACGATTTCGGATTGACAAACGATTTCGGATTTCGGATTGACAAACGATTTCGGATTTCGGATTTCGGATTTCGGATTTTTTGGTTCCCTGGAAAGTAGTTCTTTCTTTCACAACTTTTTTAATCTTTAGCTTCGAATTAATTAGCAATCCCCCAATCCGCAATCTCCAATCCGCAATCCGCAATCCGCAATCTTTCGGATTTTCGATTTCGGATTTTTTGGACTTTCGATGGCACGAAGATTTTGTCACTTAAGGACTTTTTTTTCAATCCGCAATCTCCAATCCGCAATCCGCAATCTTTCGGATTTTCGA
>JAIOZM010000018.1 GCA_021740585.1 Bacteroidales bacterium
TGAAGGACCGATCTTGCAGCTATCAGCTGACGCTCCCTTTCCAATTCAATAAGCTGTTTTTCCTTTAGCTCAAGTTGCTGACAGGTAATTATATTTTTATTCTGAATGTTACGAAAAATGGTGTAGCTAAATAACAGGATCATAGAAAGTGAGCCTATTAAAATATAAATTATGAGGGTTCGTTGTTTTTTGATCAGATTGAGTTTTTCGATTTCGCTTTGTTTTTTTTCTGATTGGTATTTCGTTTCCAGTTCGAAAATTTGCTGTGATTTTTTATTGTTATAAATCGAATCGCGAAGGATCATATATTTTACATAGTAGTCACGTGAGTTTTTGTAATCTCCAATATTCTCATAGGTTTGAGCTATAGTTTCATACAAAAATTGAATTCCATTGCTGAGTTTTTCTTTTTTGGCGATTTCTTCAGCTTCGATTAAACAGTTAAGTGCAGATTCGAATTCTGACAAGCGATTATACGCGAGAGCCAAAGTATTCAGCGTTTCCACAACTTTTTCTACGTCATTGGTTTTGCGGAAATAATCGAGCGCTTTTTCAATATAGGGCAGCGCTTTTTCGGCTTGGCCCATCCGGCGGAAAAGGTTACCCATATTTGATCCTGTATGAATAATACCGGGTTGAAAACCAATTTCATTATAAAGAGCCAAGGATTGTTCATAATATTCCAAAGCTTTTTCCTGATCCTTAATAATTTGATCGGGAGTCCTTTTTTCACAATATTCACGCGAACTAAACAATGAACCTAAATGACTCAATACTTTTGCCTGTCCTAAAGTATCATTTAACTCCCTGAAAATAGAGAGGGCATTTTGATTGTAATAGAGCGACTTTTCAAATATTTCCTGGTAGTAGTATATGGTAGCAAGTTCATCGTTTAAGTCTGCAATCCGGTTTTTATTATTTAGTTTTTCTTCAATTTTCAAGGCATAAATGAAGGATGAACTGGCTTGTTCAAAATTTTCACTATTGAGGTAGAATTTCCCTTTTAGCTGAAGTGCGATTGAAATTTTCTGAATAAGACCTGCATTTTCGGCTTGAATGATTGCCTGATTGGCATAAAAAAGAGCTGAATCATTTCTTTTTATACTATATGCTTCTGCGTTTTTTAGCGATTCATTTATTAGCAGGGAATCATTCGGATGGCTTACCAGGGATTTAAAATTTTTGGAAAGCAAAATATCTATTAACGAATTTATCTCAGATTCAGATTGTGAGTGGATAGGGCAAATAAAATAAACTGCTGCAAAAAGTCCTGAAAGGAATCTTTTATTTACTCGATTGCTGATCATTATTTAATGTTTAAGCCTTAACAAAGCTAAATTGTTTTCATTCTTTAAGCATCCCTTAAAAAGGGGATTTTGTTTTCAATCGCTAAAATCACCTTTTTAGGGGATATGCAGTTTTTTTCAAGCATCTAAATTTACTTAAAATTCGCAGCAAAAAATTATTTGAAATTCTATAAATCCTAAAAAATAATAAAACATGAAAGCATTAAGTTTTTTATTCGTATTTGCGTTTTACTTTACGGTAATTTGCTCTCCGGCCCAGATCGATGTATTGGGCAAAGTGAAAAGTCAGGGCAATAACCGGCTAAATAATCATGCTGATCGTGGCATTGACAAAGGTATGGATGCTGTTGAAAAAGATGTAAAAGACCTGTTCAAGAAGAAAGACAAGGAGGCAGAATCAACGGGAACAGATGATCAGATTAAAAAAGCTCAGGACGAGAATTCAAGCACTTCAGAAAGTAAAAATCAAACAGCTCAGGACTCCCGGCAAAGCCTTCAATCTTACTCGAAGTTCGATTTCGTTCCTGGAGAAAAAGTGATATTTTTCGACGATTTTAGTCAGGATGCAGTGGGTGATTTTCCCGCTTTATGGAATACCAATGGATCGGCAGAAGTAGTAACCACCAGTTTATTTCCGGGCAACTGGATGAGATTTAATGGTGAAGGTGCTATATGGTCCGACCAGTTACTTAAGCTCCCCGATAATTACACCATAGAATTCGACATCATTCCAATACAGGGTGATGAGGGAACTATGGCTGGCTACAACTTTCGTATGATTCAAAGTATAAACGCTAAAAGCTATGATCATGGAGCCGTTCCTGGAAAAGCCGGCTTCTTCTTTAATCTGGAGTATTTCGGACGTCCTTCTTACCGTGCCTATGTAAATGAAAGTGAAGGTCAGGATTTAAGTGGAGGTAAAGACGATGAAGTTTCCTATCAGAAAGAAAATCAAAAATACCATATTTCCATCTGGGTTCAGAAGTCGCGGGTTCGCTTTTACCAGAACGAAGGTAAATTGTTCGATATTCCACGTGCATTTCCGGGAACTTCAGTAAAAATGGATCGTATTCGCTTTGAAGAAGGTGCCGCCATGGTTAGTAATGTCCGCATTGCAGTTGGCACGCCTGATGTACGCAATAAGCTTATAACAGAAGGAAAACTGGTTAGCTATGGAATTTACTTCGATGTAAACAAAGATGTGGTGAAACCCGAATCTTATGCCACCTTAAAAGAAATTGCATCTATTTTAAATGAAGTCCCTGATGTTAAAGTGAAAATAATTGGCCACACCGACTCCGATGGACAAGATGCCGCCAACCTCGACTTATCCAAACGTCGTGCTGCTTCAGTAAAGACTGAATTGGCCAAATCCTTCGGTGTAAATGCAGATCGACTGGTAACCGATGGAATGGGCGAAAGTCAGCCTATCGCACCAAACGACACACCCGTAAATAAAGCCTTAAACCGCAGGGTTGAATTCATTAAACTTTAAAATAAAAAAGATGAAAAAACTAATTCTTTTATCAGTATTGATAGTGTTTGCTATGGGATTAAAAGCCCAGGAAATATTCTTCCCAACCAAAGAAGGAACCGTTCTTATTTATAAATCATTTGATAAAAAGAACAAAGAAACGGGCAGTGTGAGGTATACGATTGAAAACATAAATCGGAATGGAAATGACATGGATATTACCTATCTGATAGAATCAATCGACCAAAAAGATGAACTTACATTCAAAGAAGAAATTACCATACACATGATAGACGATGTGCTTTATTGCGATATGAGCAATTTTGTAAATAAGGCTGCCTTTCAGCAGGATGGAGAAATTCCTTCAGATATTCAGATTACCGGGAATAATTTAGAAATTCCTTCCCATCCAAAACCTGGCGATATACTCCCCGATGCCCTGATAGAAATGGCGATGAAAATGGGTTATGTAAGTATGAAAATGACGGCAAATGTTACCAATCGCAAAGTAGAGGCATTGGAAGATATTACGGTATTGGCCGGTAGTTTTAATACCTACAGATTCTCCAGTGAAGTTTCTTCAACAATACTCGGACTAAAGACTTTTTCTAAAACCATTGACTGGTATGCGAAAGGAATTGGAGTAATAAGAACTGAAAATTATGACAAGAAAGGTGCAATTCAGTCCCGGATGGAATTGGTAGAAATCCGATGAACTTTCACATTCATAATGCAAAAAAAAGATTCGTGGGTATTCCAATATAAGTTAGCTAAGAAAAAAGTAATTCGAAGGATTCCTGGCTAAACCTTTAAAGGGAAACAGGGCTTTCAACAGAATAATGATAACCGGGGGAATTGAAATATAGAGTTCTTTGATTCATGTATTCAGGATATGAAGCCAATGTTTAAGCCTATCAATTTCTGACAGGAAGTTTTGAAAAGTTCACAAGCTAAAATCTGATCCTCATACTACAATGAAAAGCAATTAATAACAAAAGTATAATTTCAATATCACGAGAAAATATATGCACGATTATAAATAGGTATACTTATAAAAAGAAAAAATGAAAACGATAAAAAACATTAAATCTTTATTGAAAAACAGAACCTTAATTTTGTTTACCCACTTTTTACTTTTGTCAAGCCTGATAACTGCTCAGGATTTTACAGAGATCCGAATTGCACAAATAAGTACAGGCGTAGATCATACACTGGCCATTGATACCCTTGGAAATCTTTGGGCATGGGGCAATAACCTCCATGGACAAGTTGGTTATTCAGTATATGAAAACTATTATGCTACACCAGTACAATTTGATACTTCGACGAAATATAAAGGCATTTCAGCAGGATACAGACATTCAATTGCTATCGATATTTCAGGGAAGTTGTTTCAATGGGGATATCATTGCTTTGACGATGGTGTAAACCTTTCCTGGGAGAGTGTATATGAGCCTGAAGCTCTGAGTCCTGAGTTAGAATTTGAGAAAATCTCTGCAGGATTGTATTTCAATCTGGCCCTTGATAAAAATGGCAAATTGTACACCTGGGGCGACAATACATACGGACAATTGGGGATTGGAAATGATATTATTGCAAAGTCAGTACCAACTCCCATTCTATCAGAAAATACCTTCGTCGAAATTTCTGCCGGGTCATATCATGCAATGGCAATTGATGAAAATGGCGGACTCTGGGTTTGGGGAAGGAATGAAAATGGTCAATTGGGAAATGGCGGAACTACAGATGAATTTATCCCTCAAAAACTTTCAACATCCTCAACTTTTAAAAAGCTAAGCGCAGGCTTAAATCATTCTTTGGTACTGGATATTACCGGTGTAGTATATAGTTGTGGAAATAATGAATTTGGTCAGCTGGGTATTATTGGTGGGGAATCAAGTATGGTTCTTTTAGCCTTGGATGAAATGGATCCGGCCATAAGTTTTTCTGATGTTTTTAGTGGCTGGAATTGCTCTTTTGCCCTTTCAACAAATGGGGAAATGTTTTCCTGGGGAGTAAATTCATACGGACAATTGGGGTGTAACGATCAGGTTGACAAATCCTTACCTACGCCAATACTGACAGATATGAATAGTTTGATGTTGTCATCAAAAACTTTTCATGCCTTAGCCATCGATACCAATGGCTATTTGTATGCCTGGGGATTAAATGATAATAGTCAGCTCGGCATAACAAATCTGGAATATTCATTGAGTCCAAAGCTAGTAAACAATGGAAAAAACCTGAATATTACTGCAGGCGGCTTATCAACATCAATTAGCAAGAGTGAAATGCTTTTCATTTCATCTCTTACACTTACAGGAACTATTGATGCACGCGATTTTGCATTCATGCGCGATTCAATGCCGGAACTTTCGGTTTTGGATATAAGCACAACATCCATTGAATTTTACACGGGTGAGGGAGGAACGGCCGATGGGAACTATCTCTATATGGCCAATGAAATACCAATTTATTGCTTTTATAATGCCACAACCCAAAGCAGTAAATTATCAATTACCGAGGTTTATTTTCCAGTTGGCATTACTTCGATAAACGACATGTCGTTTTATTATTGTGCAGGATTGAAAAGAGTAGTATTTGCCGATCCATCTCACCTTATTTCTATACATTTTTATGCTTTCGCAGGCTGCAGTAGTTTAGATGGTGTGGTATTACCTGAATCACTTAACTATTTGGGCGATGGAGCCCTTTATTATACCAATCATTCTATTTTTTTCGTTCCGGCTGGTGTAACATACATTGGAAATCAGGCTTTGGCTATGGTAAAAAGCCATATTAATGTTAATCCGTCTAACCCAAATTACATGAGCAATGATGGTGTATTGTATTCCAAAGATCAGAAAAAATTATTACAATGCCCCAGCGAAAAAGAAGGTGAATTTATTATGCCGAATACAGTGGAATCTGTGGAAAGGGCAGCTTTTATTTTTTGTAGATTTTTAACCTCCATAGTCAACTCTTCAAATTTAATAAACATAGAGGATTATGCTTTTTATTCATGCAATTCCTTAACCAGCTATGACATTCCCGATAATATTAAAGCCATTAAACCCTATACTTTTGCCGGTTGCCACAGTTTAAACTCAATTTCAATTCCCGGCACGGTTCTATCCATTGGCAATTCAGCCTTCTTTGGATGCATTAATTTAAATTCTATAAGTATTCCCAATTCCATAACAACTATTGAGAGCAATGCTTTTAATTATTGTACAGGTTTAACCAGCTTTTATGCTAATCCTATAAGTCCGGTTAATTTATCCGCCAGCACTAATGTTTTTCAGTATGTCGACAGAGCCAACTGTTTATTATACGTGCCTTCTGGCTCTAAAAATGATTACCAAAATGCACATGGGTGGAAAGATTTTGTTTTTATAGAGGAGATGGAACCTACTTCATCTTTGGATATGAATGAAAACGAAATAATCATTACGGTTCAAAACAAGCAAATAAGAATACAAGGAGTTTGCCCGGGGGAAAAGCTATCGGTTTATAATATTATGGGTGCACTCATTTTCAAGCAAATTGCAGTATCAGAATATGAAGAGATAGGTATAGAAACCAGTGGCGTTTATTTGGTGAAAATTGGTGATAAAAGCACTAAAGTGATTGTTAATTAATAAGATGCGAATTGTTTAAAACATAAAAAATAATATAGTTGGATACACAATTAATAAAACTAAAAAAATGAAAAAACGGGAATTTACGATTAAAATGATATTGTTCATCCTTTGCATAAACGTGCTTAATTCGAACTTAAAAGCTCAAACCACAAAAGAACTGAACCAGATTCTGCCTATGGATTTAGTGGATGAAAGAGGTAATATTTATAAAACCATTGATGGTATGGGTTTTATGGTTAGAGCAGATATTCATTTGCCAATTCAGTGGATAGATGCATGTAATTCTCAAACCGACTATGGGAAACTTAATCTGGAACTTATTTGGTACGACTTGAGTGATGAAACTGCCAAATATATGCTTGAAATGCAAGAAGAACTTGGTGGTATTGATCAGGATAAAGAAAATTTTTTAGGGAAAGGGAATAGGGAAGATTTTGCTGGAGGAAGCCTTCGCTTAAACTCCAGCACCAAAGCCTGCATAAATGAAATAACCGGCCCAACGGGTAAAATTGAATATCAATCAGAAGCATTCTACTTTTGCTTTACCGGAACAACTTTTATTAAGCTATCGATTAACTCAGCTATTAAGCCGGAAACTATTAAATCAATAATCAATAAAATAGCAGAGGAATCAAAGGAATTTGATTTCTCTGTTTACAAATCAATTAGTTCACAGAAAGATTAATAATTAACTTAAAAACTATAAAACCTAAATATTTACATTATGAAAAAATCAATTTATGCACTATTTATTGTTGTAATTGCAGTGGTTTCCTGTCAGAACCAAAGCAACAGCAATGATAACAATCTCAGCAATGCTTCTTCAGAAAAAATACGTTCTGAGGAAAAAGAAAAACCCAAAGGCAGATATGCCATAAAATCGGGTATTATTGAATACAAAACGCAGATGATGGGAATGGAAATGAAGCAGATACTAACCTTCGACGATTATGGCAATAAGGAAAATACCGATATTGAAATGGAGATGATGGGAACAAAAATCCATACGGTTACCATTACAAGAGATGGCTTTATTTATACCCTTGATATGGTTGCGAAAACCGGAACCAAAATGAAGGGAGTCTCACCTAATATCGATTTTGAAAACCTGAGTGAAGAAATGTCAAGGGAGATGAATCTCACGAAATTAGGTACTGAGAAATTTCTGGGAAAAACATGCGATAAAATGAGTATCGATTATACTAAATTAAATATGAAAGGTTTCTATCTGCTGTACAAAGGTGTCCCTCTGAAAATAGATGCCGAAATGGGAAGCACTAAAATGAAACTTGACGCAGAAAAATTTGTGGAAAATCCACAGATTCCAGATGCAATATTTGAAATACCATCTGACATATTTTTAAGTGGCGTATAAGGATAAAGCTTATATGAGGATAGTTAAGGTGAATTGAAGTTAATTAAAATCCCGGTTGCGCTAATGTACACTTCTTAAAGGCCAGGACACGTTTACATTAGAGATAATTATTGATTGCTTTTAAACCACGGTCTTTTCACCACTAACTTCTCTTCATTTTTAGGCTTAGCTTCTTATTTATGGAATTAGACAATTAATAGAAATCTTTTTCCCTATTCAAAAATAATTCTTTGAGAAATGACTTGTTTTTTTTCTCCGGTAACTTTTACCAGGTACATGCCCGAATCGATATCACCATGATTAATCTCACAAACACTTTCATCATTATTTTTGGAATAAACTCTTTGTCCCAGCATATTAAAAATTTCGACTCTTGATTTTCCGAAATCGCTTAGGTCTACTGATAATCTTGAATTTGAGGGATTTGGATAGCAATTCAACTGATTCAACTGTCTGATTTCCTCATTGCTATCCGAAACCGGCTTAAGCAGAATTAACATGTTCAGGTATTCCTCCAGATTTGTATATCCATCATGATCTCTGTCATCGTTTCTGTCTTCAGCATCAAAGGGATTTAAATTATTCTCAGTTTCCCAAACATCAGCCATCCCATCCCGGTCTTTATCAAAGTCCGGATCTCTGACCTCCTCTGACAGTAAAGGCCAGCCACCCACATCGCTCTGGGAATCGATGATTCCGGCAGTACCTGATACCGAACCGGTAAATACAGTTGTGCCTGTAAGCACTTCATTGGCAATTCTTTTATCAATTACATCTCTCACCATAGATGCTCCGGCACCGGCAACCACAAGTGGGTAAGCCTCCTCTGCTGTGCTTTCAGTAATAGAGGGGGCATTAAAAGCCGGTGTCACAGCCCTGTTGGCTTCTTCATTGGCTCCGTTATCAAAATCCACGCCGCCGGCCCAGTTATTTGCTGTTATAACAGGGTAGCCAAGCATAAAATTCCCCTCAGCGTATAAGGAAGTTGTAAAGGTATTCGAAATTTCCCAACCTTCATTTTCCGGATCGACCGGAGCGTCGCTCAGTTGAAAAATCCGGTCTCTTACCCCGTCCGAGGTTCCCGGCCCCGGTTTGTAATAATTATTTGCCCAGTTTATATACGATTTGGTTCCGTCGTAGCAGTTGTTATAGCCCCAGTTATATATTACATTATTTCTGAAATCCACTTCGCAATGTCTGCGTCCGCTGACTTTCGGACTACGCGAGCTATGATGGGCATATAAATTATGATGAAAAGTTTGCCGGTTGGAACCAATGATACCTCCGTATCCGTGGGCTCCTTTTTCATGATGTGAGTATCTCAGACTTTCCGTAACCATACACCATTGAACGGTAAGCGAATCAACCTCATCGCTTTGACAGGATAGAGTTTCATCGACAGACCAGCTGGCTGTAACATGATCAAGAATAATATTTTTTCCTCTGACAACTGAAATCGCATCACCATCTTCACTGGTTTGATCTCCATAGCGAACTCTGATATATCTTACGATTATGTTATCAGCATAAATATAGAGCGAATTATTACCAAGTGTAATTCCATCTCCTGGCGCTGTTTGTCCGGCTATGGTGATATTTGGCTCTTCAATTCTTAGTCTGTCGTTCATCATAATCGTTCCCGAAACATCAAAAACGATGGTACGCGGACCTGTTGCATATTCAACCCCAAGCCTCAAAGAACCCGGACCTCCGTCGTTAAGATTAGTTACATGATACACATCTCCTCCCCGCCCACCCCTTGCGAATCTTCCGTATCCTTCAGCTCCCGGAAATGCAATTTGCTGAGCAAATAGATTATTTGCAGCTCCGGTTAAAAACAGCAGAATTATCAAAATGACGAAGCTGACTGCGGGTTTTAACTTGTTTATCATGCTTGAATTGTATATTATAGAAATGAAAATTCAAAAAATCCTTAATTCAAAAATACAGAATTTCCTCTATTTATAATATCCAAACGTCCCGGAAAAGCTATGCTGGCTTTTCAATCTTCAGAAAGTATATGATCATCAGATATATTTTTATCAAGTCATTGGTATGAGTTTTTTAGTCATGCTTAAACTTAAAACAGGTTAAGGGATTCAGCAATTCCTTTCTTTTACATCAAAGAAAAAGCAATTTACTGAGCATAAAGATATTGGAATTATTGAAACAGAATAATAACAGATTCTAAATCAACCTTTTAAGAACAGGAAAAATTTAACATTATTGGTGTTTTCGATTATTCCCCAGTAAATTTGGGCTAATAATTCAGTTGTAGATCTTTAAAAATTTAGTCTAAATCAGAAAAACCCGGAGTTGGTCATTTTGACACAACTCCGGGTTTCGAACTAAAAAGAAATATTATACTAATTATCGATCTGACTCAGATGCAGATTAATAAACGATTAATTGTTTTAACTGACTTTTCCTGTTTTGAGTGATTTTAACAATATATACTCCTGAATCGAATTGATTTATCACCACCGATTTTTCCTGAATCTCAGATTTTCTTGTAGTTACTAATTGGCCGAGTGAATTGAAAATTTCGATTGTATAGGGATACTGATCAATAGTTTTCAATTCGATTGAAAATTTTCCAGTACTTGGATTTGGATAAATCAGGAAATCGGCAGAATTAGTTTCATTAATACCAATAGAGGTAACATTAATACAATCTGAAGTGTCAACACAACCATCATATGTTATTTCCACACAATAATTACCATTGGATTCAGGGCTAAAGGAAATATCAGTAGCACCGCTTATTTCAGCATTATTGTTATTGCAATCTAACCACTTATAACTTGCTCCGGATTGGTTTGCCGTTAGTACAATACCATTCTGAGTAACAGTATTGTCTATCGCTTTTACCGTAAGATTAGTAGTAATTATACTATAACAGCCTTGTCCGGTCATTCCATTGCTGATATTCACCATACTAACAGAAGAAGTGCTTCCATCGGGAAAAGTATAAGTCTCTCCTCCACAAACAGAAACGTCTTCCACCAACTCTGATTCTGCACAGACAGGTTGATTTTCCTGTTTGTAAGATTTAAACAGAGCCATTACTTCTTCTCCTGAAAGAGCAAGATTATACACTTCAACATTATCTATACTACCCGAAAAAAATGAAGGTGTGCCTGCTGTTCCGCTTTTTCCAAGCATGGCAACCTGTCCGGTTTTTACCGTACCAGTTAAATTATGAGAATCCTTTAATAATCCATTAAGGTAAACCATAGCCTGCTGACCATTATATACCCCTACCACGTGAATCCATTCACCCTTTGTCAATGCAGCTTCTGGAATTCCGGGGCGTTCTGCTGAAACAGAGCTTGATACTTTGAACCGCAGTTCCCTGTTCCCCCTGTCAGCATATAGAACATACTGATCAGCATCTGAATCGAATAGAGGTCCGAAGCTGCTTGTCATTTCAGAAGGAAGGTAATCCAATTTTGTCCACACTGAAACAGTGACGGTCTGAGAATTTATATCGAAAGAAGGCGATGTGGAGAACTGTACATAATCATCCACGCCATCAAAGCCCAAAGCGTTGCCAATATAACCTTCGCTTAGAAATGCGCCGCCCATCACTATGCCATTGTTATGATTATTCGACTCATCTACTATTGTTATATCACCACTTTCTATCCAATCGTCGAGCCTGTAGAGAGCAACAGTTTCAGGAACAGGGTTTTTATGAAAAAAAATTGCTGTATCGGGTACCATAGTATTGGGTTCCGATGCCTGATCCTTGATATTGTTTACCGTTAGTGTGTAAAACTTATCCTCCATGGGAGAAGTGGTAAGAATAACAGACTTTTGATCGAGGGCTAAGTTTGCGCTGTTAATGGCAATGCCGTCATTAATACTAAAATTTGCAGGATTTTCGGCTGTTAACTGATCAATTCTCTCCGTAAATTCAACAACTACTATGTTGTTTGCGCTATTGGAGGATACAAAAAAAAATACAGGTGCTGTTATATCAGGACCTGTAGTTACAGTTAATTCATTACTGTAATTTAAGCTTGTAAGCCCGGCAAGGTTTTTTGCCTTCAAGCGGTAAAAATAGGGCTGATTCTCGGTATAAGTTTGATCCTGAAATTCGGTAACGTTTCCTACGCTCACTAATAAATCGGACGGCTCCGTGCTAAGGCCACGGTAAATATCATAACCGGCAATACCGCTTTCCAAATCTTCGGCTGCTTCCCAGCGTAAAGTAATTAACGATTCATTAGGGGTTGCCGAGGTCAGAACCACATCGGAAGGAGGCGTTACATCATTGAGTGCGATTAAAAGTGCAGGATCATCGGTAGTAATAGCATCAACTCCTAAAGCGGTATAGGAGATCATGGAAGCCGCAGAATTGATTGTCCAGATATTAAATAAAATACCTTGTGAATGAGCATAATCGATCAGGGTCTGATTAGCCGAACTACTACCAACCCATTCTCCGCCAATTGCCTTTACCTGATCGATAACTGCATTGGTTACTGAGGCGAAAATTTGTACCGGAATACTCGAATCAAACTTTTTCACTTCAGTAATTTGGGTAAGGCTAAAACTGGAAATAACCACCCTGTTTTGCATGCCATATTTCTGTACCATATTCACCACCAGTTCTGGCACACTGAAATCAGTGCTTTTTAGTTCAATAATTACCCCTATGTTATTTGCGCTTGCTAAAGCAGCTTCAAGAGCCTCTGACAAGGTTGGGATTTTTTCTCCTGCAAATTCAGGACCGAACCACGACCCGGCATCCAGAGCACGCAGTTCATTATAAGACATAGTAGCAACACTTCCTGTTCCATCAGTAGTTCTGTCTATTGTTCCGTCATGCATCAACATCAGGGAATCATCATTCGAAATCATAACATCCAATTCAAAATAATCTGCATTCACTTCAATAGCTTTATGAAATGCTGCGAGGGTATTTTCGGGTGCCATATATGCACCCCCACGATGAGCTATAACAATTGGACCCTGACCATAAGTGAGACTTACAGAAAAAATAAAAATTAAGTATATAATTTTATTCATATTATTGATTTTTATATAAGTATGAAACCTGATTAATGAAATTTTATGTAATAAATTTTAGGGTAATGGATTAATTATCATCATAAAACTGCTGATCAAATTTACTATAGTCTGTAGAAACAGTCAATCGCACATTCGTGGTATTTTCATATTAGCCAGAGGTTTTCAGAATTGAAAAATCAAAAAAGATCTTCCTTATAAACCTTGGAAACAACCCCTGCAATGGTGTTTACATGAAGTTTGGTGTAAATATTTTTAAGGTGTGTATTAACGGTATGGAAGCTAAGAAATAATTTATCGGCTACCTGTTGTTTTGTATTTCCCGCTACAATCAATTTGAGGATTTCCTTTTCCCGTGTAGTGAGTCCGTAGTCGGATTTTTTAACTTTAATACGGGAGAACAGTTTCAAAACCTTATGTGCAATCCGCATATTTAATGGGGCCCCTCCGGCCAATACTTCCTTAATAGAAGCTACTATTTTCTCTTGAGACGAATCTTTTAACAAGTAACCGGAAGCTCCTTCACATAAGGCATCAAAAACAGTATCGTTATCTTCATGAATGGTTAATATGATTATCGGCAAATCGGCCGAATACGATCTGAATTTTTGAATTCCTTCAATCCCACTCATCCCGGGGAGACCAATGTCAAGCAAAATAATATCTGGGAGATTCTCATTCTCAATGACTAAAAAGGCATCCTCGCAGGAAGGAAAAGAGTGGGAGCAAAACATTCCCGAAGTATTATTTATAACCGTTGTCAGGCTTTTTCGATAACGGGAATTATCTTCAATCATCCAGATATTTATATCTTCATCCTTCATTATCTGTTTTTAATAGCATAAAAGTTGTCAAAATTTTAACAAATATATATACTTATAACTATATTATTTATTCCGGTTTGGGTTTCAATAAGTTTTTTAATGGAATTTTAAGTAGAATTATCGTTCCTTTTCCTTGCTTACTTTCTATTGTTAAGGGTGCGCGAATTTTTTCAGCTCTATAATATATGTTGTGTAGTCCGCTGTTTTTGGGTGTTATATTTGTGTCAAATCCCTTTCCGTTATCGGCAATAGTGAGGTGAAGAAAGTTATTCTCTTTTTTTAATTCAATGCGACAGTGTGAGGCGTCTGAATGTCGAACCACGTTGTTTAAGCTTTCCTTATAGATAAGAAAAATATTCCGTCTTATATCGAGATCAAAGACATTCAACCTGATTTCGGGAGATGCCACAAAGCTATAATCTAAACCGGCAAGCAATTTGGATGCGGTCTCTCGCATCTTAAGAATGATATTCTCATTTTCATCATTTTTTGGATTGATAAACCAAATAATATCACGAATGGAATCTACTGTTTCGCCTGTAGTTTTATAAATATCTGAGGCAAGTTCCAGTTCTTCAGGATTCATATTTTTACTTTTCATAAGAATTCTGCTATCCACTCTTATAGCACTAAGATTACTACCCATATGATCGTGTAAATCGCGTGATATACTGAGGCGAATACGCTCAATTTCAATTAGATGCAGGTATCTGATCCTGATAATTAAAAACAGGATTAATCCCAGACTAACTGAGCCCAGTATCTTGATCCACCAGGTCATCCACCAGGCGGGTAATATAGAAATTGTTAATTTAATGGGTTCACTCCATACATCATCAGCATTGCTTGCCTTAATAAGAAAATCGAAAGTACCCGGCCGGATATCAGTATATGAGGCTGTGTTTGTTGTACCGGAGTACACCCAATTTGGGTCTATTCCTTCCAGAAAATAAGCATAATTGTGTTTGTGCCCCGGAGCCATATCGAGTGCTCTAAATCCAATGGAGAAAAAATTCTGATTATGTTTTAGTTTTATAACTTTAGTTGTTGAAATGGATTGCGGCAATTTGGCTTCTTCATTGAAAACCCTGAAGGAAGTGAGGGAAATCAAGGGTGGAATGGTATCTTTTGAAATGGAATCAGGGTGAAAAGAAATAAAACCATTTATTCCACCAAAATACATTTTCCCTTTTTTATTTTTAAAACTTGCATGCCAATTAAACTGGTTGTCAATGATACCATCGGCAACATCATAAATGCGAAAATTTTGGTCTTCCGGATTGTATTTAACCAATCCCTTCATCGTGCTTATCCAGATATTTCCATTATTATCCTCCTGAATTCCGAAAACGACATCATTGGGTAGTCCATTTCTTGTATTTAAATGACTAATGCTGTCTTCTTTTGGATGGTAAACGTTTACACCTCCGCTATGGGTGCCTATCCAAATATTATGGTTCGAATCTTCAAGAAATGAAGTAATCTTATTAGAACTCAGGCTATTTGGATTATTTTCCTCGGGGATAAATTGTCTAAGGCTCTCACCGGCAGAATTATACAAAAAAACTCCATCCAGCCAGGTTCCAATCCAAATGTTTGCCCTGCTATCTTCATATAAAGCATTCACCTGAAGATGGGGCGGAAAAATTACATTTGTATTCTTATACGCCGGTTTGAATGACTTAAAATTATTGGTGATGGTATCAAGCACATCCAATCCGTGGTTGGTTCCGGCCAGGAATAGTCCGTTACTTGTTTCCAATACCTGATGAACCCATTCAGAACCGATAGACAGCGTGTCCTTATTAAGCGGTGAATAATTAACAAAATCTCCGGTAACCGGATTAAAAGAATTAAGTCCGCCGTTCATTGTACAAATCCAGACAATACCCCTTTTGTCCTCATAAATTGAAACAACATCATTATCGCTTAAGCTATTTCTGACTCCATCCTGGCGAGAAAAATGACGAATATTATTATTTTTTAAATTGATTCTGTCAAAGCCGGCACCGCCATACCCTACCCAAAGAATGCGATTGCGACCTTCAAAGATGCCGCTAACTATTTTGCCATTCAAACTGGTTTCGCGTATAGGAAAATAACGATTTTGTTTAAAAGCCAAAGTGGAAGGAAGTTTGTTTAAACCATTCTCTGTACCTATCCATATGTTTTCTTTCATATCCTCATAAATCCATCGGATTCTGTCAATGGAGAGAGATTGCGGATTAAAATCTTCATTTACAAATTGATATGTATCCACTCCTCCTCTTGGGTTTTCTTCGATAAGAAAAAGCCCATGGTAATTATAAGTCCCTACCCATATCCTGTTTTTTGAATCAATTATTGTTTGCCGGAATATACTTTGAATATTATCCTTTTCAATGGGGTAGGGACTGATTACTCCATTATTCAAATCCAGTTTATCAATTCCGGAAAAAGTACTCAGCCACAGTGTTTTATTTTCTTCATTGAATATATCCCATACCCCATCATCAGATAATGAATTTTCGGCTAATAAATTATGTCTGAATTGTTTATAATTACCGGTTTTGGTATCATAACAAAACAATCCCATTTCCCAGGTTCCAATCCATAAATTCCCTGATCTATCTTCTGCAATACTTGTAATATTAATGGCTGGTATAGAATGCTCTGTTTCTGCCCCGGGTGTGTAAGAAGTTATTTCAAGATTCTTTGAGGATAATTTATATAAACCCCCGGTCGCCGTTCCATACCATATTGTGCTGTCGGATGATTCAAAAATGCATTGAATATAGTCATCATGCGCTCCATCCAAATCAAAAGAAATGAAATTCTCAAAAAAACGGTCAAATTTACATAACGATCCTCCCCATGTTCCTACCCATAAGCTTCCTTGGGTATCTTCCAACAGACTCATTACATAATTTTCAGGTAAGGATGACGAATCGGCAGGGACATTTTTAAAAGTCCTGAAACTTTGACCATCAAATCGGTTCAGCCCATCTTTTGTGGCTATCCATAAAAAGCCATCCCTGGTTTGAAGTAAAGAATTGATGGAATTATTCGACAATCCGTCGTTTATGTTGAAGTGTTCAAATAGTTGATTATCCTGGGCTGTAGAATGAGCAAAAATGAATAAAAACACAACGGTTTTAAGGCAAAATTTCTTCCTTAAATTAGAATATACACTGGTATATATATATTTAAATATCATAATTTTAAGTACTTACTCTAATCTCTTTTCAACTTTTAAACAGAAGCCTGGGTTTTATTTTTATCAATTTTTCCTGTATTGAAAGCGCAAAATAGTAAATAATGCAATATGAATTATTATTAAGGCGTATAACACAAAGCATGTTTTACTAACTTAAAATTTATTTCTGGTAAAATCACTTCAATATTTTAGTAAAGAAATCCATCAATAATTACTTCAAAAACAATTTCAATTTAGAATTTGCAACTATTGAAAAAAGAACCCATCCAATCCTTTAAATAGCCTAAGCTGGCAGTCAGAACTTTTCGGCAAAAATATTCTAACTTAGAATCAATCTGAATAACAAACAATCGTCATCCACAACTTTATAACTTCCATACAGATTAGTATTTTTGCCTATTATTCGAAAATTGTTTTTAAACATAAATTAATATTCTGGAATTATGAATCAAAAATCTCTTTTTATGGTCTTTTTCCTGACCCTTGTAATTCACACCACAGTCAATGCTCAAGAACCATCCCGGTGGAGGGGAGGTGAAGCAAATGGCGTCTATCCGGATACTGATCTCCTTCAGCAGTGGCCCGAATCGGGTCCTGAAATCCTTTGGACATTCGGCGAGCTCGGACAAGGGCATTCCTCAGTGGCTATAGCAGGTGAATTTATTTACACCGCAGGAATGATTGATACTCAAGGATCTATTTTTAAGTTCGACCAATATGGTAAACTAATCTACAAAAAAGAATACGGTCCTGAATTTAGTGAAAGTTACGTTGGAACTCGTGGGACACCAGTAATTGCAGGCAACAAAATTTATATTTTAAGTGGCCATGGGATTTTATATTGCATGAATGAAAAGGATGGCAGTCTTCTGTGGAAGAAGGATCTGGTTAAAGATTTTGGTGGTGAAGTAATTCGATGGGGATACAATGAAACACCTGTTGTTGATGGCGATGTGATTTACACCACTCCCGGCAGGAAAAACAGTGTTGTTGCCTTGAACAGACATAATGGGGCTCTTATATGGACTTGTCAGGGTGAAAATGAACTTTCAGCCTATTGCACTCCCCTGTTATTTGAACACAATGGCAGAAAAATTATTGCCACACATACAGGCTCGCATCTTCTTGGAATTGAGGCTAAATCAGGGAAATTACTTTGGTCACATCCTCAGCCCAATCAATATTCAGTGCATGCTAACACTCCCATTTATCATGATGGCGGACTTTTCTTCTTCAGTGGTTATGGACAGGGTTCCGGAAAACTCAACTTAAGTGATGACGGAAATTCTGTATCTCTTGCATGGAATAATGTCTCCATGGACAGCCGGATGGGAGGTGCTGTTTTTGTAGACGGCTATATTTATGGTTCAGGCGATAAAACCCGATCATGGAAATGTATCGATTGGAAGACTGGTGCAAATACCTGGGAGTCAACCGATGTAGCAAAAGGAGTGACCATCTTTGCTGACGGACTCCTATTTGGTTATTCTGATAAAGGCGAATTATTTATTGCCAAAGCCGATCCGAAAAAATTTGAAATCAGCAGTCTGACTAAAGTCACCCTTGGTACAGAGCAGCATTGGGCACATCCGGTGATTTCTAAGGGAGTGCTTTATGTAAGACACGGAAACACTTTGATAGCTTACAAAATTAAATAATGCTGGTTTTTCGAATACTTTTCTTTTAAGACATTTTTTAAAAGAATGGATTGTTTTGATTAAAAATGATATCGGGAATTTAAATTAATATTTTTGATAGGGCACATTAATGATTAGCAAACAAAATATCATCCTTTCACTTTTAATTGTCGCAGGATTTATTTCTCTGGGATGGTGGTTGATTGCTGACCCGGTAAAAGAACTTACTACCAGCGAGCCGGGTGCCGACAACAGGGGAAAAGGCGTGGAAGTGAATCTGAATATTAATATTGGTGAATTTTATGAGCACATTACAAATGAATCCAGTGATCTGAAGGAAACCTGGCCAAGATTTCGTGGTGAAGATTTTGACAACATAAGTAAGTCAAAAGTGGCCCTTATCGATAAATTTGGCCCAAACGGTCCGGATATTAAATGGAGAATTCATCTTGGAGAAGGTCATGCCGGGGCTGCTATTTACGAAGGTAAAGTTTATGTTCTCGATTACGATGAGGAATTACGCTCCGATATGCTGAGATGCTATTCTCTTGAATCGGGCACTGAACTGTGGAAACGCTGGTATAAAGTAAATATTAAACGGAATCACGGCATGTCGAGAACTGTACCGGCTGTTACTAAGGATTATATTCTTACCATTGGACCCAGGAGTCACGTGATGTGTGTGAACCGCGAAGATGGGGAGTTAAGGTGGGGACTGAATGTGGAAGCCGAATACCATACAGATATTCCCTTTTGGTACACCGGTCAATGTCCTTTAATTGATGAGGGTAAGGCTATTATCGCCACCGGAGGGAGTGCCCTTATGGTGGCTATTGATCTGGAAAGTGGAGAAAAAATATGGGAAACTCCAAACGAAGGGAATTGGGCTATGTCGCATTCCTCGATTATGCCATTTAACTATAAAGGAGTAAAAATGTATGTTTACAGCGGCATTGGCGGAGTTTTTGGCATAGCTGCGGAAGGTGAAAATGCAGGCAAAATTCTATGGAAATCAACCGAATGGAATCACCAGGTTGTGGCACCCTCACCGCTTTGTATGCCCGACGGGAAGATTTTTCTTTCTGCAGGATATGGAGCCGGGAGCATGGTGGTTCAGTTAAAAATGGAAGCAGATGTATTCTCAGTTGAAACTCTTCAAAAATACGCCCCTAAAGAAGGTCTGGCAAGTGAACAGCAAACACCGGTTGTTTATGATGGTCACGTTTTTGGTATATTGCCGAAAGATGCAGGTCAGTACAGAAATCAGTTCGTTTGTGTAAATCCTGCCGACTTTACGCAAATTATTTGGTCGAGCGGACCAACCGTGCGCTTCGGACTCGGACCATATATGATCGCTGACGGGAAATTCTTTATTCTAAGTGATGATGGAACACTCACTATAGCAAAACCCTCTGTTAAACAATACATTCAGCTCGATCAGGCTAAAATTCTTGATGGACAGGATGCATGGGGACCACTGGCCATTGCTGATGGCTACCTGATAATGCGCGATTCGGAAACCATGCTGTGTATTGATATTGCAAAAAAACGACATTAAACTTTTATTTACCGAATAATGAGTAAAAAAGGACTTAGCATATTAATTGTCGCCATAATCGTAGTTATTATCGGAATAATAATTATAGATTTTATTGGGAATAATGCCCTGAACCGGGGTGGAAATCCTTATGAATATAATGTTGATGAGTACAAAGAAGTAGACCCTTCTTTAATTCATTATAAGGAAACAAAAAATATAGCTCTTGGTGATATTATTCCAAGGGGAATGGATATTTTCAAAGGTGATATCTATATTACCGGCGAGAATTTTCTGAAAGTTATTGGGATACATGGCGTTCAAAAATTAAACATTTCTCTTGAAGAATCAGGAATCTGCGTTTTAGCCAGAGATGAATTCATAATTGCCGGACTGGAGCAGGAAGTTCTTATTTTTGATCATATGGGAAAACTCATCAATTCCTGGAAACCTGATACTGAAACGACGTATATTACCTCTCTGGCTATATTGAACAACATTCTTTTTGTGGCAGATGCAGGAAACAGAAGGGTGCTTAAATATACTACTGAAGGTAACTATTTGGGTGAATTTGAAGGAAAATCGGAAAGTGATGACCAACACGGCTTCATTATTCCAAGTCCGCATTTTGATATGGTGGTAAATGAATTTGACGAACTGTGGATAGTAAATCCCGGGAAGCATGCCATTGAAAATTATAACGAAAAAGGAGAACTCAGAGGATTCTGGGCAAGCAGCTCCATGAATATAGAAGGATTCACCGGCTGTTGCAATCCTGCTGAAATAGCCGTCCTTAGCAATGGTTCCTTCGTTACAAGCGAAAAAGGAATGGTAAGAATAAAAATATATTCTCAGTCGGGTGAGCTCGAAAGTGTGGTGGCCGCCCCCGAAAAATTTCAGGAAGAAGGAACAGCTCCTGATGTAAAAGTAGATGAAAACGATGTGGTTTACGCCCTCGATTTTGACAGGAAATTGATTCGGGTCTTTGAAAAAAAATTGTCTGAATAGAAAGTGTAAATATGAAAAGAAAAGAATTTATTAACTTGTCTTTCAGAACTGCTATCCTGCTGTTTATGGCTGCAATTGTCGCCCTTTTTGCTTCAAAGAACCAGATTGAAAAAGCAGGAACCTGCAGCACAAATCCGAATTGTAAGTCATGCAATAAACTAGCTGATTGCTCTCTTGATGAAGCTAAAATCTTTAAGAAAAATGGCCGAAAATAAAAAACTCGACAGACGTGATTTTATTCAGAAAGGAGCCCGGATTACTCTGGGCGCATCTCTTGCCGGGATTGGGATTGCAGCAGCAACAAAAGCTTCTGCCGAAAAATATGTCTGGCAGATAGATCCCTTCAAATGCACCCAATGCGGGCGCTGTGCCACTGATTGCGTTAAAAATCCTTCTGCCGTAAAATGTGTTCATGCCTACGACCTTTGTGGCTATTGCGATCTTTGTGGGGGATATTTCAAACCCGGAGCCAACAAATTAGAGACGGGTGCCGAGAATCAATTATGTCCAACAGCCGCCATTGAAAGAAGGTTTATTGAGGAACCTTATTTTGAATTTATTATTGATGAAGAACTTTGCATTGGATGCGGTAAATGCGTAAAAGGATGTGGAGCTTTTGGAAATGGATCATTACACCTTCAGATTCGTCACGATCTATGCGACAATTGTAACGAATGTGCTATCGCAAGAGTATGTCCTTCTGATGCCATTTCACGAATTCCTGCCAGTCAGGCTTATATTATTAAAGGAAATTTTACTGAAACACAAGAAAGCTAAACAATGAAAAAAATCCTTTCCAGGATATTCCTCCTGCTGCTGTTCAGCTTTGTGTTTTTCGCTGCCCAAAGTCAGCAAAGATTTCCCAAACCTGAATTTGAATCGGGTTACGAACAACCCACCCCAACAACTCCTGAGCCCCGCAGTGCTGGTATGGAGTGGGCAGATGTTTTTGTCTTGCTTGCCGTCTTGTCGATGGCTTCCTGGCTGGCCATAAAAAAAAGATCCCGAAAAGGCATGATATGGCTCTCCCTCTTCACATTAATTTATTTTGGATTTTACAGAGAAGGATGTATTTGTTCTATTGGATCAATTCAGAATGTCGCGCTGGCATTCTTCGACTCAGGCTACAAATTATCGCTTACGGTTCTGGCCTTTTTCCTTTTACCCTTAATTTTTGCTTTATTTTTCGGAAGAACATTTTGTGCAGGCGCATGTCCTCTGGGTGCCATTCAGGATCTGATCGTTATTAACCCGGTTTCTATACCAAGCTGGGTGAGAAAAACTCTCGATTTCTTTCCTTATGTATACCTTGGATTTGCAATTCTCTTTGCAGCTACAGGCACAGATTTCATAATCTGTCGCTACGATCCTTTTGTAGGAATATTCAGGATGAATGCTCCCTACATTATGATACTACTTGGAGTTGCTTTTCTTTTTTTGGGTATGTTTTTCGCCAGGCCCTACTGCAGAGTATTCTGTCCCTACGGTGTATTGCTGAACTGGATGTCGAAATTCTCTAAATGGCATATGACTATTTCTCCCGCCGAATGTATTAAATGTAAGCTTTGTGAACCCTCCTGCCCCTTCGACGCCATTGAAATCCCCGTAAACGAGAAGGAACGAACAGAAAGTAGCGTTCGTAAAAACCTTAAAAGATTCAGCTTTTATTTGGTTTTAATTCCTGTCTGGATTCTTGCAGGTGGCTTTGCATTATCGAAAGCTCATGTATTTCTCTCTCGCGCTAATCCTACCGTATATCTTGCAGAAATTCTTATCACCCATCCTGAATTAAAAACCGACACCGAAAATCTCGACATTCAAACATTCCTCGAGTCGGGAAAATCTATGCAGGAATTGGTGGAGGAAGCTACATTAATAAGAAATAAATTCAGACGTGGAGGATGGTATCTGGGAGGATTTCTGGGATTGGTTTTAGGTATTATGATAATGAACCAGTTCACCATGCGTAAACAGGAAATTTATGAGCCTCACAAAGGCAATTGTTTTAGTTGTGCACGTTGTATAGATTATTGTCCGGTAGAAAAAAAGAAATAAAATGGATCAGGAAGCAAAAATAAAACTCTCTCATCAGATAATGATAATTTCAGGCATTTTCAGCCTGTTTGTTGCCAGTTTACTACTATTCAATTTCTGGCATATGTATAAAAACGATCCCGTAGAAAGTAAGGCATTGAAAGCCATGGTTGAACAATTGTCTTCTGATCCGGGAAATGAAGAGCTGATAACTGAGATAAGAAATTATGACTTACTTGCCCGAAAAGCTTATTTCACGAGCGTTTGGCAGGTTAATACAGGTTCATACCTCTTACTTTTCGGAGGTCTGATTTTTGCCCTTGCCCTGCGTATCAACACAGATCTACGAAAGAAAATTACGAAACCTGAAGGTTCCAACGAAAAACTATTCCCGGCACGAATCAAAGCGCATCGCTGGTTGTTGGTATCCGGTGGTGTTATAATAGCTTTATCGCTGTGGGCAGGATTCGGGAGCAAAAATTATCTGAAATCTTATTCCCCACAGGAAATTGCAGCCCTTCCGGATGAAGGAATTGAGGTCGTTCAAATTGTTGAGGAATCTTCCCCAAATGCAATTGATCCGGAAACTATTCCCGAAACCAATGAAGCTCAAAATGAAGAGCTTACTGAACAACCTGAAAGTCCTGCCAACCCGGACGCCAGAGTCAATAAGATCCATTTTGGATTTGAAGATTTCAGAAAAAACCACAATACCTTCCGGGGACCATTTGGTCAGGGTATTTCTTTTCATAAAAATATCCCGACAAACTGGGATGCAACAAGCGGGAAAAATATCAGGTGGAAAGTGGCAACTTCAAAACCCGGTTATAATTCACCGGTAATATGGAATGATAAAATTTTTATTTCGGGTGCTGACAAAACAACAAGGATGGTAAGCTGCTTCAATCGCAATAACGGACAATTAATCTGGGAACATGAAGTAAAAGATATCCCCGGCTCACCCGCTACCCCACCCAAAACCACAGACGATACAGGGCTCGCAGCACCGACTATGGCTGTGGACGGATATTTTGTTTATGCCATTTTTGGAACCGGCGATATTATTGCCTTCGATCTTGACGGGAAAAGAATATGGGCCAGAAATATAGGTGTACCTGTCAATCATTACGGTCACTCCTCCTCACTTATGGTCTGGAAAAATAAACTGATAGTGCAATACGATACCGGTAAAGGTGGCCGGATGCTGGCTTTAAATACCGAAACCGGCGAAGCCGTCTGGGATATTAAAAGAGACAATCTTATTTCGTGGAGCTCACCTGTTCTTGCCGATGTTAAAGGGAAAATACAGATTATTACTTCTGCAGATCCCAATGTAGCCGGATACGATATCGAAACCGGGAAAGAATTATGGAAAATTGCCTGCATGATGGGTGAAGTGGCGCCATCGCCGGGCTATTACAATGGAATGGTTTATGCCACCAATGAATATGCTATTCTTGCTGCTATCGATCCGTCGGTGCCATCCATTTTATGGGAAAATGACGAATATCTTGCGGAAGTATCCAGTCCGGTGGCCGCTAACGGAATTTTAATTGTGGCCACAAGTTATGGAGTACTTGTTGCCTACGATGCTATGACAGGTGATAAATACTGGGAACATGAATTCAGCAATGGTTTTTATTCCTCACCAATGATAGCTGATGGTAAGGTGTATATTATTGATATGGGAGGGATAACGCATATTATTTCAGCTGACAAAACAGGCAAAATTATCGGACAACCAGAGCTGGGAGAAGACGGCTTTGCCCTTCCCGCATTTGCTGAAGGCCGTATTTACCTGCGAACGAATACGAGTTTATATTGCATTGAGGAGGAATAAAGGATGAGGGTAGATCTTAAAGAAATAGAACAAATTGCTACAAGCATTGGCCGGGACAAAAAGTTTGTAATCCCCATCCTGCAAGCTATTCAGAAAAAATACAATTTTCTTCCTGAAGAAGCCCTGGAAAAAGTTTGCGAAATTACGGATATAAGGCCTGCACAAATTATTAGCGTGGCCAGTTTCTATTCGCAATTTCGTTTCGAACCCGCGGGAAAGCATATAATTAAGGTATGCATGGGCACCGCCTGCCATGTAAAGGGTGCAGAACAGGTTTACGATGCCTTCAAACGGGAATTTAAATTGGAAGGCTCTCAGGATACCGACGCTTCAGGAAATTACACCATTGAAAAAGTTAACTGCCTGGGATGCTGCACTCTGGCACCTGTGGTTCAAATCGATAATATTACATACGGACACGTGAGTTCCGGAACCATAAATGAGGTGCTCAGCGATTTTGAAACGCAAAAAGATGGTTCTGAAAAGAAACAATTCAGAAAGCCATCTGGCGAAGTAATAAAAGGTGAAATACGTATAGGATTAGGTTCCTGTTGCGTGGCCAGCGGCAGCGATGAAATCCGCGATGCAGTTAAAAATACTATCGACACAAAAAGTCTGGATGTTAATCTTAAACACGTAGGTTGTGTAGGAATGTGCCATCAGGTGCCGCTGGTAGAGGTCGTACCCGAAAATGGTGAGGCCATTCTTTATTCAAAAGTAAAAGCAGTAGATATAGATCAAATCATTCAGAAGCATTTTCAACCTAAAAGTAAATTAAAACGTCTTTCGAATAAAATCGTTAATGCCATAGAAAATGTTGTGGACGATAGTCGCTGGGGTGGAATAGAAAAGTACTCTATCGACGTAAGGGAGAAGCACGTATCTTCTTTTCTCGACCGGCAAAAACCTATCGCTACTGAATTCAGGGGCATCATTAATCCAATCGATATAAAGGAATATAAAAGCCGGTTTGGATTCAAAGCTCTGGAAAAATGTCTGAAAAAAAATGATCCTGAATGGCTCATAAACGAAGTGAAGGAAAGCGGTATCAGGGGAAGAGGTGGTGCAGGATTCCCAACAAGCGTAAAATGGTCGTTGGTAGCTGCTGAAAAAAGCGAAAAAAAATATGTTATCTGCAACGGCGATGAGGGTGATCCGGGGGCTTTTATGGACAGGATGCTTTTGGAATCGTATCCGTACCGCATAATTGAAGGAATGATAATCGGCGCATTTGCTGTAGGCTCGGATGAAGGAATTTTTTATATACGAGCCGAATATCCCCTTGCCGTTACCCGAATTCAGCAGGCCATAAAAATTTGTTATGAGGAAGGTTATCTGGGTGAAAATATTTTGGGAAGCGGATTTACTTTTCATGCCTCTGTTTATCAGGGTGCAGGTGCTTTTGTTTGTGGGGAAGAAACAGCACTCATTGCCTCCATTGAAGGAAAAAGGGGGTTTCCTCATATCCGTCCTCCCTATCCGGCAAAAGAAGGCCTTTGGGGGAAACCTACTTTGGTGAATAATACCGAAACTCTGGCTCAGATTGCCTATATTTTACTTCATAATGCAAAAGCATTCAACTCAATCGGTACTGAAAAATCGAGAGGGACAAAAGTATTTGCTCTCGCCGGAAAAGTTGCACGGGGAGGACTGATAGAGGTTCCCATGGGAATGACCATTCGTGAAGTAGTGGAAGAAATTGGAGGTGGAGTGGCCAATAACCGGACATTTAAGGCCGTGCAGGTGGGTGGACCTTCCGGCGGCTGCATTCCCGCCTCGATGTCGGATACCCGAATCGATTTTGAATCTCTGGCCGAAGTAGGTGCCATGATGGGATCGGGTGGAATGGTTGTGCTCGACGATAAAGACTGTATGGTGGATATCGCAAAATATTTTCTCTCCTTCACCCAGAACGAATCGTGTGGGAAATGTACCTTTTGCAGGGTGGGAACAAAACGTATGCTGGAAATTCTTGAGAAAATAACCCGTGGAAAAGGCGTTTCTAAAGATTTGGAGGAATTGGAAAGTCTGGCTGAATGGACCAAAAAAGGTAGTTTATGCGGACTCGGAAAAACTGCCCCTAACCCTGTATTATCCACCTTAAAATTCTTCAGGGAAGAATATGAAGCACATATAAATGGTATTTGTCCCTCCGGGAAATGCCAGGATATGATTCAATACCATATCACCGACGATTGTATCGGGTGTACAAAATGCGCTCAGGAATGCCCGGTTGATGCCATTCCCTTTGCTCCCCATGAAAAGCACCTTATTGATACCGAACTTTGTATAAAATGCGATAGCTGTCGCCAGGTTTGTCCTATCGATGCTGTTATAACGAAATAAAATGGGAAAGATCCATATTAAAATAGATAGCAAGGAAATTGAAGTCAATGAAGGTATCTCCGTTATTGATGCAGCCAGAGCCACCGGCATCGAGATCCCTTCCATGTGCTATCGCGAAGGGAAAGAACATATCACATCGTGCATGGTTTGCCTTGTAAAAGATGCTGAAAACGGCAAACTCTTCCCCTCCTGCTCCATTAATGTTCAGGAAGGAATGCAGATCATTAGCATGGATGAAGAAATTCAGGAAGCCAGAAAGACTGCTTTGGAGCTTTTACTTAGTGAACATGTTGGCGACTGTGAAGCTCCATGCCAGATAACCTGTCCGGCTCATATGGATATACCTCTGATGAACCGCCTCCTCAGCGAAGGAAATTTCGAAGAAGCCCTGAAAGTGGTTAAAAAAGATATTGCGCTTCCTGCAGTATTCGGCAGAGTTTGTCCCGCTCCATGCGAAGGAGCATGCCGAAGAAAATCAATAGATGAACCGGTGTCTATCTGTCTGTTGAAACGTTCAGCCGGCGACAAAGATATTCTTGGAGAAAATATGTATCTTCCTCAAAAAGAAAAGAGTACAGGGAAATCAATAGCTATAATCGGAGCCGGGCCTGCGGGTCTTGCTGCGGCATATTTTCTTCAAATCAAGGGCTATTCCTGTACCATTTACGACCGAAATAAACGTGCCGGCGGAAGTCTTAAAAAAGAAGTTGAGGCGGGCGTACTACCGGCAGGAATTTTGGCCGCTGAGGTGGAAGTCATTGCTAAGCTCGGGGCTGAATTTATTATGGATACCGAGATTGATGCTTCCCTGTTCAATAAACTTAAATCGGGTTCTGACGCCCTGATTATTGCATCAGGACAAGGCGATAGTGGTGCCGGGGACTGGGGACTTGAAATGAGCAAGACGGGGATTTTGGCTGATAACGACAGCTATCAGATTGGAAACAGCAATATATTTGTTGTTGGAAGTGCTTTAAAACCATCTAAACTGGCTATCAGAACACTGGGACAGGGAAAAGAAGTTTCGTTTAGCGTGGATCAGTTTTTAAAAGGGGAAGCCGTCAGAGGTGAACAAGGCCGATTCAACTCACGCTTTGGAAAACTATTTCCCGAAGAATTTGGGGAATACATGAAGGAATCGGTGGAAGGAAAAAGAGCCGAGCCTGCTGATCTTCAAGTGGGCCTCACACACAAACAAGTAATGGAGGAAGCCAAAAGATGTCTTCACTGCGATTGCAGGGAAATCGATAACTGCACCCTCAGAGACCTTTCCGACCAATACAAAGCCAACCAAAGACGATTTTACTCAGAGGAAAGGAAAAAAATTGTTAAACATATTCAAAATGATGCTGTTATATATGAACCTGCCAAATGTATTAAGTGTGGGATATGCGTTGATATTACAGCCGAATATATGGAAGATTATGGATTTACTTTTATTGGCAGAGGATTTGATATAGAAATCGGAGTACCTTTTAATAAATCGGTTAAAACCGGACTTGAAAAAGTGGCCCGTGAAGCCGCTGAAGCTTGTCCTACCGGAGCTTTATCAAAAAAATAAAAATGAAAAATTATAAGAACATAAAAATATTGAATTATACCTTCGTTCTGCTAATCGTATTGCTCAATGCTCCTGTTCAGAAAACGTTTTCACAAAACTCGGATTGCTGGAATAATTTCAGGGGCAATATTGAATTACAAGGCGTTAGCAAAGCCAGACTTCCCAAAAAACCATCCCTTTTATGGAGTTTCAAAACCAGCGATGCCATAAAAGCTCCACCTGTCGTTTGCGGAAACACCATCGTAGTTGGATCTCTTGATGGAAATCTTTACGGCATTAGCCTCGACGGAAAATTAAAGTGGAAAATCAACACCGGGAACAGCATTGAAGCCCCGGCACTTATCATAGGGAATATGGTATATGTTGGGAATCTGGATGGAAGTTTATTTGCTGTTGAATTGGCAACCGGCAGATTGAAATGGACATATAAAGCCGAAAACCAGATTATGGGCTCTCCAAATTATTACAGCATAGGACTAAAAACAGTTCTCCTGGTGGGTAGTTATGATTATTACCTGCATGGTATCGACGCTGCTACAGGTAAAGGTCTGTGGAAATATGAAGCTGATAATTACATCAATGGAGCCGCTGCTGTTTATAAGGGAATAGCTGTTTTTGGAGGCTGCGATGGGTATTTACATCTGGTGGATGCCTTGAACGGAAAAGGTATTAATAAATTCGAAATTGCAACCTATGTAGCAAGTTCAGCTGCAATAATCAATAATAATGCATTTGTGGGCGATTATGACGGACAATTTACCTGCCTGGATCTGGCAGATGGAAAGGTCAAGTGGACTTTTACGAATGATGCATCTAATCTGCCATTCCTGGGATCACCATCATTGTACGATGGAAAAGTCTTTATCGGAAATCAAGACAAATACCTGTATTGTTTCAATAGTAGCGATGGAAAACTACTATGGAAAATAAACTCGGGTGGAAGAATAGACGCCTCCCCGGTTGTTGTAAACGAAAAGGTTTTAATTGCTACGCGCAGCGGCGATATATTACTATTAAATAAAGATACCGGCAAAACCGATTGGAGCTATGAGCTGGGCAGCCCTATTACGGGTAATCCCGCTGTAATAGAAAATAATATTATTGTGGGCGCAGATGATGGCAGGGTTTATTGTTTTGGGGAGGGGAAAGGGAATTGAGTACCTTGAGTTGGGAGTTCAACCCCTTCGGGGCAATAAGAAATAGTTTATGTGTGTCACGAAGTGGCTAAATTTGAGACTATAATTGAAATCTATGGTAGAGAAATGATAAATAAAGCCCCAAAGGGGCGATTATCACTAGCCTCGGGCTATAGCCCGAGGCTAGTGATATACATATAATTTTAGCGCCACAGGCGCGAAATCAAAACCCCAATGCGCAGCTTGGGGAATTATGAAATTCAATAATTTTATAATGGGAAATATTTTCGAAACTAATAATTACGCTCCTTTGGAGCTTTAAAAAATACCACATTAGCCCGGGTGCGAAGCACCGGGCTAATGATAATCGCACATTTGGCGCTTAATGAAAAAACTATGAAAATAATGCACATAATCCCCGGTTCAGGGGGAAGTTTCTACTGCGGCAACTGTCTGAGAGACAGTAAATTTGTTGAAGGAATGCGTAAATCCGACCATAGCGTCGTTAAGCTTCCCATGTACCTCCCGCTGTTCGCTGATGAACATGATCTTGAAAGTGAAATACCTGTATTTTATGGAGCCATAAGCATGTACCTTAAGCAAATGTTTCCCATTTTCAGAAAAGCACCCCGGTGGATTGATAATCTGTTAAATTCAGGTCCGATGCTTAAATTGGCAAGCAGTATGGCCGGCAGCACCAATGCAAAAGGACTGGAAGAAATGACCGTATCTATGCTTTTGGGAGAAGAGGGAGAGCAAAAGGTGGAACTGGAAAGAATGATCGATTGGATAGCCACAAACTGCAATCCTGATATCATTCATCTTTCGAACGCTCTCCTGCTCGGACTTGCCCACCGCTTAAAAGAAAAAATGAATATTCCCGTCATCTGTTCACTCCAGGATGAAGATGTTTGGGTGGATGTAATGGAACCCTCCTACCGCGATAAAGTATGGAATTTAATGTCAACCCGCGGAAACGATGTGGCAGCTTTTGTTTCTGTAAGCGAATTTTACGCTGCTGAAATGAAAAAGAAAATGAACCTCCCTGAGGAAAAACTGAGGACGGTTCACATTGGTATATATCCTGAGGATTACACATATATGTCTCCCGGTGAAAAGGAAAGGAATATTGGCTATGTATCCAGATTGAATGAGGAAAATGGTTTGGCGGTTTTGGTCGATGCCTTTATTGAACTGAAAAAGAATGAAGGTTTTCAGGATGTAAAACTAATTCTTACCGGAGGTTCCACGGGTGATGACCGGAAATTCCTTAAAAAAATAAAAAGAAAATTACATACCAACCGATTGTCAGAATTTGTGGAGTTCCATGAAGAATTCGAATCGGAAGGATTGAAGGAATATTTCAAAAAGGTATCTGTTATTTCTGTTCCTGTTTTAAACGGTGAAGCATTCGGAATTTATCTTCTTGAATCAATGGCCTCAGGAATCCCAGTTATCCAACCTTCAGCAGGAGCCTTCCCTGAAATAATTGAAACCTCAGGGGGAGGAAAACTTTTTGAACCCAGAAACTCCGGCGACTTAGCAAAATCCCTGATGGAATTGCTGTCTGACCCGGCTGAACACGAAAGGCTGAGTAAGGCCGGACGGGAGGGCGTTGAAAAACATTTTCATATCGACGATCAGGTTAAAAAAATGATTGATATTTATGAGGGGGTGAGAAAGTCGCCTGTTTCTTGATTTTACAGACTAGTACGTACGCACGGCCATGCGACCCAACCATCACATTACCAAATTACCACACTAGCACATTAAGCCATGATACTAAACCTACAAAACATCAGCAAATCCTTCTCCATCTCCCATGATGCTCCGGCGAGAATTGTGCTCAATGATATGAATTTCAAAATGGAAGAAGGCGATAGCGTTGCTATTTTAGGGCCATCCGGTTCGGGAAAAACGACTATGCTTAATCTGATTGGAACTTTAGATCGGCCCGACTCGGGGAAAATATTCTTTCGGGATAAAAATATTGTTGATTTTAAGCCCCGGGAACTGGATGCATTCCGGAATCAGGAAATCGGATTCGTTTTTCAATTCCATCACCTGTTGCCTCAATGCAGTGTATTGGAAAATGTGCTTATTCCCACCCTCGTTCTGGACGACAGGGATGAAAAGAAACAGAAATATGCCTTGGCCGAAAAACTACTCAAACGGGTTGGAATTTGGGATCACAAAGATAAACTACCCGGTAAATTGTCTGGTGGAGAATGTCAGAGAGCAGCCGTTGTAAGAGCCATGATTAACAATCCTTCCATTCTTCTGGCCGACGAACCAACTGGAGCCCTCGATAAAGAAAATGTTGGAATCATTGCTGATCTGTTAATGGATTTGAATAAAAACGAAGGCCTCTCTCTTCTTGTTGTTACGCATTCGCAGGAGCTGGCATCCCGAATGAATAAAACATATGAATTAGTTCAAGGTAAACCTGTACTGAAATAATTTGAAATGAATATTTTCAAACTTATACTTAGAAATTTAAGCTATTACAAAAAGAAGAATCTGGCCCTGGCTCTAGGTGTTGCTATTAGTGCGGCTATATTAACAGGAGCCCTGATTGTAGGCGATTCAGTAAAATACAGCCTGAATAGAATTGTTGCCCAGCGACTCGGGAATGTCACTCATGTTTTAAAATCAGGCGATCGCTACTTTACATCAGATTTAGCCGGAAAAATGAGTCAAAACCTGAACATCCCGGTATCAGGTCTGCTTGTTTCCAATGGAAGTGCCGTTGCTGATGGGGGACAAAAACGAATCCCAAATGTACAGATCCTGGGTGTGGATGAAAATTTTGATATTCTGGCAGGAACAGAAAACTTCTATGAGGAATTGGGTGCGGATGAAGTAATTTTAAGCACCAATCTCGCCAATCGACTTGGAGTGAGCGTAGGAGAAGATATATTAATCAGGATGACCAAAGCCAGCCTGATTCCTCTGAATGCTCCCTTCGTTTCGGATGATGAAAACATAGTGTCCTCACGGCTGAAAGTTAAAGACTTAGCCGGAACTGAACAGATGGGGATGTTCAACCTGAAGAATTCCCAAACAGCACCTTTTAATGCTTTTGTATCGAAAGATTTCCTTTCCGTACTAATGGAATTTGAAAATAAATCAAATTTATTGCTGCTTTCCGGTAATTCCAATACAGAAACAATTAAAGACGCTCTTAAAAAAGTCTGGTCTGTAGAAGATGCAGGAATAATTCTTACTACATCTGAAAATAGTACTGAAATAGATGCCGGCAGCGAAAGGGTATTTATTGATGACGCGATTGCCGGTGTTCTGAAAAATATTCCTCAGTTAAAATTCCCTGTTTTCAGCTATTTCGTAAACTCTTTAAATACTAAAACTGCTTCCACCCCCTACTCTTTTGTATCTACCATCCCGGATAAGAGCCTGGAAGATACTGAAGTCATTATAAATGAATGGCTGGCTGCTGACTTAAAGATCTCAAAGGGTGATACTATAAATATTGAATACTTTGTTGTTGGCCCATTGCGCGCTCTAAAAGAGGATTCGGTTTCGCTCAGGGTAAAATTGGTGGTGGCTCCCGAAGGATATTTCGCTGATAAAAACCTGATGCCAAATCTCCCGGGACTATCCGATGCAGGAAGCTGCAGCGACTGGGAAAGTGGTGTTCCTATTGATTTAAAAGCGATAAGGGATAAAGACGAAGAATATTGGAACAAATACAAGGGAACACCAAAAGCTTTTATTTCTTTTTCCCTGGCAACTAAACTTTGGATTAACCGATTTGGTAGTTATACCGCCTTCAGATATTCTTCAGAAGAAATTTCAAAAGAGGAACTTGCCCGGGTAATAATTGAAAATCTGGAACCGGAAAAGCTGGGTTTCCAGATTGAAAATGTAAGGGAAAAAGGAGAATTTGCCGCAGGGAACGGGGTCGATTTCGGTGAGTTATTTGGAGGATTAAGCTTTTTTCTGCTAATGGGAGGAATTCTTTTAACAGTGCTCCTTTTTCTTCTGAATCTCGAAAACAGGAAAGATCAGTTGCAGACCCTTTCAACATTGGGAATTCCCTTGAATAGGATCAGGAAAATGATGTTAAGTGAAGGAATGGCAATAGCATTTTTAGGATCTGTAGCAGGAATATTTCTGGCTATATTATATAACGAGTTAATCTTCTCAGCCTTAAATGGCGTGTGGAAAGATATTGTCAGGAGTGATATGATGGTGGTTCATATTCAGCCGGAAACCATTGTAAAAGGATTTCTGTTAACCCTCCTGGTTTCATTTTTAACTATAGTTTTTCCTCTGAACCGCTTTCTAAAAACCAAATTGGCAAAGTATAAAAAGGGGAAAGAAAAACTTTCAGGTGGAAAAAGGTGGATAAGTCTTTCCATTGCTTCAATTACAGGATTCACCGGAATTGCCCTTATAATCTCACAGTTTTTTAGAAATGAGATAATAAATTCTACTGTATTTTTTGCAGCCGGAGGATTGTTGCTTATCTCCGGTATCTACGCTTTTCATTACCTTATATCGGGAGAGAGAAATAAAAGCCTTAAGAATTTCAGTCTGGAACATCTGAGCTGGAATAATACTTTCAGGAATAAGATGAGAAGTTTGAGTATTGTACTATTGTTTGCTATTGGAACCTTTCTTGTAATTTCAACCGGCAGCAATAAAAAAGACCTCTTTGTAAATGCTAATGATCTTTCCAGTGGAACCGGGGGATTTCTGTATTTTGCTGAATCGACCATACCAGTCCTTCATGACCTGAACGATCCTGCTGTAAAATTCGATTTCGGATTTGAGAATAATTATTCCTTTGTTCAGTTGAGAAAATTTGAAGGTGATGATGCAAGTTGCCTTAATCTCAATAAAATATCAAATCCGGGAATTTTAGGAGTAAATCCTGAAACCTTGCAATCGAGATTCAAATTTGTAACCAAAACACCCTATCTGGATGAATCGGATCCATGGTTATCGCTTAATCAGGATTTACCGGGCAATGCAATTCCCGCAATAGCCGATGAGACGGTTATAAAGTGGGGTCTTGGATTAAAAGTAGGTGACAGCCTGGAATATCTTAATTCCGAGGGTGAAAGCATGCAGTTACTGCTTATTGGAGGACTCGCCCCTTCCATTTTTCAGGGAAGTGTGCTTATATCCAATAAATATTTCCTCGAGCAATTCCCGCAAAACAGTGGCACACATACTTTTCTGATTGAAGGAAATAGTATAGATACCGCTGAAATTTCCTCAGAAATTAATAATGGCATGAGAGATTTAGGATGGGATATGAACCTTAGTGCTAACCGGCTGGCCGAATTTAATTCCGTAACAAATACGTATTTATCAATCTTTCTGGTTCTGGGAGCACTGGGTTTATTGCTTGGAACCATAGGCCTTGCCATTGTTTTATTCAGGAGCATACTGGAGAGAAAACAGGAGATAGCGCTATTCAGAGCAATCGGATTCAGCAAAACTAAAATCAGAAAACATATTATTATTGAATATATGATTTTGCTTTTAACAGGAATCGTGATCGGGTTTATATCTGCAGTTATTGCAACCCTTCCTTCTATTTTAAGTCCAAATACTGAAGTCTCTTTTAGCTTTATAGTTTTATTATTGATTATTTTATTATTGAACGCTTTATTATGGACATTCGGATTGGCTACAGTGGCATTAAAAGATTCTTCTATTGTTCAGGCACTTCGAAATGAATAACATGTTTTTTATGATATAAGTACAAGTATTTTAACAGCTTTAAAAATGTATATTTCAGAACGGCAGTCACATTTTTATAAATGATGTCATTGCGTAGCAAAGCAATCTCATATTAATATTGGACACTATTGACACAAAATATTTTGAACCTTTTTTATAAATTACCGTATTATTTGCAATCTTAGCGCATAATAAAAGAATACAATTTTGAAAAGCAATTTTTTTAAAAATCTGGTTTACCAGTCATCGTTTGGATTTGCCTTCCATAAGGTAATCTTCGACAAAAATAATATTCCCATTGATTATATTTTTCTCGAAGTCAACCCCTTATTTGAACAGTTGACTGGCTTAAAATCAGAAAATATAATTAATAAACGCGTAACAGAGGCAATTCCCGGAATTACGCAGGATAAGTTTGACTGGATTGCCTACTATGGTAATATCGCACTAAACGGAGGAGAAAAAGAATTTGAGCAATTCTCAGCAGTATTAAACAAACATTTCAGAGTACAGGTTACATCACCTGAAAAGGGATATTTCGTAACCCTTTTTATTGATATTTCAGAAAAAATTTTAGCTCAGAACCAACTAAAAAAAGTTCTGGAATCATCTCAAGCCTTTTTCAGATCGGATTCTTCTGAACCCGAATATCAAAAAATTATTGATCTGGCCAGAGATTTATCAGGTGCCCGATATGCGATATTAAATTTATCCGGATCTACCCAGGAAGATTTTACTACAGTGGCTGTATCGGGTGCAGGCAAATCCCTGAATAAATTAAATGCTATTCTGGGATATTCTATATTAAATAAAAAGTGGAAGCAAGATCCCGTCAGAGCAAAAAAATTAGAAAATCTATCTTTCTACTGCTATGATGATCTTTCAGATTTAATTGGCTATAACATCCCAAAATTAATTTCAAATAGTCTTGAAAAATTATTTGGCATAAAAAAATCCGCTGTAATTAAAGTTTTCGATAAAGACAAAGTAGTGGGCGATTTTTTACTATTCTTCACAAATGAAAAGGGAACCGAGAATAAAGAGATGCTGGAAATTTTTGCCGGACAGGTTTATATGTATTTAAAAAACTTTGAGGCTACCCGATTACTGGAGCATTCTGAAAACCGCTTAAAAATGTTGCTGAAAAATGCAGGTGAAGGGATACTTGGAATTGACCTGGATGGCAATCACACTTTTGTAAACCCTCAGGCTTCTAAAATTCTTGGTTTTACAGAAGAGGAAATGATTGGGGTTAACAGTCATACTTTATGGCATCATCATCATGAAGATGGAAGTACATATTCTTCATCAGAATGTCCTATATACCAAACACTTAAATATGGAAAGCAAAATAGCAAAGAGGGGTATTTTATTCACAAAGACGGGCATGGTGTTAATGTGAATTATACCAGTATGCCTATTTACGAAAATGGTAAAATATCGGGAGCTGTGGTAACATTTATTGATATTACTGAAAGGAAATTGGCTTATAAAAAAATAATTCTTCTGGCTTCGGCATTAAAAAGTGTAACTGAATGTGTTAGCATTACGGATTTAAATAATCATGTAATTTTTGTAAACGATTCTTTTTTAAACACTTATGGTTATTCAGAAGAAGAAGTTATCGGAAAGGAAATTTCATTCTTCCGTTCCGAAGATAATGACGTCTCCATTCTAAAAGAAATACTTCCAAAAGCTATCGATAAATCATGGAATGGCGAATTAATTAACAGAAGAAAAGATGGTAGCAGTTTTCCAATATTGCTATCGGCATCAGCAATCAGAAATGAAAAAGATGAGCTGATTGCCACTATTGGTGTAGCCCGTGATATAACTGAACAAAAGAAAGCCGAGCAGACTATTAAAAATAAAAATGCTGAACTTGAGGAACTTGTTTCTACACGGAATAAATTTTTCTCTATAATTTCTCATGACTTACGTAGTCCATTCAGTGCATTTATTGGACTAACCGATTTATTGGCGAGTGATAATTCAAAGTTTGAAGAAGAGCAGCAAAAAACCATTCTTAAAAGTTTGAATCAGTCTGCTAAAAAAACATACACTCTTTTGGAAAATCTGCTTCAATGGTCAAGAATTCAGCAAGGGAATATAGAATTTGATCCCAAAATTCTTAATCTTAAAAGTGTGGTTGAAGAAAGTACTGAAACAGCTATAGATTCTGCAAAAAACAAAGACCTGAATTTGTCCATCACCATCCCTGCTGAAATAGAAATTATAGCAGATAATAATATGCTTCAACTAATTATAAGAAACTTGTTATCAAACGCAATCAAATTCTCAAACAAAGGAGGTAAAATACTTTTAAATGCAAGAATTATTGATGATGAATTTCTGGAGTTTGAAGTCAGAGATACAGGTATCGGAATGGATAAAATAATATTAGATAATTTGTTCGATGCCGGAGTAAAAACCAACAGAACAGGAACCGGCGGAGAAGAAAGTGCGGGATTAGGCTTATTATTAACCAAAGAATTTATAGAGAGAAACGGTGGAACCATAAGAGCTGAAAGTACTAAAGGAAAAGGAAGTAGTTTTTATTTCACTTTAAAAAGGCATATCCAAAGCAGCAGTAAGCTATGATAAAAACCGAGACCATTCCTTAGGCAAGCTCAGGAACCACCAGCAACCAGCATACTATCCTTCGGCAAGCTCAGGAACCACCACACCACAACACTAACAAATTACCACACCAACACTATGACCCTAAACACCGATTGGAGAAAGACTGCCTCTGCCATTTACAAGAAACCAAAAGACTCGAAAGTATTTGGTTCTGTAGAAATTGATGTAACAGATCTGGAACAATTTGTAAATCAAAAAAGAAAAGAAGGTTTAAAAATTACCCTTACTCATATTTTCACTCTCGCTGTTGCCCGGGCTATTAAAAAGGATGTGCCTGAATTGAATTGCTATGTCAAAAGAGGTAACATAGTAGAAAGGAAGCAAGTTGATGCAATGGTTAGCGTTCTTGTAGGCGACACCGAGATGAGTTCTGTTCGTATTATTAATGCAGATAAGCTTAACCTTATACAAGTGGCTGAACAACTAAGTCTGGGAATAAAAGAGGTGCGTTCTGGTCTTGAGTCGGATACCATGCAAATGAAAAGTAAAGTTGCCCGAATACCCTGGCCCTTCCGCCATTGGATAATTAACTTTATAAAATGGTTGACTGTTCACCTTGGAATCTCCATTCCTTCCATCGGATTGAATTCGGATAATTTTGGTTCTTTTGTGATAACAAATATAGGAAGTTTGGGTCTGGATAGCGGATATCCATCACTTTTTCCAATATCCAACGTGGCTATGGTTTTTGTTTTAGGAGGAGTGTCAAAAAAACCTGTTGTGATAAATGATAAAATTGAGATCCGTAAAATGATAAGTCTCAGTGCTACCCTCGACCATAGAATAGTTGATGGCATCCATGGCGGCAAACTTTTTAAAATCCTCAAGGAGTATGCAAGACATCCGGAAAGTCTGGAAAAAAGTATCGAATAAAAACTGAAAACGGAAGCTGGAATTAACTTGAGACTCTGATACTTTATTAAGTCTGTTTTTCCTAATTCAAAAAATATTAACTTTGTTTTTACGTTCATAAAATAACCAATCCGGAAATAGATATAAAAACTACTATTATGAAAATATATAAAAGATTTCTGCAGAGCTTTAGCTTACTAATTTTGCCCCTTATTTCCACGAGCCAATTAAATGCTCAAACCAGTTTACCGGAAGTTCTAAAAACAGGTACTTTGCAGGAACAGAAGGTGTATATGGAAGAAAAAATGAATAACTACAATGGCTACAGAGCGGTAAGGGAGGATATCTTTCTAACAATGCTTAAGAATTCTATCGATTCTCTTAACAGCGCCAAGGGTGAAATCAATACCCTTCTCACATCTGAAGAGAGTTTACAATCAAAAATAGAATCCATAAACAGCGAATTATTAAAAGCTAAAAATTCAGAAGAAAAAGCAATTAAAGAAAAAAACAGCTTGACATTTTTAGGGATTCCTCTCCATAAAACAACCTACAATCTGATTCTTTGGGGTATCATCGCCGCTTTGGCCTTTTTACTTTCCACCATGTTTATCCTTTTCAAAAGAAACTTTAAAATAACCGCCACATTGAAAAAAGACCTGGAAGACACTCGTGAAGAATTCGAAGTTTTCAGGACAAATTCACGAGAGAAACAAGAACAATTAGTTATTAGTCATTTCAATGAAATCAAGAAACTGAAGGGCGGAGCCTAGGCTGGTTGGTGATGTGGTGATGTGGTGATGTGGTGTTATACTATATTTCGACTGCCTTTAATAGTCGGCATTCATTAGCTATTTTAAGAATAAAGCAATCGATCCATTCATTGAAATAGGTCAATAACAGCTGTCGAAATGATTGATTTCGTCATACCTTATTCCAAAATTACTCTTTCCAACAATTTTTCACCATTCATTTCGATGGCTATAAGATATAAGCCTGATGGAAATGAGGAAAGATCAATACTAAATTCAGAACTACCAGTTACTATATTGTTTCTCATTACCATTTTACCATAGCTATTGTAAACAATAACTTCCGCCGACCGAATCGGGCATTCTTCAAGTAAAAAATTCAGAATTCCTGTTGTAGGATTTGGAAATATCTTAATGTTATTCTTCAAACTAATATTCAGAACAGAAGTTTTTATCCTGTTTTCTTCAAGATTTGAAAGTGAATGGATAAATGGTCCTGAACCTGCCTTTTTCCCATCAATATCAAGAATAATAGCTTGAGGCAATTTAACTCCGATTTGGTAATAAGTATTGAATTCCTGAGGATTATTATCTGTATACTGTGTTTTTGTAAGATCATAGGATACTGAATCAATCAGCGTTAAAGACAAAGAATCTGATCCTCTGAAAATATAGTAATAGTCGACAGGAATACCCTCATAGTGTTCCCAAATAAGATTAACTTCACCAACAGTGCCTATATTAGCAGTAAGATGCATGGTTTTGTGGGAAGCACTATAGAATGATTCATTGCCACATGTATCTACAGTTGTTATTACGTATCGATCTGATTGCTGCCATGGCATAGAAGTATTATCCACAAAAACCGTCAGATCTCCATAATTTACCCTGCCAAGAAATTTTTTCTCTGTTGAAAGAACTTTATAGACTTTATAAAATTCCGTTCCTTTTCCTGTGGATGCTTTCCATACCACCAGGTTTCTTCTGTCTGTCGCATCATAAGTAACTATACCTATCTTTTCATCCCAGGGATATTGCACAATAACCTCAATAGAATCTTTTTTCTCGCATCCATATCCATCGGTCACAGTAACAGCATAATATCCGGTAGTATCAACACTAATGCTTGAGGATTCAGAGAGACTTCTGTCCCAAAAATAAAAATAGTCGGCAGTGTTAAAAACTTCGAGTAAATCAGTGCTAAGAATCAGACTTTCTCCTTTGCAAATTATTGGTGTGTCATTTGGACGCAAAATAAACTCAGGAAGAGGCGTTACAGTAAGAAAAACGCTATCAATCGCAGTGTGGTTACATATATTTTTTACATAAGCGGTATAATATCCGGGTTCAGATGCAAATATTACTCTTTCTTCTGATCCTGTATTCCAGTAATAAGAAGTAGAAGATCCTGCATCAAATTCAATTTGCTCTCCATCGCAAATTCTTCTTGCTCTGGGCAAATCAATAAATGGATCCCTACAACCTGAAGAAGAAGTTTTTACAATAGTCCCATTATCGCCAACAGCCCAACCGTTATAAGGATCAACAAAATACAAAGATTGCAACCAATTTTCTGAAGCCTGAGGGAGCCTGTTCCAGCTAATCCCTCCATCGCTTGTGTGAAGGATCACTCCATCCTGGCCTGCTATCCAACCTGTAGATGTGTCGATAAAAAATATATCTGACAATTGAAGTGGGGCTCCACTTTCTACCGGAGTCCACAATTCTCCACCATTGATAGTGCGTATAATGGTACCATCTGAACCGATAGCAATTCCGGTTTGCTCATCTAAAAAATAAACAGATTCCATGAATGACCCTGTTGGTGTATATTGGGAAGTCCAATTACTCCCGCCATTTGTTGTTTTTAGAATTATGCCTTCTTGCCCTGAAACCCAACCTGTTGTAGAGTTAATAAAAAATACATCATTAAAATATTTCCCCGATCCTACTTTTACTATATTCCATGTGTTTCCCCCGTCAGAGGTTTTGGCAATTACACTTCCGCTTGCTGTTGCCCAACCGACATTCTTGTTAATAAAGAAAACACTCGTGTACCATTCACTTGTACCTGTATTAATACCATCCCAGCTTTCACCTCCATCGATAGTTTTATAAATATATCCTCCACTTGCTGCAATCCAGCCGGTTTCTTCATCTGCAAAGAAAATATCAGAAAGTGGCTCAGAAGCCACCCAATGTAAAGGTGGTTTTAAATCCCAGGTGAGGCCTGCATCAACAGTTTTTAGGATTGCATTATTATCCCCCACAATCCATCCTGTTCCCTCATCTAAAAAGAAAATTGAGTTTAATCGGGAGCTTATCTCAGATCTTTGTGGCATCCAACCATCCAAAGTGCTAAGGATCGTTTTATTATCTCCTACTACCCAACCTTTATTTCTGGAAATAAAAGAGATATCATTTAAATTTTCTTGTGTGCCTGAATATTGAATTATCCAATTTGCTCCACCATCCTCGGTCATAAAAACTTTTCCATTGTCGCCTACAGCCCAACCTAAATTTGCATTATAAAAATAGATTTCTTTTATCATACCCTCTGTTTGAAGAATCTGTCGGGTCCAATTTACACCGCCGTCAATAGTATGCACAATAAGACCATTAGCTCCTCCTAACCATCCAATATCCCGATTATAAAAAAATACGGTGCTAAAGTTTACAAAGGGTTCAAATGGCACCCATTCCCAACTTTCTCCTCCATCAAAGGTTCTAAGGACTTTATCATGACCAACGAGCCATCCCTGTTGATAGTCAGTAAAATAAATCTTAGTAAACCAGTCCATATACTCGTTGTATAACCACTCCCAATTCTTTCCTCCGTCGTGAGTTCTTATAAGGGCATGTATTCCGGCTGCATAACCAGTAAGACTGTCAAGAAAAAAAACAGAACTAAGCTCATTTGCAGCATCAAAAAATTGATTTTCCCAATTTGCACCATCTCCACTATATAAAATTGTTCCGTTTACGCCAACTATCCATGTATGCTTGCCTGATACTATCTGTATGTCATTAAGAGTATTGCCTGTTGCCAGATCGAGAGGATACCATGTTAATCCTTTATCAACAGTTTGTGCCGCAATTCCATTCTGGCCAACTACAATACCAAAACCATCATTATTAAAATCTATGGATTTATAGTAAATATTCAGTCCCGAATCCTGAATTTGCCATTGATTATTAAGATTATAAATAGCCGTAAACCTTCCTAATTTGCTTGGAATGTCAGCTGACATAACACTCCATTCCGAATCATTAAGATTGTTCCCCGCAGAAAGATTCCAATCGATCTGGCCATGGATAACAGCATCCTTCCTGCTCAATCTGTTTCCTGCAGTTGCATCTGCAAATCCTGCTACATCCCAGCCAATTCCGGGGTTCACTGAAGGGTATCCAATCTTATCTAAAATCCGATAACGGGTTCCAGAAGCATATTTTTTTATTAAAGCGAGTGCATCATTGCCATTAAAAGATGTTAATACAGATGAAACCATATCCACTGCATCGGGTGATTCAAGTTGAGCAAAATCAAAATCAGCATGAGTAATCAAATAACAATCATTTGGAAATAAGGTGTCAGTTAGTGAAACCGGAGCAGACCAATCGCTTCCATTCGTACAATACATCAATGCATATTCTGAAAGATCAAGGGGTTTCTCAGTTTTATTTGAAATTACCAAAGCATTATTATTTCCAGTACCGTCTAAATATTCAGAAAAAAAAGCTCCGGGAACTAATGCAGGATCATCATTATTCCACCAGTGCTCAAGCACATTTGTATCGGCTACTATGGTGTAGGAGCGATTAGGAGTATAACCCGGAAATTCATTTTTTCCCCAGGTCGCATCAAGTCTGAATTTATACTCATGGTATTCTCCCAGATAAAGGCTGTCAATAACAATTGAATATATTCCATCAGCATCTGGATCACTCATCCAAAATGTTGAATCGGAACCCCAGTTATTAAAAGTTCCTGCCACATCAACCTTATTAATAAGTGGATCAAATAGGCCTTGTTCGTAGAGATAATTCATATTCACATAAAGACTTAGGGTCTTTAATAAAGCATAAGCATTATTATACATATGGTCAAGCTCATTTTCACCTGATATGATTGTGTATTTACGATTTAAATTAAGCCCGGCAAGTTCAGAAGTTGACCAATCCTTATTTATCCTGAACTTATATTCGATATTTTGACCAACAACAAGGTCAGTCACCGTTACGGAATAAATGCTATCAATCTTACCATCAGCAGCGTCTGTCATAGTTGCCCCAGGATTTCCCCAAAAATTGAAATTTCCTGCTAAATCAAGAAAATCAAATACGGGATCGAAATTTCCCAGAAAAATCTGATAGGACATGTCCACATTAAAAGTAACACTCGTTTTTTCAAAATTTAGCGGAATAAAAAAATCTTTACATATCCCATCTCCATAATCTCTCCCATCGCGTGTCCATCCTAAAGCATCGTTGAAAACCGCATTTATTCCCACAGTTACATTGTCTCCCGTTCCATAAAAACTTGAAGGATTTAATAATATTGAATAACTGGTATCGCTATCAGGGTACAAATAGGGATAATTACCATCAAAACTCTGACCATCAAACGGTACTGTATGGTTCCATGACCAAGGATCCTCATTTGAAAGCACTGCTGAAGAGTGCATAGCTATTGAATCAAGACCGAATAATTCAGTATTCCCTTGAAAAGAACAAGCGTATCCCGGGAAAAAAGTAAGTTTAAGTTCTTGAGAACCTGTCGCATTTTCAGGGCTTATCTTGATAGCGGCAGGCATTTGAGCTTTGGAAGAAGAAAACAGGAAGGTAAGGAGAACCACGGAAAATAATATCCGCATAATTGATGTTTTCATAGGAACAAATATTTAGAAATATAGATTTCCAGAAAAGTTCAATATGCAAGTTATGAATATAATAACTAATATTCAAAAGATTTGAGAAATGCTATAATTTGAGTAAGGAAGACTCAGGCAGCATAGAAAAGGTAGGCACTGGCAATCAGAATCGATCCTCCAGCAGGCGGTGAGCTCAATTATTGTATTCAACTTCACTTAAGGAAAAGAAATTCTGGGCCAGCACACTATCCCATCAGCACACTAAATCTCCCCTGCAATCCAATCGCCAACTTCTGAGGTTTTATAGGCTTTTCCTCCCGAAATATCTTCTGTTACTATTGACATTTCGAGCGATTTATCGACAGCATCCCTGATGGCTTTTGCTTCTTCCACAAGATCGAATGACACTTCCAGCATCATGGCAGCTGAGAGTATGGTTGCTAAAGGATTTGCGATATTTTTTCCTGTTGCCTGAGGATAGGAACCATGGATAGGCTCAAATACAGAAGTGTGAATCCCCACTGAGGCAGAAGGAAGTAATCCTAGCGAACCGGTAATCACACTTGCCTCATCTGAAAGAATATCACCAAACATATTTTCGGTTACGATTACATCAAATTTTTTGGGCCATTGGATGATTTGCATGGCAGCATTATCGACAAACATATAATCGACAGTTACATCTTTGTAATCGGGTTCCATTTCCTGAACGGTTTCCCTCCATAAACGGGAGGTAGCCAGAATGTTGGCTTTATCAACAACGGTGAGTCGCTTATTTCTCTTTTGAGCGTATTCAAAACCAAGCTTTACTATCCTCACAATTTCATCTTTTGAATAGACTAAAGTATCGAAGGCTTTTTTCCTGTCCTCCGACCTTCCTCTTGGCTCGCCAAAATAAATTCCACCAGTCAGCTCCCTTACCACCACAAAATCTGCCCCTTCAATTAAGTCTTGTCTTAAAGGCGACTTGTGAAGCAAAGACTGAAAGGTACTCACAGGCCTGATATTTGCATAAAGACCTAATCTTTTTCTCATCTCGAGAAGCCCTTGTTCGGGCCTGACGGTAGCGTTTGGATTATTATCATACTTAGGATCACCAATGGCACCAAACAATACGGCATCAGAATTCATACAAAGCTGATGGGTTTCTTCCGGATAAGGATTTCCGGTTTTATCGATAGCAATAGCACCAACCAGTGCAGAGGTATATTCAAATTCATGATTGAATTTTTTACCTACTGCATTCAATACTTTAATGGCCTGCTCAATTATTTCCGGTCCTATTCCGTCACCTGATAATACTGCGATTTTGTATTTCATATTTATATTATTTTATTCAATAATTCAACCCCTCCGGGGTTGCATATGTCTCTTTGCTATTTACCCCGGGTTGGAACCGGGGTTAATCAAATTTGAGCCCTCCGGGCTCAGTAAACTCCAATGCAAAACACAATTACTCAGATCTTTAAAAAAAAAAGAAAAATACTCCTCAATATTAAAGTCCTCCAAAACCAATCTATTTCATTGTCTCAATAAGATTCAACATTCTAACGGTGCCGTTTATGGCTGCTACGGTTTGATCTGAATCCAGACCCCTGGTTTTAAAGCTTTTTCCATTCAAATCCCAAGTAATTAAACATTCACACAAAGCATCAGATTTCCCTCCCGGAGGAATACTTATTACATAGTCTTTCAACACCGGATGGGGTCTTTCGAGCTGATCGTAAATTTTCCATAAAGCTCTGATGAAAGCATTGTACTGTCCATCTCCCGAAGCGGTTCCCTCGTATATCTCGCCATCTATATCGAGACTTAACGTTGCCATGGATCGCATTCCTGCCGCTACAGAAAGTGAAAAGTTGCGAATTTTAATCTTCTCAACCACTTTTTTGCTTCTGAGCACATCCGAAATAATGTAAGGAAGATCCTCTTTGGTAACGACTTCCTTTTTATCGCCCAATTCAATTACCCTTTGAGTTACCAACTTCATTTCCTCCCTGTTGAGCTTAATCCCCATCTCCTCCAGATTCTTATGAATACTTGCCTTACCCGACATTTTTCCGAGAGCATATTGACGCTTTCTTCCAAATCTTTCCGGAATTAAATCGTTGAAGTACAAATTATCTTTTTGATCGCCATCGGCGTGAATACCACTGGTTTGAGTAAAGACATTTTCGCCAATTAATGGTTTATTCTCCGGAATTCTGATTCCCGAAAACCTTTCAATAATTTTACTTACAGTATAAAGCTTTTCTTCCCTCAATGACATTTCATACTTAAAATGGTCTTTTACTATCCCTATCACACTCGATGCCGGCACATTTCCAGCCCTCTCACCTAAACCATTTACAGTGGTATGAATTCCGGAGATTCCTGCCTGGATGGCAGAAAAGACATTGGCAGTAGCCAGATCATAATCGTTATGAGCATGAAAATCGAATTTAAGACCAGGATACCTGTCAACAATATCCTTGCACATTTCATAGGTCTCCACATGATTTAAAATACCAAGGGTATCGGGTAACATATACCGATCGATCTTTTCATCTTTCAGATTATCAAGCATATAATAAACATAATCCCTAGAATTCCTCATTCCATTCGACCAGTCTTCAAAATAAATATTCACCCTGATGCCCATTTCTTCAGCATTTTTAACCACCTCTTTTATATTTCTGATATGCTCATCGGGAGTTTTCCTTAACTGCAGTTCACAATGCTTCAATGAACCTTTAGTTAATAAATTAATTACTTTCCCGCCTGCTTTCTTTATCCAATTCAGCGATTCCATACCATCCACAAAACCCAATACCTCAACCTGGTCAATGTGACCGTGTTTTCTGGACCAGTCAAATATTAATTTAGCGCCTTTAAATTCTCCATCCGAAACTCTCGCTGAAGCAATTTCAATCCGATCTATTTTTAGATCTTCAAGCAATATTTTTGCAATAGCCAGTTTTTCATCTTCTGAAAAAGAAACGCCGCTGGTTTGCTCTCCATCGCGGAGAGTTGTGTCCATTATAGATATATGCATATTTGAGATTTTATTTACTTTCTTCGAAAGCTGCAATTTTGTCCTTTAAATTCAGCAGGTAATCAATATCGTCATAGCCATTAAGCAGGCATTCCTTCTTGTAGGAGTTTATTTCGAAATTTTCCTTTTTGCCAGATTCCTTCAGTATAATTTCTTGTTTTTCAAGATCAACAATAACTATGGTTTTGTTATTTTTTTCAATTTCCCCAAAAATCAGGTCAAGAAATTCAGCTGAAACCTGAACAGGCAACACCCCATTGTTAAGGGCATTATTTTTAAAAATATCGGCAAAAAAGCTTGAAACCACTACTTTGAAACCATAATCGTGAACAGCCCAGGCTGCATGCTCCCGGCTCGATCCGCTTCCAAAATTCTTTCCGGCTACAAGTATAGTTCCTTTGTATTTATTATCATTCAACACAAAATCAGCTTTCGGTTGGTTATTCCTGTCATATCTCCAATCGCGAAAAAGATTTTCTCCAAAACCTTCACGTGTTGTGGCTTTTAAAAAACGTGCAGGTATAATTTGATCGGTGTCCACATTTTCAATATTAAGAGGAACGGCTGTGGATTCTATATATGTAAATTTTTCTGATGGCATATCTCGAACTTTAAATTATAATAATGTTTTAGGATCAATAATGGTTCCGGTAACGGCAATGGCTGCTGCTGTCAGCGGACTGGCGAGCATGGTTCTTGAACCGGGGCCCTGTCTTCCCTCAAAATTTCTGTTCGAGGTAGCTACAGCTAATTTTCCTTCCGGAATTTTATCGTCGTTCATGGCCAGACATGCCGAGCATCCGGGTTGTCTGAGTTTGAATCCTGCTTCCTCAAGAATTTGAGTTATGCCTTCCTCATTGGCTTGTTTCTCCACTTGTTTTGATCCGGGAACAATCCATGCAGTAATATTATCGGCCTTTTTCTTTCCCTTTACAAAATCGGCCACTACCCTCAGGTCTTCAATTCTACCATTGGTACAGCTACCTACGAAAACATAATCGACCGCTTTTCCAACCATTTTCTCTCCGGCAGCAAAACCCATATATTTCAAGGACTTTTGATAACTCAGGAGTTCTGACTTTTCTATCTTCGATTCCTCGGGAATGTGACTGCTTATTTTAACTCCCATACCCGGATTTGTTCCATAGGTTATCATAGGTTCGATATCGGCAGCATCGAAGTTCAATTCGGCATCAAAAACGGCATCGTCATCTGTTTTTAATTTTTTCCATTTCTTAACGGCTTCATCATAATCGCTTCCCTTTGGAGCAAATTCCCGACCTTTGATATATTCAAAAGTAGTTTCATCAGGAGCAATTAAACCACCTCTCGCACCACTTTCAATACTCATATTACAAACAGTCATTCTGCCTTCCATGGAAAGACTGCGAATGGCAGAGCCGGCATATTCTATAAAATAGCCTGTTCCACCGCTGGCAGACATTTTCGAAATTATATACAGAATAACATCTTTTGCAGATACTCCCTTCGACAATTCACCTTCAACATTCACCCGCATTTTCTTTGGTTTGGGTTGAAGTATGCATTGGGTGGCTAAAACCATTTCAACCTCACTGGTGCCAATTCCAAAAGCCACGCTTCCAAATGCGCCATGCGTTGAAGTATGACTATCGCCACAAACCATGGTCATCCCAGGCTGGGTAATTCCAAGCTCAGGACCAATTACGTGGACAATTCCCTGAAAAGGATGACTTAATCCATAAAGGGTAATTCCATGACGATTGCAGTTTTCTGTGAGCTTATTTACCTGAAATCGCGACAACTGATCCTTTATTTCCAGATGCTGGTCCACAGTTGGAATATTATGATCGGGAGTAGCCACTGTATTCTGGGGCCTGAAAACTTTCAGTCCACGTTTTTCTATCCCCGCAAATGCCTGAGGACTTGTTACTTCATGTATAAGATGCTTGTCGATATATAGTACTGAAGGACCGTCCTTTATTTCATCAACTACATGTGCATCCCAAATTTTGTCGAATAATGTTTTTCCTGCCACAATTTTATTTTAATGATCTGCTTTATAGTACACATAGTAACAAAAAATGCTACTAAAAGTTTATTTGAATAAGCTTTGATCTGGTTATTAATTAAAAGACAGCAAATTTACAAAAGAAATTAAAAGAATCTGTTATAAAGCATAAATTATTCTAAGGTCAACGCAATTAAATAACTTAGAATAGTTGTGATTCATATACTTACCACATTGCTTCCTTAAGCCTGAAGGACTTAAACATGAATAACCACGGGGGAAACCTGCGGTGAAGAACAATAACACCCCTTCCTTCCCAATATTTTTGCCTACGCCAAAAATATTGGGAAGGGTCCTTTTTGATGTTCATATTACCACGGGGTTTCACCCACATCGGGAATTCGGGATTTTGAATTCTAAAATAAATTGTTAAAATTTAATTAACATTAATTATATTCGAAACCTAAACTAAAAGCAAGAGAAGTATATTGGCTTTCTGGTCTGTATATCTTTAGGAATGTTATTTTTTATACTCACTAACCACTTAAACCTAAGAGAGTAAAAACTTTAACTTCTTAATATTTTTTTGCATGAGAAACTTTTTATTTGCAGGTTTTATGTTTTTGTTTTCTATCTCCACCTTTGGACAAACACTTCCAAAGAGAATATATAAAACCGAAAGAACTGTTACCGTTCCCATAATTAACGGAGAGCTGGATGATGAAGCCTGGATGCAGGGAGAGTGGGAAGGAAATTTTATCCAATTTGAACCTTACAATGGTGTTGCCCCCTCGCAGCCCACTGAGTTTAAAGTACGGTTTGATGATCTTCATTTATACATCGCCATAAAAGCGTACGATTCTGCTCCCGACAGCATAACCAATCGTATGAGCCGACGCGATAATGGTGATGGTGATATGGTTTACATAATTTTTGACAGCTACCACGATTTGCGCACTGGTTTCGCATTTGGTGTTAGCTCTGCAGGAGCACGCTTTGATATGATTTTTTCGAATGACGGGCAAAATGAAGATCCTTCCTGGGATCCGATTTGGCAGGCAAAAGCCAAAATTTTCGATTGGGGTTGGGCTGCAGAGATGAAAATACCCTTTACACAACTCAGATTTCAGAAAAATTCTTCAGATGTATGGGGTTTTGAAGTCGCGCGGCAAATCTATCGCCATAATGAAATGAGCTTGTGGCAGATTTTTTCTCAAAATGCGCCCGGAATGATACATAACATTGGGGAGCTTGATGGATTGAAGGAAATAGAACCAAGGAAACAATTAGACATAATGCCCTATACCGTAGGATCCTATAATACCTATGAAAGTGAAGATGGTAATCCCTTTTCAACCGGTAAAGATTTCAAAGGTTTTGGAGGACTGGATGGAAAGCTTGGGGTGACGAATAATCTTACCATGGACTTTACCGTTTTACCCGACTTTGGGCAGGTGGAAGCCGACCCATCAGAGGTTAATCTCACAGCATTTGAAACCTACTTCAGGGAAAAACGCCCCTTCTTTATTGAAGGAAAGAACATTACCTCTTTCAATGTAGGCATGGGCGACGGTGATGTAGGAAACGACAATCTTTTTTACTCCAGAAGAATTGGCAGAAGACCTCATTATGATCCTGATTTGGAAGATAATCAATTTGCTAAAGTCCCTACTTACACCAACATAATAGCTGCAACCAAGCTTACCGGGAAAACTGAAAATGGATTATCGATTGGCATTCTTGAATCGGTAACAGCAGAGGAAAAAGCAGAAATAGACACAGATGGCCAAAGAAGTTTTGAAACCGTTGAGCCCCTTACAAACTACAGCATTGTAAGACTCCAGAAAGACATTAATGAAGGAAATACTATGATCGGGGGTATGGCAACCAGTACCATCAGAAAGCTGGATGGGACCAATCTGGATTTTCTTCATAAAGATGCAAGCACTGCAGGGATAGATTTTACACAATTCTTCAAAGAGAAAAATTATACTTTTAGCAGCTCTGTATTTTATAGTAATGTGAGAGGATCGGCAGAAGCAATTTCCGAAACACAACAATCCTCTGTTCATTATTTTCAAAGACCGGATTTAAACTATGTCGATTTTGATACAAGCCGAACTCAATTATCCGGATTAGGAGGGAAAATAGAAGCCGGTAAAATAGGAGGCAACTGGAACTGGTTGTATTTAAATACCTGGAAAAGTCCTTCGGTAGATATAAACGATGTGGGATTTATTCAACAAGCCGATCAGATATTGAATGTTCTATGGACAGGATATAACTTCAATGAGCCCTTTGGTATTTTCAGATCTATGCATATTAATACTGATGTATTTCTGGCAACTGACTTTGGTGCCAATCTGAATGGAGTTGGTTACGAAGCAAATTTCCGCGCAAATTTTAAAAACATGTGGAGTGTTGGCTTTGGTGGTAGTGGCCAAACCAGGCAGGTTTCAAAAACTTTATTAAGAGGTGGGCCATCAATTAAACTTCAAAACTCCATCGGTTTTTTCACGCATTTCTCCAGCGATGAGCGGAAAGCATTTTCTTTATCGGGTTTCACCAGACAATCATCCACTGAGGAAAAGAGTAGCCGCAGAGAATTTTACAACTTAGACTTTACGGTTCGACCCTCCAATACACTGACTATTAACATAGAACCTGAAATCTCAAAAAACTTTACTGAACTACAGTATGTGGATACTTATGAATTTGATCCTGATACAAGATATATTTTCGCGTCGCTCGACCAGAAAGTCCTAAGCATTTCTTTGAGAGTAGATTACATTATTACACCCGATCTGACCATTCAATATTGGGGACAACCATTTGTGGCAGCAGGCAGATATAAAGACTTTAAAATGATAACCAATCCAAAAGCTGACGATTATAAGGACCGGTTTTATGAGTTTTCTGAAGGAACAGAAATAATTCCGGGTGAGGATATTTATACAGTTAATGATGGCATTTATAGCTATGAAATTGAGAATCCGAATTTTAGTTACGATGAATTTCTTTCAAATCTGGTCGTAAGATGGGAATTCAGACCCGGATCCACCGCATACATTGTATGGTCTCAATCGAGAGATTATTCAGAGTCAACCGGAGTATTTGATGTATGGGACAATATGGATAATCTCTTTACAGCGAACAAACCCAATAATACCTTTCTGATTAAATTTTCGTATCGGTTTGGACTGAGGTAGGGCCGGTTGGTGTGGTGGTGTGGTAATATGATAATATGGTGGTATGGACGCAGGGTTGTGCGTCCATACCCGCCCACCAAACAAAGATATAAATAGCTGGTTTAAAACAGATAAAACTATTTTTTCTTTTTAAGGTTTGCAATTTCTTTATCTTTTTCATCAAGTTTCTCCTCAAGGCTATGAATCTCATCCTTCAGCATTCTCACTTCACCTGATAACTTTGCTACGTCCTCTTTAAGAAAATTTATTTCTCTGGTATAAACCGACTTATAATAAAAGTATGCTGTTAGAAATCCAATAATCGCCGCCACTAATAAAAAGGCAATTATTTCTATCCATGCTCCAGTTTTGGTTTGTGCTAATATTACAATAATTGACATGATTTTTATTTTTTAATGGTTATTTCAGCTCTTCGGTTTTTAGCTCTTCCCTCCTTTGAATTATTATCGGCAACAGGATTCAACTCGCCCTCAGATTTTAGGCTAAGGTTTTTGTCGTTAATCCCAAGTTTTTGAAAATGCACCAACACAGAATTAGCTCTCCTAAGTCCAAGTCTGTAATTATAGTCCTCAGGACCCGTCCAATCGGCATGACCTGTGATCTCCACAAGAGCATCGGATTCAAAAATAAGATAATCGATAAAAGCCTCAAAGCCAGTATCATTTTGAGGGTTGGGAATAATTTCGTCTTTATCGAATTCAAAATATACCGCAAAATCAGAGGGTATTGTGAGTGCTTTAGCCATTATGGAATCTGATGATTCTTCCATAAAAGCTTCCTCAGTCACAGCTTCAAGAGATGTCAAATCCGGATCAACAGGCTCCTGCCATATCTTTTCTATGTAGATATAGCTGGAAAATGTTGCCCAGATTAAAAAAATTAATAATCCGGTAAGCAGTATTCTCATTTTATGATTATTTAGTTAGTATTCAGGTGATGACTTACACAAGTTAAGGCAAAATTTTCAAAATTGCATAATTTAAACTAAGAATAATAACTTCCTGAAAGAGTTATTCTCGCAAAGTTTGTGAGATTGTTATGCCTCCTTGACCGATAATGATGACATTCAGATTATTTATAAGAAAATCGCCAAAATAAAAAAAGATGGGAAGGAATATGTGCAATACACAAGAATAAACTATACTTACCTCTTCAGTCTGATTATAAACCTATATTACCCTTTTCAAGCTGGATTTACCCCAAAAAGCACAAAATGAATCAATCTTTCATTAACAAACCTAATTTTACTCCTATTAGGCAATGATAAACTATATTTACTCTCATAAATAGAAAAAAAATGAAAAAGCTGAGGTTCACATAGCTTCAGGTAAAATTAAATATCCAGGGTTATAGGCTACAATTCCAACATTTCCTTACCAGCGAGTAAAAATGCCCCGGTAGCATAAACCTGCCATTGATCTTCATAAAATTGCTCTGGACTTCCCGCTACCTGCTGAACATATCCCAGTCGGCCCCATTCATTTACATTTTTGGTGAGGGCAATCCAGGCTTTCTCGACCTGTGGTTTATATTTTTTGTCGAGCAGATTATTATTTATACCCCAGGCAAGAGCGAAGGTAAAAAATGCACTTCCGCTCGATTCTCCAATATTAAGAAACCCGGGGTCATCAAGGCTTACCCTCCACAAACCATCTTCTCCCTGAATGGATAGAATTTTATGTGCCATTTCACGATATTGTTGTTCAAATTTTTCTCTGCCTTTATAATCCGATGGCATAGAGCTTAACATTCGGGCCAAACCGGCAATCACCCATCCGTTTCCTCGCGACCAGAAAACTTTTTTCCCATTCTCTGTCCGGTCATCGAAAAACCTGTCGTCGCGGAAAAACAAGGAGTCTTCCTTTGAATAAAGATAATCAGATGTCTTCCACCACTGAGCATCTGCATAATTCAGGTATTTGGGATCGCCGGTAACATCAGACAATAACGCAAAGGAGGGCGGTGCCATATACAAAGCATCGCACCAGGTCCACCATTCAAACTTATTTTCATTGTCTACAAAACGAACATCCGTAGCCTTTTTATAATCCCTTGCCAGATGTATATCCATAGCCCATTGAATTTTTTCGATCATAACCGGATCTTTTTCAAGACTATATAGCCATATCCAGTTATCAGCAATAGTTAACCTGTCGGCATGAAAAATATCATCCATAGGCTTCCAATTGTTGGATTGACCAATATTTATCATTTCATTCTTATATCTGTCTTCTCCGGTTACTTCATACAAAGCCCTCAAGCCTGTATAAAAAGCTCCCCAATGCCAATCCAATCGGGAGCTTTTTCTCCATGGATTTGCCAACTGCCAATCAGCGGTTTGATGCATAATATTGAGTATGTCTTCCTTGCTTAATGGATTTTGGATAAGCGGGGATGCCATATTTATTTTAATGGATGAATGATATCGTTCCCCAAATTTCAGATTGAGCTCTTGTCTCCATTTGGAAGGCCAGGCGAAGTACAAATATCTTGAATTTTGCTGCCAAAGTACTTGCAAGGGATTCCTTTCTGTTGCTCCACGTACTGCGAAAGGCCTCACATTATCCTTTGATGAGCCATGACTAATGGCTTCAGACTTCCAACTTTTTCCGCCATTTTTAGTTTCCCATTTTTCAATTTCAAATACAGAATCCCGATTTACTGACAGATATAAAATATTTGTATTCTCATGATCAATATTTAGTCCGCCGGAATAATTCGGCTCCGATTCGGTTAAGCCTTTTCTGGTCTCAGGAAACCATGCACCGGAATTAATCAGGTCATAATTATTCCACTTGCTGCCATCCCATTTTGCGTAGGAATATATATGATTTTTGTCGTCAGGAAATTTCGCGTAGGCCAGTACCGGCAGTCCCTTCTCATCGGCTGCAATATCCCATATCCATGCTTTTTGTCCGCTTGGAGAAGCATCATAAACTTTATCACATTCCCCCGGACCGTGAGCCTCTTCCTCAACACTACGAATTTTTTTTCCGTCAGCCCTATAAAAAGCCCCATTCTTATAATACATATAATATATGCTGTTCTTGTCTTCGTTACGTGGATGACCGTCGGTTAGGGCAATATGAATCTTGTCTTTTCCATCGGAATAATATTTCACATAAGGTCTTCGGAAATCGTATATTTTTTCAGGCATAAAAAATATTGCTCCTTTCGACCAGCTTTCCCCATTATCGTCTGATGTAGAATAACTTGGTTTACCATCTATCCCTCTCCAAAAAAGATAAATCCTACCCTTTTCTGCTGAAAGTTTTATTGGATTCGTATAGGTATAAGTATCTCTGCCAAAATTGTATCTTTCAGTATCATTCAAATCCAGCTTTTTCACTTCAGTCCATTCCGAAATATCTTCTGGTTTTACAGACCTTGTAAAGTACATGCCACCATTATGTTTATTAAAGAATACCAATAAATGACCCTTTTCATCAAACAATATGGTGGGATTATTATGATCATCCGTCTCAAGATTATCGTACAATACTTTAGACTGAATGGCTGAAGTCTCATTATCATAATATGAAATTGTTACATCTCCGAAATTATCAATCCAGCCCACATAGGTTCTGTTATGCAATCCCTCATAATACACTGCCCTTGGATCGGAGAACCAACACCAGGAACCATTGAATGTTAAAGACTTAAAACTTTCGGAATGTAATCCGCCGCCATCTTTAAAGCTATGTTTAGGGATATTCTGGGCATTTAAAAATGAACCAAATGATAATATATTGAGCGTGAAAATAAGAACAAACTTTTTCATAAAAATTACTTTTTAAACAATTCGACTTCGTTTTTTTCAATCAGGCAGAGCGGATAATCCATCAACGGGATATCAGGAAAAAATACTTGATCTCCCCTGTTTTCAAATTCTGCAATTTGCATTACTTC
>JAIOZM010000115.1 GCA_021740585.1 Bacteroidales bacterium
GATCTATGAGCTTATGCAACATTAATTGTTCCATTCACTTCTTGGGTTGAAAGAATTTTGTTTTCTTTATGACAAAAATAGTAAATTTTGGTTTATGGAAGGAATCATTCTGCTAAATACAGGAGTGAGGAGGTGAGAGATGAGAGATGAAAGATAAAATTCAAAAGATAAAAGATAAAAGATAAAAGTCAAAAGTCAAAAGATAAAAGATAAAAGTCAAAAGTCAAAAGATAAAAGTCAAAAGTCAACAGTGGAAAGACAAAAGACAAAAGTGGAAAGATAAAAGTGAGAAGTAAAGAGTGAGAAGTAAAGAGTGAGAAGTAAAAGATGAGAAGTGGAAATTCACAAGAAAAAAAAACAGCCAAAAGTGAAAACTCATGACAACCAAAACCCGGAACACTTCGGCACTTCGACGAGATCAGTGACCTCAGGCTCAGTGCAGCGCCCCGGAACCCGGAACCCGGAACCCGGAACCCGAAACCCGAAACCCGGAACCCGGAACCCGAAACCCGAAACCCGATAACCCGATAACCCCAAACCCCCAATGAAATCTCCAAGAAAATTCCCCCACACCTACGTAATTGTATTCTCCATCGTTGTCTTTTCTGCCATTCTTACATGGATTATTCCCGGTGGGGAATTCGAGAGAGAGATAGTAAATGTGAATGGCATGGAGCGTGAGGTGATTAAACAAGGTTCCTTTGCCTATACTGAATCTCAACCTCAAACATGGGAAATATTTTCGTCTTTTTTTGAAGGTTTTGTTGATAAGGCTGATATTATTGTTTTTATTTTAATTATTGGCGGTGCATTCTGGATAATGAATGAATCGAAAGCCATAGATGTTGGTATTCTATCCTTTCTAAGAATTTCAAAACGACTTGAGCGTTTCAGACTGATTAAATATTTGGGTGTAAACAATATTATTATCAGTCTTATTATGCTTGTATTTAGTGTGTTTGGAGCCACTTTTGGAATGAGCGAGGAAACCATTGCTTTCATAATAATATTTGTTCCGCTTGCAATTTCAATGGGTTATGATTCCATTACTGGCGTGGCTATGAGTTTTGTGGCTGCAGGATTGGGATTTGCAGGAGCTTTGTTGAATCCTTTCACCATTGGCATTGCACAAGGGCTTTCCAGTTTGCCATTATTCTCAGGAATAGAATACCGTCTGTTTTGTTGGCTTGTAATAAATTTCATAGGAATTGCCTGGGTGCTAAGGTATGCCAGACGAGTTAAAAAGAATCCCCGTAAATCCCCGGTTTTTGAAGAGGATGAATATTGGCGGAAAAAGGGTGCCGAAAGTGAGACAAATATTGTTTACTATACTCCTGCTGCCAGCTGGTGGACTTACATCATACTTTCGGTGATTTTGGTAGTTTTCGCTATTAAATACCCAATATCAACTTTAAATGTTGGAAATTCTGCCTGGGTAGCCCCGGTTTTACCCGTTCTGGCCGGACTTTTTATTATCTTTGGTTATATAACTGCCCGAAAATCATTACATTTCTTTATATTGAATTTATTGATATTCACATTGTTATATCTCATTGCAGGTGTAATGGGCTATGGTTGGTATGTTATGGAAATTGCTACATTATTCTTTGTCATGGGAATATTCAGTGGTATTGCCATGCAGAAATCGGCCAATGATATTACATCCTTATTTTTAGCCGGAGTAAAAGATATTCTTTCTGCAGCTATGGTGGTTGGACTGGCAGGTGGTATCCTTTTTATTTTAGAAAATGGAAGGATTATCGATACTTTACTCCATTATATTGCGAATTCGATGGATAATTTTGGCAAAACAGCCTCCATTGGTATGATGTATTTGTTTCAAACAATGATTAACATTGCCATTCCTTCTGGATCTGCAAAAGCTGCTCTTACCATGCCAATGATGTCGCAATTTTCTGATCTAATAGGTATTTCGAGACAGGCAACAGTAATGGCTTTTCAGTTTGGAGATGGATTTACAAATATGATAACACCAACTTCTGCTGTTCTGATTGGTGTTTTAGGAGTGGCCAGAATCCCTTATAGTAAGTGGGTAAAATGGGTGACTCCATTTATGATAATATTAATAGTATTGGGTTTTCTTTTATTACTACCTACTGTATTTATGGAGTTGAATGGATTTTAGTAAATATCTTACACAAATAAAAAAATTATGAGATTTTTCGCTTTAATTTTATTTTTGCTACTGTCTTTTGGCGCAAAAGCTCAGGTTGACAGACTAATTTTCATTGAAGGGGGAACCGAATTTCCATTGAATTATTCGCTTGGAATTGGCGCCGGTATAAATAATAATTTTCAGTTTAGTATTCGAGCTGGATTGCTCACCAAACCCTACGATATTATAATTTTAAACACATTATCGGCTCTGGGAGTAGATCAGTCGATTACCAATACTGTTGGCGATGCATTTACTCGGGGTCTAACAATCAAAGGGGGTGTTAATTATAGTTTCCCGGGCTTTTATACAGGTGCATTTTATTCCTTTTATAACCTGAATGCTGTTGACGTCCCTACCGATCTGATAAACAATTACTTTGGGCTGGATCTTCCATTAAGTCTTTTTGATTTTATAGAATACAAGCTTAAATCAGATCTTCATAATATTGGATTGTTAATAGGAAAGTCTTTTCCGGTAAACGATCGATTTGATATAGGAGCCGAGTTTTCCGTTGCAAAAACTGTTTCGAGTACAAATTCTATCTCCAATATCTATGATAAAAATATGGTGCAGGCAACGGGAATAATCCATGAGAAAATGAAACCTTTATATAAGAAGTACGGTTATCTGCCTTCGTTAAACATTTTTATTCGAATCAAATTATGATAAATTAAGCTGGCTTGAAAAAGAATTAATATGAAAAAATCCCTGCTGAATATTCTCTTTTGGTCTGTCGTTTCAGCGGCATTTATTGGTCCGGGAACTATTACCACAGCAGCAAAATCAGGGTCTCTTTTTGGATTGGATCTATTATGGGCTTTATTGTTTTCAACTTTAGCATGTATTCTTTTACAGGAAGCAGCCTCACGAATTACAATAGTCTCGGGTAAAAATTTAGGTGAAGCACTGTTTTCCAAACTAAACACAAACAAAGCCGGAAAAATTAGTCTGATTATCATCTCATCTTCAATTTATTTTGGTGCAGCAGCCTATGAAATGGGAAATCTTATTGGCGCAAGGGAAGGAATTAGCTTACTTTTTCCAGGACATGAATCCTTGTGGGTTTTGATTCTTTTTGCTGTAGCTACCGCCATCCTTATGATACCATCTTTAAAAATTATTGCCAGAATTATGGGTGTTCTTGTAATGATTCTTGGTGTTTCATTTTTGATAGCAGCTGTAAAAATTGGGCCGGACCTCAATGAAATTGCGACTGGTTTATTCAGTTTTCATATCCCAAAAAATCCTCAGGCTCCCATTCTAATTTTAGGACTTATTGGGACTACCATAGTGCCTTATAATCTGTTTTTGGGTTCGGGAATTACAAACAATAAGCACAGCCTTTTTGAAATGAGATCGGGATTAGTGGTAGCTGTGATTCTTGGAGGTATATTTTCAATGGCAGTATTGATTGTGGGTACCAAAGTAGCTGGTAATTTTAGCTATGTAAATCTTTCACAGGCTTTAAATAACGAATTGGGGAATTGGGGCAGGATATTGTTGGGGACCGGATTATTTGCTGCAGGTTTTACGTCGGCAATAACTGCTCCGCTTGCTGCAGCAATAACACTAAAGAGTATTTATGGAACCTTAAGTGAGAGCAACTGGAATTCAGGGGGTAAATACTTTCGGTTAAGCTGGATTATTATTCTAATTGTTGGTACCGGTTTTGCGCTGATGGATATAAAACCCGTGCCAGCCATTATTTTGGCACAGGCACTCAATGGATTAATCCTGCCATTTATCAGTTTCTACCTGGTTTGGTTAATAAATGATCCTTACATCACAAGATCAAAAAACTCTATATTGAATAATAGTTTCCTTTTTATAACTTTGGTGGTGAGTCTGGTAACAGGACTTAGAAATCTTGCTAGTGTCTTTGGTAAAATTAGTTTTCTAAACTGCCTGAACAACAGCTCCTCTCTCATAGTAATATTAATTGTTTCCATTATCTTCACGGGAGCATTTATGATAAGAATTTATACTAAAAATGAAGAATAGGCCATACCAAATATTTATTGATACAGGTGGGACCTTTACCGATTGTATAGCCATTTCTCCTGCAAATAATACCATTCGAATTAAAGTATTGAGCAGTGGAAGTATCAGGGCTGTAATTTCTAAATGGAAAAATGAACATGTTTTCTTCATAGATCATAAATGGGATGTGTCTAAAGATATTTTTAAAAATTATATCGTCAAATTTCCTGAATTTCCGGAACACAGATCTGTCGTTAGAAGATTTGATATCGAAAAAAGCAGTATTGAATTAAAAGAACCTATTCCAGGATTAGCAGGGGTAAAGGATATAGTAGTTGAACTCAGTGCCGATGAAGAGGCTCCTATCCTGGGGATACGAATGATAACTCAAACTGCTTTGAAGGAGGAATTTCCTGTTATGAATGTCAGATTGGGTTCAACTAAAGGTACGAATGCTCTGTTGGAAGGTAAGGGAGCTAAAACCGCTCTTCTTATAACAGAAGGATTCAAGGATTTGCTCTTTATTGGGACTCAGGCCAGACCTGATATTTTCGCGAGAGAAATTAAAATCCCGGATCCTCTTACCCACACAATTCTTGAAATTGAAGAAAGAATTTCGCGAAACGGGAGGGTGCTGAAGAAGCTTAATACAGAATCTATTTTCTCCCAATTACTTGAATTGAAGCGTAATGATATACAAAGTATAGCAATTTGTCTCTTAAATTCAGTCAAAAATCCAGGTCATGAAAAACAACTAAAGCTTTTATGCAGAGAGGCCGGTTTTCATTATATTTCCATCTCAAGTGATCTGACCGGAATGATAAAACTATTGGAAAGGACGGAAACTACCGTGGTAAACGCTTATCTTGATCCGGTGATTCATAGTTATATCTCCAATGTTTTCGATACTTTAAATGCTATAAGTTTGAAAATAATGACCAGTGCAGGCGGATTGGTAGATTCTTCATCCTTTTATCCCAAGGATAGTTTATTAAGCGGACCGGCAGGCGGGGTGGTTGGTGCAGCGATCAGCGGACAACAATCAGGTTTTAAGAAACTTATAAGTTTTGATATGGGAGGAACAAGTACCGATGCCAGTCGGTACGATGAATCATTCGATTATGTTTTTCAGTTGGAAGTAGGGAATGCCAGAATAATGAGTCCGGCTCTTTCAATAGAAACAGTCGCAGCAGGTGGAGGATCGATATGCGGATTTGATGGATTTAAACTTTTTACCGGTCCTGAAAGCGCAGGCGCAAATCCGGGTCCTGCATGTTATGGTGCCGGAGGACCATTCACCATTACTGATGTTAATTTGCTTTATGGACGTTTAATGCCTGAGAATTTTTCCATTCCGGTGTATCCCGAAAAAGCTGAAATCCAGCTGCAAGCCTTGTTGGCAAATATTGAAATGGTTACTGGAGAAAGACCGGAGCGTAAAAGGATACTCGAAGACTTCCTTAAAATTGCCAATGAAATTATGGCTGGAGCAATTCAGAAAATATCTGTCAGGCAGGGCTATGCCCCACTCGAATATGCCTTGGTTTCCTTTGGTGGAGCAGGTGGGCTTCATGCCTGTGATATTGCTGAACTTCTTGACATGGAGAATATTATAATACCTAAGGAAGCAGGATTGCTTAGTGCGTTTGGTATTGGGAATGCCAGCATGGAAAGATTTGCCAGCCGGCAATTTTTAACAGAGTTGAAAAATGTTGAGTTTTTTATTCCTGAATTTGTCAAAGATCTTGAAGATATTGCAATTAAAAAGCTTGAAAACGAAGGTATTCCCAAATCAGAAATAAAGGTAAGGGAGAGACTTATTTATTTGAGATTAAAGGGTCAGGACAGCAATATTGAAATTAATTGGAATCCAAAAGTTAATCTTGCCTGGCGTTTTAAGAGAAGATATATAGATTTATTCGGGCATTGGGTAAATCGTCCCATAGAACTTGATTCCATCAGGATAGTAGTATCAGAAAAAATAGTGCAAAAGGAAGTTGAAGAAATTGTTATTGAACCCTATATGGCAGAAACCGAACTTTTTTCCATTAATAATGAACCTGCTTTTAAGTTAGCGAAACTTAATCCGGGAGCAAAAATAATCGGTCCGGCTATACTTCTCGACGATTTTAGCACATTCTATATCAAACAGGGGTGGGAATTTCGTCTCGATCAGCACAAGAATTCCATTGTAAGAAAAACATCCAAAACAATTAAAATATTTGAGGCAAGCAAAGCTGCAGAACTGGAACTTTTTACCAATAGATTCATGTCTATCCCTGAAAATATGGGAGCCATGTTGCAAAGAACAGCTTTAAGCGTCAACATTAAAGAAAGACTTGATTTTTCATGTGCTCTCCTCGATGCAAATGGCTACCTGGTTGCGAATGCGCCTCATATCCCGGTTCATTTGGGCGGATTAGGTGTTTGTGTCAGAAAGCTTCTCAAAGAAATAAAATTTGAATCAGGAGATACTGTGGTCACCAATCATCCGGCATTCGGAGGCTCTCACCTTCCAGATGTTACCGCCATCTCACCTTTGTTTATAAGGAACAAACTCTTTGCTTTCCTCGTGAACCGGGCTCATCACAGTGAAATAGGAGGGATTTCCCCCGGATCAATGCCACCCGGTGCTAAAAATCTGTCTGAAGAAGGTGTGGTAATTCCTCCCTTCTATTTAATGAGAAGAGGAAAAGCCGATTGGGAAGGAATTCGAAATTTATTTATGGATGCTGAATATCCTACTCGTGCCTTGCAGGAAAACCTGGCCGACCTTAATGCGGCTCTGGCTGCCAATATGAGAGGAATGGAATTGCTCAGGGATTTTGCCTACCTCTACGGAGAGGAGAAACTAAGTTTTTATTTTAAGGCATTGCGTGATTATGCTGCTTCAAGAATGAAAAATACACTGGAAAATATTGAAGATGGAATATATTCCGCCGTAGAAATGTTGGATGATGAAAGTATTTTGTCTGTAAGGATAACAAAATCACCGGATCATCTGGAAATTGATTTTTCCGGGAGTTCAGATGTTCATCCATTGAACCTGAATGCTACCGAAGCCATTGTACATTCTGTTGTAATATACACTCTCAGACTTTTACTTAAGGAGGATATTCCGCTGAATGACGGATTAATGGATCAGGTTAGCATTACAATACCCAAGGGAATGTTAAACCCTGAGTTTTCAAGGAATCCTGCCGACTGTCCTGCCGTTGTTGGGGGGAACGTTGAAATAAGTCAAAGACTAACAGATACCTTGCTAAAAGCTTTTAAAAATATGGCCGCATCTCAGGGAACCATGAATAATGTTCTCTTCGGAAATGAAGATTTTGGATATTACGAAACTTTGGCCGGGGGAACCGGGGCAGGAGATGGATTTCATGGCAGAGATGCCACTCATCATCATATGACTAACACACGCATTACTGATCCTGAAGTGATTGAGCAACGCTTTCCCGTACGTATTACCCGATTTGCAATCAGGGAAGGTTCAGGAGGAAAGGGGAACTGGAAAGGAGGGAACGGACTAATCAGAGAATATGAATTTCTTGAGAATATGAATCTGTCAGTCCTTTCCCAACGAAGAGAATCTGGGCCCTATGGCTTATCAGGAGGTGGTAATGGGATGCCGGGAACCCAATATTTGATCAGGAATAATGGTACAAGGATTGCGGTTAAAGGAATCGATAATATTGATGTTGTAGCAGGAGACAGGTTTGTAATTGAGACTCCGGGGGGCGGAGCTTGGGGGGAAGAAGTGGATAAAAGATAAAAGATAAAAGATAAAAGATAAAAGATAAAAGATAAAAGATAAAAGTGAAAAGCGAGAGGTGAGAAGTGGAAAGATAAAAGATAAAAGTAAAAAGTAAAAAGTAAAAAGTAAAAAGATGAAAAATAAAATATAATCGATATTACTTATGTATGAAGGCCTGACATAATAATACGATTTATGTAGCGTACGATTTTAAGATAATTCAGTAAAAGGATAGATCAAAAAATATTAGTACGACGAAAAAAAAAGCCGTAACTTTCAATACATTTAATTTTGTTCAATTGATTTCTCGCTGGTTAGAGTTGCTTTCAACAGACAATTGCTTTGAAAATTATCATTTCAACTTTGAAATAAACATATAGCTAAGTAATGAAAACATGGCAAACTTCAGGTGGAATAAAAATTTATTCCCTCATCGACAGCTTCACAAACATTTATCTTGTCCGGCATGCCCATCATTCCATTTTGGTCGATAGTGCGCGCCATTACAGATATAAAGTAGCAAAAAGCAGGCTGGAGAAGATTTTAGAAGGCGAGAAACTGAATTACTTATTTCTTACGCATACACATTACGATCATGCAGAAAATGCATTCCGCTTTAAACAGGATTTTAATTGTAAAATAATTGCTGATGAGCGCGAGAAGCAATTCCTTGAAAAAGGAAGGTCACCACTTCCAAAAGGAACAAATACTCTGGCCAAAATTGTGGTTTTTCTGGGCAATCACTTCACTAATATCGAAAAATATAATCCCGCTAAAGTTGATATTCCTGTCGACGATATTTATGAACTCAAAACAACTAACGAAGTTGTAAGAATCATTCGTACTCCGGGGCACTCACCCGGATCGGTTTCTTTAATTCTTGAAAACGAGATCGCCATTGTTGGTGATGCTATGTTTCATGTGTTTGAAAATAGTATTTTTCCTCCTTTTGCAAGTGATATTTCTGAACTTATAAATAGCTGGGAGAAATTATTAAAAACCGATTGTACTTTATTTTTACCCGGTCATGGTAAGGAGGTGCCAAGGGAGATGCTGGAGAGAGAGCTTGAGAAGAGGAAAGGGTAAATTGATCTGTTCCCCGATTGCTTCGGGAGTGGTGGTTCCTGAACTTGAAGGCCCTGTGGAAGTAGAAGGCCTAAGGATAATGTGATTATAGAGAAAATCTTGTGTTTGTACCAGTATAAATAATCATGTATCTGTATAAAAAATAAACACTTATGAAAAAATCAGCAAGACTTATTTTTGGTGCCATTTTTATTTTCTTATGTGGCATTTGTATTTCTGCTCAGGAAAGTCAGTCGAATGGCAAGGCCCTGAATTTTCCCGCAAAGAAATATGGGATTAGTATTGGAAATTCACATGAATTTTCTGGGTTGAGGATAAATTTTTCTGACCAGAATGTAAAAGTTATTAATGGCGTGAATGTTACGTTTTGGTTAAAACGAGATATGAATTCGGATGCAGTAGTGAATGGAATTAGTGTTGGGCTTATTCCTGCAGGAGGTAATATGCGCTTTATCAACTTAGGTATTTTGGGTACAGGTGCAGCTAAAGAAATAAGTGGACTTAACATTGGAGGAGGATTTATTGGTTCGGGTGGTAAAATAAATGGATTGTGTCTAAGCGGACTGGTTACGATGGCTGATGGCGAAAATTCTGCTATTTCAGGACTTGTTGCCTCTGGAATAGGCATAGGAACAAAAGGAAATATTAACGGAATTGGTATAGCAGGAATAGCAATTGGTGCTGAAAAAAATATAAACGGTTTAGCTGCGAGTATGGCATACATATCTGCGAACCAGGAATTTAATGGTTTGGCTGTTACTCCGGGCTATCTAAAGTCCCAAAGCTATACAGGTGTGAGCATAGCCGGATTTTCAAAAACTGAGCAGATGAACGGATTGTCGCTGGGTCTTATTAACAAAACAAAAGATTTGCATGGAATTCAATTGGGACTCCTTAATATTGCTGAGAACAATCCAAAATGGCTTCGAACCCTGCCTCTTATTAATATTCATTTTTAATCAATTGACTTGCAGTTTATTGAGTGCCTGGCTATGCAATCTTTTCAAGATTTATGAATTTATCGTTCACCAAAGATTTTTAGTGTAATATTCCAAGCCGTCTCTTTATTTAAGCATACAATTTTATGAATACCTCTCATGAATCTTACAAAAATGAAGGATTTAAATCGCTTTTCTTGTAAAACTAGATCTTTAAATGTAGTTTTAACTAAATCTTTAGTTAAAAAAGTCAGTATTAAAATACCAATAGGGGAGTAAATGTATTCATATGCATCTAATCCAATTAAAATTTAAAATATCTTAATTTGAAAATCCGAATGAGCCGATATAATAAAGTATTCCAGAGATTGTTTATACTTATAAATTCCCTGATAATATTCCCGGTTATCTCCCTTGCTCAATCCACCGATTCTATACTAATTAATATTCAACATTATGAATATCAAAAAGCACTTGAACTTGTAGAAAAGTCCGACAATTATCAATCAGACATTTTACTGGTAAATTATAAAGCAATTGCTTTAAAAGGATTGAATAAATTTCAGGAAGCCATTCCTCTTTACCTTGAAATTTACAAAAACGATACTCTTGATGTAAAAAGCATAAATGATCTGGCAAATTGCTATCGTTCCATTGGTGATTTTTCTAATACTAAAAAGTTTCTGTATAAAGCTCTTTCAATAAGCCCTCAAAACAATTATCTCTACCAGCAGTTGGCTGATGTTTATTTTATGGAGGATGACTATAAAAATGCAATCCCTGTATATAAACATGCCTATTATACCGACTCAGGTTATTATCTTTCCAAACAATTGGCAAAATGTTACGAATTCATGGAACGGAAAGACAGTGCTATTTTCTATTACCATAAGGCTGTAGCCAAAAATCCTGTTGATTTTCAATCGACATACAGCCTGGCCGATCTTTACAAACAAAAAGAGGAATATGATACCGCAATAACAATTTCGCAAGCCTATTTAAATATCGATTCCACCCATATTAAAATGTTGAAGCTTAATGCCTATTTGTATTTTTTAAATAAAGATTTTTATACCTCCAGAGACGTTTTTGAAAAATGTATTCAATGGCACGACAGTTCAGACTTCACCATTAAATACCTTGGGTATTCTTATTTCAAAGTGGAGGAATATGAAAGTGCAAAGGACTATCTGGAACAAGCATACTTAAAAGATACTTTGAATGTAGAATTATGTTACATTCTGGGTCTGGCATGCGATTACTCTATCTATAAAAAACTGGCCATTCATTATTTAAATAAAGTGATCGAATTAAGTACCCCCAAACCTGAATTTTTATCAGATGTTTATCAGGATCTTGCGGTAGCCAATGCAGGATATTACAAACATAATGATGCACTCGATGCCTATCTTAAAGCCTTAGAACTAACCCCCGACGATACTTTGCTGTTGTATAAAATTGGAAGTCACTGCGACCACCGTTTGAAGAATAAAAATATGGCCTTAGTCTATTACCGGAAATTCATGAAAACCCGCCCAAGTGAAAGTGTGCGCCTTCCAATGCTTCCTTCCTCCGGAGGCATGTCTGTTTCTTATTATGATTTTGTTGAAAAGCGGATGCGCGAGATTGAGGAAGAACTATTCTGGGAAGGGGAGGCAATTGACACATCCTCAAAAAGATAGTAATTTTTAGTAAGAAAAGTACTGTCTTTTAGATTGCAAACTTTCTGATGTCCCTGCATCTTTTTTGCAAGTCCATGGTAATTCCATCTGCAGAAATTGTAGCTCCTGAAATGGCATCAATCTCTCTTCCAACTACCAGACCTTCCTGTCCACCGTAACCAACAAACTGCCGTAACCAGCCGGGTGCCGTAACCTCCTGCCCGTGACTAGCCTGATAATTAAATACCCTTACCAATTCAACTGTTTTTGCAGCATCGAAAAGGATAAAATAATCGAAATACTCTGATTCAACGCGCAGACTATT
>JAIOZM010000116.1 GCA_021740585.1 Bacteroidales bacterium
TATCGTACATTTAATGGAAAAGCGGAAGGAGAAAGAAAAAAGTGTACATTGCTAATTGCTAAAACCTGTACATCGCTAATTGCTAAAACCTGTACATTCCTAATTGCGAAAAGTTGTACATTGTTATTTACCGATCACATAAACAGCTAAAAAAACCTAAATATTATGTCAATAAGGGATGGTTTGCTTGCAATTTCGGAAGAAATTATGACGTTTACAAAAATAAAAATGTCACGTTTATGACGGTAAAAACGTGACATTTTGTATATTTGTTTAAAATATCTATCTAATGAAAGTTACTGATATAGTTACAAATAAGATAAACAGGTTCAAAACAGGTTATGTTTTCACCTATGATGATTTTGACCTGCCGGTGGATAGGATCCAAGCCTTTAAAAAAATTCTTAGCCGATTAGTATTGGCAGGGAAAATTACACGTCTTTCGAAAGGACAGTTTTATAAATCGGAGAATACAGAGTTTGGTAACTTACGCCCTACAGAATATCAGGTAGTAAAAGATCTTTTGGAAGAAGAAAATAAAATAGTAGGCTACTTAACTGGATTAAGTATATACAATAGACTGGGACTAACAACGCAGGTGTCTCATACCATTCAAATAGGAACCAACAAAGAAAGAAAAACTAAAACAAGAGGAAAATATAGGATCGTTTTATACGCCAGAAAAATACCATAAACAAAGGGAACATTCACTTGCTTCAAATCCTTGATTCGATTCGTTTTATTAAGAAAATCCCCGATGCTGATATTACAAATTCCTATAAAAGAATTGTCTCAATATTGAAGGAGCTAAATAAGGCAGATCGATTGTCAATTGCCAAGTATGCTCTGAAGTATAATCCGGGAACCAGAGCATTAACAGGAGCCATTCTGGAACAAATCGATGGAAGTTTAATTACTGAGTCTTTATATAAATCGCTTAATCCTGCTACTGTTTTTGAGTTTAAAATAAGCAAAGAGCTAATTGTTGCGGACAATAAATGGAGGATACTATGAAACTGCATGAAAACTCAGATACATTCAAAAATGCTATCCGGGCAGCGAGTGATTTTCTTGAAATAAGGGATGTATTTGTTGAGAAAGATTATTGGGTAACATTTATTCTTTGGAGATTATCCAATACCGCATTTGCTGATAGAGTTGTATTCAAGGGTGGAACCTCCTTATCCAAAGTTTATAAACTCATTGACAGGTTTTCAGAAGATATTGATCTTGCAATTGTTAAATCAGAAGATCAGTCAGAAACAGAAGTTAGGAGGCTAATACGTAAAATTGAAAAAGAACTGGCTAAAGGTTTTAATGAAGTTTTCGTAGAAAATATTACCAGTAAACAGACTAAGTTTAGAAAAACAGCTTATGATTATAGTAGGGTAATAGATCCAGATTCTGAATCGGGAATTAAAAACAAACTTGTTTTGGAAATAAACTCTTTCGCAAACCCTGTGCCTTTCAAATCTATGAAAGTAAACTCACTAATTGCGGATTTTTTTGTAAATTCTAATAGGGAAAAGTCAATAGCGCAATATGGTCTTGAGGCATTTAATTTGAATATTTTGATTCCTGAATCAACGCTGATTGAGAAAATTTTGTCCTTGGTTCGATTATCTTTTTATGATGATGGAATAGATAAATTGAGAGCAAAGGTTCGGCATTTTTATGACATTTATTTTTTATCTAAGTCGGATTTCTGCAAAGACTACATTTATAAAAAAGAATTTATCGAACAATTCAATACTATGCTTGAGGAAGATAAAGCAAAATTTAACGATCCAAAAAGCTGGCTGGATTCTCCTTATACATAGGCTCCAATATTTATGAATTTTGATAAGCTATGGTATGAAGTAAAAGATACATATAACACAGAATTCAGAAGGCTTGTCCATAGTGACTTGCCTGATGAAAAACTAATTGCCAGTGAAGTAAAGAAGGTAATTGAAATCTTAACCGAACTTTAAGTATTTGAAGAACCACCCCCAGAGATTCCTCCTTTCGGGAAAAGATTTTAATGGCCAATGGCTATAAATGTGCCATCTGCGGACTCGGAGCCAGGTTAGGCGCCAGCCTCGTGGCCTTGGAAGCAGCGCATATTATCCTTCGACCCTTCGGCAAGCTCAGGGGCCCCAAGCTCAGGGACCTCAGGCTCAGGGACCTCAGGCTCAGGAACCTCCATACTATACGATCGGGGAGCCTTTGCCATAAGCAAAGTTTATACACTAGCCGCTTCTGCTAAAATTCAAAATGGAAAACAACTCGAAGAAGTCCTGCTTCGATATCAGGGAAAAAAGATAAACCTTCCTTTAAATCCTTCAGAAATCCCCAACCAGAAATTCCTCGACCCTTCGACAAGCTCAGGGACCTTTGGAACTGGAAAAATATTTTTAAAACACCGGTGAGGTATTTTGAGGGTAGGGGGGAGTTGGACCCCGACAGGAAGTCGGGGCAGGTTGTGGCGGCGGAGGGTGGCTGATAATTTTTCGAGTGCTAATTCTGACCCTAAATTGATCTATTGATTCCGGAAATATCTGAAGGAACCCCATAATGGATTATAAAAATCACAAAGAATTTTAGTGATAATTTGAGAATATTGTTAATATTACCTATCTTTCTCGAAATATTACTAAGAATGACCCTTGCGACTTATATAAAACAACTTTTATCAATTGAGGAATATTCATTTTCCTTAGATGAGTTGATTGATAAGCTCAATAGACCGGAAACTACTATAAAAAGCGAACTCTCCCGATTGATTAAGAAAAATGAGATTTTAAATCTCAGAAAGGGATTTTATTTAATTATAACGCCCAGATATTCCTCTACCCAAAAATTACCCGTACAGCTTTATTGTGAGAAGCTTTTCAGTTATTTGAACAGAAAATACTATGTAGGATTGTTTTCCGCATCAAAAATTCACGGAGCAAGCCATCAGCAAGTCCAGCGAGATTATCTGATTACTGAAAGACCAAAATTCAACGATATCTCAAAAAATACTATTGACATTCGTTTTTTTACCACAAGTAATTGGAATGATAAAAATATTCAAGTGAAGCAATCAGATGCCGGAATCTACAAAATATCCAGTCCTGCCTTAACCATGGTTGATTTAATTCATCATCAAACAAGGCTTGGTGGAATCAATAGGATGTTAGCTACTATTGAGGAGCTGTGCGAAGAATTGACAAAATCTGATTTGATCGAACTTTTAACATGGTATCCAAATAGAAGCACATTGCAAAGACTGGGATTTTTAATTGAAGAACAGGGCGCTAATGAGGAATTTCAGGAAATATTATTTGCAAACTTAAAGTCAGAAATATTTTTCCCTGTGTTGCTAAGTCCAAAATCAAATAAAAAGCCTGGTGCTGTTCGGAATCGATGGAAAGTGGATGTTAATGTAAACCTTGAAAGTGATTTATAGAACTATGCTAAAAGTATTGTCTCATTAATGATACCAAGACCAGATATTGCAAAATGGCAACAATCTGCGCCATGGAAAGAATTTGCTCAGGTTGAGCAAGATTTAATTATCTCCAGAGCTTTGGTAGAAATCTATTCCGACGATTATTTAAGAGAGAATCTTGCATTCAGGGGAGGAACGGCTTTGCATAAATTATATTTAGATCCTGCGCCAAGATATTCAGAGGATATCGATTTAGTTCAAATAAAAGCTGGTCCGGTTAAACCAATAATGGAAAGACTTGATAAAGTTATTAGCTTTTTTGAAGAGCCAAGAAAGACTCAGGTAAGAGGACATGGAGCAAAAGCATTATATCGTTTTACATCGGAATATGAAGAAATAAGAATGCGATTGAAATTGGAAATAAACTGTAAGGAGCATTTCAATGTTCTGGATTGGGTTGACTTTCCATTTAAAGTAGAAAGCGATTGGTTTTCTGGAAAAGCTAAAATCAAGACTTATAACATTAATGAATTATTGGGAACAAAACTCAGGGCCCTTTATCAACGAAGTAAAGGCAGGGATTTGTTCGATTTAAACTTTGCCCGCCAAAATCTGGAATTGGATCTTGAAAAAATAATTTCATGTTTCAAAGAATATATGAGTTTTGCTACCGGAAATCGGCCTCCAAGTAAAAAACAGTTCCTCTTAAACATCGAAGAAAAAGAAAATGATATACTTTTTACAGGTGATATGGAAGGGTTATTGAGATCTGGCATATCATATAATCAGAAAGAGGCTTTCGAATGGCTAAAAACAGAATTAATTGAACAAATTTAGCTGAACAATATAAGTCATTGATTCCGCAAATATCTGAGCATCCCAATCTGGAAAGTAAATACCGCAACGATAGTTCTGATCGTGAAATAAATTATATTTCATCCAAACTTGAATGGGAATATAGATTTGTTTCCGGAAGATTTTATGTTTATTCTGAATGATGATGAAATAGAGATTATAGTATCACAAAATGTGATACCTTCTAAACAACACTTAGGAGGTTCCATGCCATTTGCTTTTACAGAAACAGGAGGTTCTATGTTGTCGAGCGTTTTAAAAACTAAGCGTGCAAAAGAAATGAACATAGCAATAATCCGCGCCTTTATTGCGCTCAGGTTATTAAACCATACTGAAATGCGGTTGGAAATAGAAAAGATCAAAAAGAAACTTGATAATCAAGATAAGAATATCGAGCTTGTATTTAATTATTTGGATGAACTGATTGAGAAACAAGAAAATCCTAAACCAAGAAAACAAATAGGCTATAAAAGAACGTCAGAAGAATAAATTCCCCAGTCAACAATCCCAAAGCTAATATGTTTAAGCTGAAAGGGATACACAGGGAGGGGGAAAGCAGAGAACGGCAGCCTGCAACTTCCCAAAAATCCCCTGAGCTTGTTTGTCGAAGGGTCGAAGGGCCGAAGGATGATGTTGCTATTCAATTTGAAAAAATCACAATAATTAGGACTGAGCATCCTCCTCCTTTTCCGCGTTTCGCTGTAGCTTCAGCGGAAGCAAAAGGGGGGATAAGAGGGGGGTAGACGGAGTGCTAGTGTGCTGGTTTGCTGGTTATAATAAAAAAAATCTGTTTCCCCTACCGATTTTTTGCTGCTTTTTGCATTAAGTAGTAGAAAACAGCTGTTATCAGTTCAAAAAATACTAATTATTATGGCAATAAGGGAAGGTTTTCTTGCAATTTCAATTGTCAAGGATTACTTGACAGTTCAAGCCGGGGGCAGGCCTGAGGTTTATTGAATTGTATAAGCAGAACAATAAAACAACGAGTAAAACAATTGCCTTCTCAGAATATAGTTTTGTGAAATAATAATTTACTTATAAGTAAAATAATATGTATATTTGTCAAGTCTAAATAGTAAATGAAGTGCAGAATCGTTAAAATAGAAAAGCTATCCGGAACTCAAACATCTTTATATTCAGTAATATTGGACGATGAAAATAGAACTTTATTTGATATCTTTCTCAATGAGAACAAAAATTTATTTAAAAGTGAACTATTAGATATCCTTATGCGTTTAAATACAATCGCTCATAAGACCGGAGCTCGTGAACAATTTTTTAAGTTGAAGGAAGGGAAGCCCGGTGATGGGATTTGTGCTTTGTATGATATGCCTGATTCTAAGTTGAGATTGTATTGCATTAGATATGGCTCTTCGATGCTACTATTAGGTGGAGGCGGCGAAAAACTAAAAACTATTAAAGCCTTGCAGGAAAGCGAAAAACTCAAAAGGGAAAACTTTTTATTGCGTGCGATATCTGAAGAAATAAGTAAAAGAATCAAATCCGGTACTATTGAATGGGAAAACGATGGGATGGAATTGACCGGAGAATTGGAATTTAACACAGAAGATGATGAATAAGAAAGCTAAAAATTATCAAAGCAGTATTATTGACAATTTACTGAATGATATTAGTCCAAAAGAGCAAAAACAAACAGAAAGAAAAATGCTTCTGGCAGCTCGTATTGACTTGGCCATGAAGGACCGTGGAATGAAAAAGGGTCAATTGGCAAAAGCACTGGGTAAAAACCCTTCTGAAATAAGTAAATGGCTAAGTGGAACTCATAATTTCACAACCGATACCTTATGGGAAATTGGTGATGTTTTGGGAGTTTCATTTATCAATCTTGAGAAGGAAATGCAGGATCAGGTAATTTATGTTGCTAAGACTTCTATTAGTCAGCAAGTTGATAACTCAACTCTGATGCCTTTATCAAAGGGGAACTTTGATCAGGCATATAGCTATCTGACAGTTTGTGCATCCACAGAATAATAAAAAGATCACTATGGAAAAGAAAATAGATATTGCTTTTCAAATAAAGGGAGTTGAACTTCTTGAGTTTGAACTAGTCCCGCCGAAAGAGGCGCTAAAACCTCAAACGGTTTTTCATTATAATATTTCTCTGGAGCACAAAATAAATAAAGAAAATAAACTGGCCTTTGTAATGGTAAGGGTTTTTATTATGCTCGAAGATAAGAAGACCATCCTTGGTAAAACAGGAGTTAGATGCATCTACTCAGTAGCAAATTTTGATGAAATAATAATTGAGGAAGTGAATAATAAGATTATATTCCCCAATGAAATTATTGAAATTCTTAATAATATTTCCATCTCAACAACCCGTGGTGTAATGGTTGCAAATTTCAAGGGAACTTTTCTCCATAATGCGATACTTCCAGTTGTTGATTCTAAAAGTCTGAAAAAGGAATAGGAAGAATATTGAAACCCCGCTCACCAAAACCACCTCCAAGCCTTAAAAGTTAGCCACTCTAACAATCGCTACTATTAGTTTAGTCATTAGATATCCAATGCTTTAGGCCATCCCTTTCAATTACATTGATGGTTCAGTGAAAAACGGGAACATTGGTTTTGGCAGGGCGGGATTTGCAACAATCGTTTAAGGTCACAATTTGTGACCTTAAAGCGCGGAAGACATCCAAAATCCCCTCTTGCGGATTTCCTTCCTCTTGCTTTATTTTTTGTATTATCTGATGCATATGTCCCGAATATTTGCTATTTCCGGGACAAATTCAATTGAGATTACAGTATCAAAACAACTCGAAGAAGTCCTGCTTCGATATCTGGGAAAAAACAAAAGTCCGCCATAGCTATAGCGACGGCGGGCTTTTGCTATTATTATTTAAGAAAGTATTCTAAAAACCTACAATTCTTTCACAACTTCTTAAGTTGCGCTATTCCTTTATCAACCTAATAACCTGTTCTCTATGCTCTGCATCTTCAATACTCAAAAAGTACACACCGCTTTTTAGCTGACTGGTATTAATGCTTCCATAACCATTTATGGATTTTTGGATCAATATCTTACCGGTCAGATCGATTAACTTAATCTTTGAAACCGATGTGCTACCCACGATAGTAATCGCTTCGCTAAAAGGATTGGGATATACATTTATTGCTGTACTTCCGGCATCTTTAACATTCACAGCGAATGTGATGGAGGCTGTGGTGGTAGGTGAATTTTCTAATGTTAAAATATAATTAGACATATCGGCCCCGGTAAGACTTGCCCCTGTCAGGCTTACCACAATGTTTTCTCCTACCTCAGTTTGTGCAAATTTCGCTTCGGGATTTGTTAATTCAACGGCATCATTATTTATCACAGACAGCAATGTCAAATTATTTTCAGTAATTGTTGCAACTGTGTTGCCGTCGAATTCTTTATCGGCTACACCAAAACTGCCTGTAATGCTTAAGACTTTTTTCTTAACACTCAACACCCTTATTACATCAGGTGCAGGATTAAAACCAGTATTTCCACTTTGTGAAGCGGTAATATCTGTGGTTCCTTGTCCCACTATGGTCACAATATTTCCCAACACGCTAGCTACTTCTGTATTCGAACTCACATAAGTCACTGCTAAGTCAGAACTGGCTGTGGCTGTTAAATCAAAATCAGCATCACCATAGGTTTTAGCCTCCAGCTCATCAAAGCTTATCGTTTGATCTGCTTTCAATGTCGTTTGTTCCGCTAAGAGCCCTGTTGTTTCAAAAGTATATAGGTCGCTACAATAATTATAAGCAAACACTTTGAAAAAATAATTGCTGCCTGAGTTCAATCCGGTAATGCTAATGTCGCTGCCTGATGTTCCGGCATATACTACCTGTTCGCCCCCTCCGTAAACCGAATCTGAAACGGGTAGGCTGGCTGCATCTTCAGATGATGTAAAACTGTTTGAAGTATTTACCTTAATAACATAACCATCAGCTCCGCCTGCCGGGGCCGTAAGGGAATTTATTTGAATGGAGCTATCGCTAAGCATCCCAAAACTTACTTGAGTAGCCGGCTCCGGTGCCACACATACCGGCATATTGGTCCCGCTGCCTTCAATTATTAGATCGCATGTGCCTATGCTTAGGTCGTCCTGAGTCCAGTTACCTATTAACAGAGTAGAGTTGGGCAGATCGGTGTCGTCTGAGTTGTACCAATAGGCTTGTCCATCCAGAGCCAGTAACCATTTAGCTTCTGCGGCGTCCCACCATAGGGCAAATGGGGTGTTTTCAATTCCAAAAATGGTGCCGGTGCCAGTATAAGCCATTTTTCCATCGTTCACTATGACTTCTGATAAAACTACCGTGTCGGTAATGCAGCTCCCGGATACTTCAATGGTATTTTGTGCAAAAGATGTACTCATCGTTCCAAAAAACAACAGAAATAATATAACAATGGATTTTATTTTCGTGGTGAAAAGTTTATTCTGCATGGTTTAGATGTATTTAATTTAAGGAAAAGACGGTCTGAGAAAAACCTGCAAAAAGAATTGCTCTGTTTCAATGACCCAATCATTAATTACGTGAAGGAAATATTCCCTGCACACAAATTACATAACGAACCGTAACATAAGGTTGTCTGTTTTCAATTGGAGCATTACCGCCGGCTGGTTGAACCATGGTTGTATTGGTGGCAGTGGACGTAGTAGCATATTCCTTATCAAAGTTACCCGTATTTGCTAAATAAGCCGCATTGGGCTCGTTGGTGGTTCCTGCGCCTGTGTTTACCGAAATTCCATGATTATGAGTCGGTAAATGATGGGAGGTTAGAGTTACTTCTTCAACACCTCCTTTTTCACCTTGTCGATAACTGGTTAAGCCAGGCCCATTTCCTAAATGAATAGGAACTCTGCCTCTTAAGTCGGGTAAGGCAAAAGTAGTCCTCCCGTCGCCACCATAGGTGGTGCCTAATAATGCAAATAAAGCCGAGTACTGACTAATCGGAAGCAATTGTCCGTTGCACTCCATCCAGCCGCTTTGTTCAAAAGTAATGGCTGTCATTTTTATATCACCCAGATATGCATCCTGGGAAAAAACCTTAGTGGTATTGGCGGCTAATAAGCCTGCAAACAGTAATAGTAATAATCTTTTTTTCATAATACATATTTTAATAAGTAGTTAATTAATTCTGATGTCAAACAAGTTGTTCCTTCCTGAGAATCCTTGTATAATTAGTTTTCCTATAAGTAAGTGCGGAAAAAAAGCACATGGGGGAAAATAAATTTCTATGCTTGTTTTTAAATTTATAATATAAGCACTCGACTAATGCAATCTAAATTGGTTGTAACAGGAAAAATATTGATGCATGCCTGATTTTATATGCGCTCTGTTTTAGTAACAGTTATTGGCTCAGGTTTGTTTAAAATAGTGAAAATAAATACGACTGATTTTTAGTCAAAGTCAATAATTATTTTGAAATGTGGGGGAGCATCCAAAATACCCTCCTTATGCATTTACCGAACATGGAATAATTATGTTGTCAAGTGTTCTGTAGTAAGATATACCGATAAAGGATGGTTTGCCTGCAATTTCAGAAGAAATTTTAAAACAAAATATTTACCATATAAGAGGTGAGAATATAATGCTGGATAAAGGTATTACTAAGCCATACCAGACCTAAACCCCATCATTGCCTTTAGCGAAGCAATCTCATATTTTTTACCGGGCACGAATGTTAATAATAGTAAGAATGTTGTTTATTATCAACAAAATAGATATATTTGCGGATAATAAACAACATTTAATTATGAATACAAAAAAACATCTCTTGTTCCCAAAACATCAAATGATAATGGAGCAAGTAGGCGAAAATATCAAACTGGCCAGAAAGCGCAGAAGACTTACAACCATTCAGGTAAGTGAACGGGCGGGGATTGACAGAAGTACATTATACCAAATTGAAAAAGGAAAGGGCAGTGTTTCGATGGCAGCCTATTTTAATACTTTGCGGGTATTGGGGTTACAGGATGATATTTTAAAACTTGCAGCGGATGATGTATTTGGAAGAAAACTTCAAGACTTGAGTTTAACACGTAAAAAATAAGTATGTTAACTACAAAAACAGATATTTTGGTTTATGCACATTGGCTTGGAATGAAAGAAACCAGATTAATAGGTGTGCTAAGTGCTGAACAGGCAAAAGGCAGAAAGTCTTTCAGTTTTGAATACTCAGATGATTGGATTCATTCAACAGAGCAAATTTTATTAGATCCGGATATTGGTTGGTTTAAAGGTCATCAATATCCAAATGGAAAAGAAAACTTTGGAGTTTTCTTCGATTCAATGCCAGATACATGGGGAAGAACTTTAATGAAACGACGTTCTTCGCAAAAAGCTAAAGAGGAGGGTAAACCGGCATTAAATTTATACGATATTGATTTCTTACTAGGCGTATATGATGAGTGTCGGATGGGGGCATTAAGATTTAAACTGGATGCTAATGGCCCATTTTTAGATAATAGTCAGGATTCTCCAACTCCTCCCTATAGCAATATAAGAGAATTGCAACACGCTGCTCAGGTTTTAGAATCAGATGAAGAAAGCAAAGATTTAAAAAAATGGCTTTCAATATTGATTGCACCTGGTTCTTCATTGGGCGGAGCAAGGCCAAAAGCCAATTTAGCGGATAAACAGGGCAATTTGTGGATAGCAAAGTTTCCCTCTAAAGGAGATGTAAACGATAAAGCAACTTGGGAATTCTTAGCCTATAAATTAGCCTTATTAGCAGGGATAGATATGTCAGAATCGAGAATAGAAAGAATTTCAGGGAAATATCATACTTTTTTCACAAAGCGATTTGACAGACTAAAAAAAGAAAGAATTCATTTTGCCAGTGCAATGACCATGACAGGCAACAATGAAGTTACATTAAAAGAAAAATCAGCAAGTTATCTGGATATTGCTGAATTTATACAATATTCCGGTTCTCAAAATAAAAAAGATTTGAAACAATTATGGAAGCGAATAATTTTTAATATTGCCATTTCCAATACAGATGATCACCTTAGAAATCACGGCTTTATTCTTGGCAAAAATGGCTGGATGCTTTCACCCGCATTTGATATTAACCCTTCTGTTGATAAAAACGGTCTGGCATTGAATATTGATATGGATGATAATGCCTTAGATTTTGAACTTGCTAAAAGTGTTGGTCCATTTTTTCAACTTACAAAACTGGAGATGGAAACCACAATAACCGACGTTAAGAAAGTTGTACGTAATTGGAGGATGATTGCTAGGGATATCGGCATTTCAAAATCAGATCAAGAGATAATGGCTTCAGCATTTAGATATTAAGCTCAAACCTCACCCTCTTGCTTGTCTCAGCAACAGCAACAGTATTGAGTATTAAGGGGAATTAAGGCTTGCCCCAAAAATTTCTTATCTCTTGCTTGGGAGATTCGCAAAATAGATCCTTTTTGAAAAAAATCCAGCTATATCGTTTAAGTAGTGGCTGGATTTTTTCTATTTAGCTCACTTTTCCGGCTATTTGACAAAATATATGCGTGTTTTACGGGTTTTTGGACAAAGCTATCCCATCGGAACTATAAATAATCCGCACAATAAATTTCTATGCTGCTATTTGAGAGGACTTTTCCTGAGCTAATCGCTTAGCTATTCTGACAGCGTTAGCTGTATGGACACC
>JAIOZM010000117.1 GCA_021740585.1 Bacteroidales bacterium
ACAAAAAACCAATTCGCAGCTGTTTTTTGCTCCGAATTTTTGTTTCATATTGTTTCGGTGGCTTATTACTGTAGTAGATGAAATTTTTAGTCGGCTGCCAATTGCTTCACAGCTTAATCCCCTCGCAAGAAGCTCCAGCACCTGCTTTTCGCGCGGACTTAGCTGTATGGGTTCTTTTAAATGTGGGTTATACTCCATAATTCAGATTTTAGGTGAAGCCTTCTCTGCTTTTCAGCCTTCCGGATAATTGCAGAAGAAGACTCGGGTGATACATTTTGGTTTTTTCCTATTAATATTTTTCAGAAGAAATTTGTACACTGTTTTCACGAAGTATTTGACTAACAACCGGTAATTTAAATTGATTTTAATTTAGGGCTTGGTATTGACTTTCTGAGGAGGGTTTCCTAAATTACGAGGAGGGTCAACCGTTTTTATTTAAAGTTTTTGAGAGAACCTCTATAGTGGTTTAAGGATAATTCAAAAGTCAAAGATGTGCCTGCGCAATTTGCAAACGAAAATCAATATTTTTGAATAATCGTCCTTCAATCCATGCAAAAACCTTATTTTTAGCTTTCAATAATTAATAAATTTTAATTTCCCACTTCATGCTTAAATTAATACTCAAGAAGCAAAAAAGATCATTATTCCTTATAATTTTTTTATTGGGAGCAATTCAAGCCCAAACTCAGTCATTGAGTGTTATTGAATCTGCAGGTTGGCTTGAATCCGCTTTTGTAAAGTGGTTGCCCGACAGCAATGCCGAAAGCTATAATGTATATTTCAGTGGGGAAGGGATAAGTAACCGGAAAATCGACAATCAACTCATTCGCAATTATGGCGATTTTTACCGGGCTGATGTATTAGGACTCAAAGCCGGAAATTATACCCTAAAAGTAGTTCCTGTTATTGCAGATGTAGAAGGGGCAGGAATAGTAACCGATGCACTGCTTGTTGAAGCTCATGACCGAACAGGCTTCGCTTTTTCGAATGGAAGGATTCCCGGAGCCTATAAAGCAGATGGAACGTTAAAAGATAATGCAGTTATATTGTACGTAACTCAAAACACAAAAAATATCGATTCTTTAATAGTGACAGGAGCGAATGAAAATCCATGTGTGGGTTTGCAAATGATTCTCGAAGGATTTAAAAAAGGGGATGATAATCGCCCTCTGGCAGTTCGGCTTGTGGGTCAGATTACCGATATGGATTATATGGACAAAGGCGATATTGTTATTGAAAACGAAAATAATCCAAACGGATACATCAGTTTTGAGGGTGTTGGTGATGATGCAACGGCCGATGGCTGGGGAATCAGAGTTAAAAATGCTTCAAATATTGAAATCCGTAATATCGGTTTAATGAATTGCAATAGCGATGAAGGCGATGATATTGGATTGCAGCAGGACAATGATTATATCTGGGTACATCATTGCGATTTCTTTTATGGCGATGCAGGAAGCGATGCTGATCAGATTAAAGGCGATGGAGCTCTCGATAGCAAAAGATCAGGATTCGTAACTTTCTCATACAACCATTTCTGGGATACCGGAAAATCAAATCTTTTGGGAAATGGGGTGGAAGATCCTGAATATCTTACTTACCATCATAATTGGTACGATCATTCCGATAGTAGGCATCCCAGAGTAAGATCTCATAGCGTTCATGTTTATAACAATTATTTAGATGGAATTGCAAAATACGGTGTGGGAGCAACCAATGCCTCTTCCGTTTTTGTGGAAGCCAATTATTTCCGTAATTGCAAGTACCCTATACTCACTTCCATGCAGGGCTCTGATGTATTTGATGAAGGCACCCAAACAAACGATTATGTTGATATGCCAACTTTTTCAAAGGAGGATGGAGGAAGTATAAAGGCTTTCAATAATTATATGACCGGTCAACAGCGTTTTGTAGCTTATGGAGATGCTGCTTATCCTAATTCAACAGTCGATTTTGATGCTTATGTTGCTCTTACACGAGAAGAAATAATGGCTGGCAATGTAGTTTCCTACCAGGGAGGAAACATATACAACAATTTCGATACTAATGCTACCCTAATGTATAGCTATGTGGCAGATACACCCGAAGCAGCTAAAGAAAAAGTGATGAAATATGCCGGGCGCATAAATGGCGGAGATTTTAAATGGACTTTCAATAATGAAGTGGATGATGCTTCCTACGATGTAATTCCGGAACTTAAGGCGGCACTTGCTGCCTATGAAACCAGCCTCGTTTCAATCCAGGGCGATACCCTTTCCGGTAGTGGTGGAACCGGAGGAACCGGAGGTGAAATTGAAGGAGATTTAGTGCATAATTTTACCCTTTCAGGCAAATCCAGTTCTTTCTTTAATATTACAGGAAACCTTTCTGATTCTAAAGGCACAGTTAACTATGACACGCTAACGCTAACTCAGTGTTTGAAAATAGAATCTTCAACCATCATAACATTTACCTCGGCTGAGGCAGCCACTCTGGTATTGGTTTTTAACTCAGATTTTTCAGGAGCAATTAAAATCAATGGCGAACTTCATTATGCAAGCGCTGGAATTCTTAGTGCTGATTTACCTGCCGGTGACTATGAGATCACAAAGTCGGAGACCGCCAATCTGTATTATATGAGCCTTACTTTCGCCGAAAATACAGGCAATAGGCAAGTCGGGATTTATGATCTTATCTTGTACCCAAATCCGGTGGATGATCATTTATTCATTAATTCACCCAACAGAATAGTTAAGCTGGAGATTTACAATATGAATGGGGTTTTAGTGAAAAGCACAACAGATTGCAGGGCAGGCATAGATGTTGGTGAGTTGAGCGAGGGTGTTTATTTGGTAAGGCTTGTTACTGATGACGGGTATTTCAAGCGGAAGATTATAAAGAACTAGCAGTAAATATTTATCCATGGGATTTTAGGTTCGGTTTTTCTAAGCAGAGAATTGCATTTCAGGGAAATTGAGGTGTTGTAAGTATCATAATCTGGTGGAAATTATCCATTAAGCTGGAGAAATAGATATCGTTCTATAAAAATAAACAGATTTGTTTATTATTATAAAATACCGTAATTTTGAGTGGTAAAATTCAACAGACATGCTACCTAAGATAGATAAAATAAAAGGAATTCACCCCGGAATAATTTTGAAGCGAGAGATTAGCAAGAGGGGATGGAAAAACAAAGACTTAGCATTGATGGTAAATGAACATGCACAAACAATTAGTGCCATATTAAAAGCTAAAAGGAGCATCAATCCGAAACTATCTATAAAGTTAGGGCTGAAATTGGAGGTTGAATCTGATTACTTTATGTTATTACAAGCAAGCTTTGATATTAAGCAAGCGAACTCAAAATATGATTATAAATCTATTCCTGATATCAGAAAGGTATTATTTTGGGATACAGATTTTAGCAGGATAGATTGGATGAAAAATCGGTATGCAATAGTAAAAAGAATATTTGAACGAGGTAATAGTCTTGAAATTTCTGAGATTATAAATTTTTACGGATATGAAACTGTAAAGAGTGAACTGCAAAATATAAAAACTAGTTTTTTACCTGCATTTGACCAAAATGTAGAGAAATACATCTCCAGATGAAAATTTACAAGGAAACAGTATCTGAATTGTTATGGCAGGTATTGAACAAGTTAATGGGTTTTGAAGAACTGAAATCATTTAGACTCGTTGGAGGTACTTGTTTAAGTTTAATCTTAGGCCATAGAATTTCTATTGACATAGATATGTTTTCAGATGCTGAGTATAAATCAGTTGATTTTGTTGCCATAAATAAATTGTTTTCCAAATCATTTAAATATGTTGACTATGGACTCAGTGGAAACGATAGTTTAGGAAAATCATATTTTATTGGTAATTCGAAAGCGGATACCGTAAAGCTTGATTTGTTTTATACAGACGCTTTTCAATATCCTGTATTAAAATATCAGGAACTTAGGCTATCTCATTTGGAAGAAATCATTGCGATGAAATTAGAGCTTATTGGGCACAATGGGAGAAAGAAAGATTTTTGGGATATTCATGAATTAATGCAGCGATTTTCGTGGCAGGAAATGCTAAGTTTCTTTGAAAAACGTTATCCTTATAGTCATACCAAAGAGGAATTAATTATAAAATTAACAGATTTTGAAAAAGCTGATTTAGATTTTAACCCTATTTGTTTAAAAGATAAATATTGGGAATTGATAAAGCTTGATATTGAAGAATCTGTTGAAACTAACTTTCGCTAATCGATTAGCTTTTAAGGCGAAGATGTATTTGAAAATGTTGTAACCTACTTTAAAACACATGCAATGCCTCAGTGCGAGCGCAGCGAAGCAATCTCATATTTTTACCTTCCTTGTGAGACCTTACTCTGAAGACTCATTTCTGAACACTTATGGCATTTGTACGTATTTGATTTGAGCAATCAAGAATCTGTATATGCAATTCGTTAGTATTAAAAATCTTCTATTTGGAATTTTTATTATTTAATCAGCCCCTTCAACGCCTTTAACATTTTTTAACGCAATTTTCCACCAATTCCATCCCAAATCCACGTTTCTGATTTTGATAAACCTAAATAAATAACGATTTTTGTCGCGATATTTCTTAAATTGTAAAACTATGAGTGAACAGGTAAATATTAAAGAATTAAATGAACGTATTAAGCAGGAAAGTGAATTTATTGACCTGATAAATATTGAGATTAATAAAGTTATTGTTGGACAAAAACATCTGCTGGAAAGTTTACTGATTGGCTTGCTTTCTGATGGTCATATTTTACTCGAAGGGGTTCCGGGTCTGGCTAAAACTTTGTCGATTAAAACTCTGGCAGATACAATCGATGCGAAATTCAGTCGTATTCAATTTACACCCGATCTGCTGCCGGCCGACTTAATCGGAACCATGATTTATAGTCAGAAAAAGGAAGAGTTTCTGGTGAAAAAAGGACCCATCTTTGCCAATTTTATTCTGGCCGATGAAATAAACCGTTCTCCGGCAAAAGTGCAGAGTGCATTGCTTGAAGCTATGCAGGAACAACAGGTAACCATTGGGGAAAATTCATTCAAACTGGAAAAACCTTTCCTTGTTTTGGCCACGCAAAACCCGATAGAGCAGGAGGGAACCTACCCATTGCCTGAAGCTCAGGTCGACAGATTTATGCTGAAGGTAATTGTGGGCTATCCAACAAAAGAAGAGGAACGGATTATTATGAGGGAGAATCTGGAAAAGATTTTTCCTGTAGCTTCCAGAATCCTTAAAACCGCCGATATCCTGAAAGCAAAACAAGTGGTGCAGGAAGTTTATCTTGACGAGAAAATTGAGAACTACATACTCGATATTGTTTTTGCTACCCGAAATCCTGAAAATTTTGATTTAAGCAAATTCAAAAATATGATTCAATACGGTGCCTCCCCAAGAGCAAGTATTAATCTGGCTAAAGCAGCTAAAGCTTACGCATTTATTAAAAGAAGAGGTTATGTGGTTCCGGAAGATATACGAGCCGTGTGCTTCGATGTATTACGTCACCGAATCGGTTTAAGCTACGAGGCTGAGGCTGAAAATATTAGTTCTGAAGATATAATCAGGGAAATTCTAAATAAAGTAGAAGTACCATAAAATCCGGCGTATGAAGAAATCAATCCTTTTAACAGCTATAATCTTGTTTTCCTTTGGAGCGAATCTCAGTGCACAGCATTTTATTGGAATAGACAAAGAGAAAACCAAATTATTAGCAAAGGAAGCAGGGTTCTATCCCGATGATGTTACAAAGAATCAGAAGTTTAATTACCTGAAATTTGTAAACTCCGCAGGAACAAAAACCTTTATTGTTTTCTTTTCAGAAGAGGATATTTCTGTTCATACTCGCACGGTTTGCGATTATTCAGAGTACGATTTTGTTGTAAAGGATTTAGATAAGGAATATAAGAAAAAGGATAAATTCCTGTGGGAATATAAGCTGGGGAATGAAACTTATAATGTTACTCTGGAAGAGGAGGAGTGGTACTTTATTGTGAGGGTAAAAAAAAAGTAGTTTCTAAAGAAGGTTTTTTAAAATGGCTGAAGTTGAAACATCAGAACTCCTGAAAAGGGTTCGGACCATCGAAATAAAAACACGCGGTTTAACGCGACAGGTATTTGCAGGAGAGTATCATAGTGCCTTCAAAGGCAGAGGTGTTACTTTCTCGGAGGTACGCGAATATCTCTATGGCGACGATATCCGGAATATCGATTGGAATGTCACCGCCAGATACAATCATCCCTATGTAAAAATTTATGAAGAGGAACGGGAGCTTACCGTTGTTTTGCTTATCGATGTAAGCGGATCGAGGAATTTTGGAAGCCTTTCTCAGCTTAAGAAGAATGTTATTACCGAAATATCTGCTGTTTTGTCTTTTTCCGCTATTCTGAATAATGATAAAATCGGTGTCATATTTTTTAGTGATAAGGTTGAAAAGTACATTCCTCCCAAAAAGGGCAGAAAGCACATTCTTCATATAATCAGAGAGTTAATTGAATTTAAACCGGAAAGTAATAAAAGTGATCTTACCGAAGCTTTGAAATTTCTAAGCAATGTTATCAAGAAACGCTGTACCGCGTTTATATTATCTGATTTTATGGTTCCCGACTTCGAAAATTCTCTCAAAGTGGCCCGTAAAAAGCACGATGTGGTTGCACTGAATATATACGATAAGCGGGAAACAGAGATGCCTGATATCGGATTGGTAAAATTTTTGGATCCTGAAACATCCAAAGTAAGGTGGGTTGACACGTCCCTGGCCTCTGTAAGAAAAGATTATGCCGATAACTGGAGGGGGAGAATGGATGTGCTTCAGAATCTTTTTGTGAAAAACAGCATAGATTATACCAGTATAAATACCTCAGAAGATTATGTGAGACCTCTTCTGGGATTGTTTAAAAGAAGATAAATGAACAGACTTTTTTTTATAGTAGTATTAGTATTTACAAACATCCCTTTGTTTAGTCAGATCGGCTTGCAGTCCTTTCTCGATAAAGACAGCATTATGATTGGGGAACAATTGTCATATAGCCTGGTTTTGAATTCAGCCAGTCCCATTCATTCTTTTGTAAGCGATAAGCATGGATTCGAAAATGCAGGCATTGAGGTTCTGGCAGAGATGAACGATTCAGCTTTTCAAAATGACCAGCATTATTATATCCAGAATTTTCTCCTTACTGTTTTCGATTCGGGTGAATATGTAATTCCTTCAATGGAAATTCTTGTCAATACAAATAAAAGTCTCGACACCCTGTATACCGGGGAATTATTATTGCAGGTTTATTCTCCTGAAGTAGATACCACAAAAGATATTATGGATATTAAGGATGTGGTGAAAACACCCTTTAAACTCGCAGAACTTGTACCTTTTCTTCCATGGATTGGGGGTGGCCTTGCTGCGGTTGTAGCCATTCTAGTTTTAATGTGGTACCTGAAGAAAGACAAGAAAGAGGCAGAACGGATAGAAAAAATTCCTGCTCACATCAAGGCTTTATCTAAACTTGACAAGATTAAGGAAACAAAATTGTGGCAAAAAGGTAAGGTAAAGGATTATTATGTTGAATTGTCTGATACCATCAGAACCTATATCGAAGACAGATATGATATTCCTGCCATGGAGTCGGTTACCTGGGAAATATTGGAGAGCTTCCGCAAGTATTCATACGACGACGATTTTCAGATTGAAATACTGGAGAGACTCCTGAATCTTTCTGACCTGGTAAAATTTGCCAAAGAAAATCCTGATCCGTCTGAAAACGAAACTCATTTGAATCAGGCATATATATTCGTAGAAAAAACAAAAGTTGTTGAAGCTTTCAATCCTGAAAAAATTCAGGTTGAAACAGAAAATAAAAAGCAAAATAGTTAAGATATGTTGAATTATAATTTTGCTAATCCCGGATTATTGTACTTATTGTTAGTGCTGCCACTAATGGTGGTTTTTTATATACTCAGACAAAGTAAAGATACGCCTGATATTAAATTGTCTTCTGTTTCTTTATTCTCAGGTGGAGCCATTCCTTTCAGATTAATTCTGAAGCATGTAATGTTTGCACTAAAGATACTTGGACTGGCTTTTCTCATCCTTGCCATTGCCAGACCTCAATCGACAGATTCATGGAGTGAGACCTCTACCGAAGGTATCGATATTACCCTCTGTCTGGATGTGTCGGGAAGTATGCGGGCTATGGATTTAAAGCCCGACAGGCTGGAAGCGGCAAAGAATGTGGCTGCTGAATTTATTAACGGTCGCCAAAATGACAGAATCGCCATCGTAGCTTTCAGTGGTGAAAGTTTTACGGTTTGCCCTTTAACTTCCGATCGTGCTGTGGCCGTGAATCAGCTAAATGAACTGAACTTTGGAATGATTGAAGATGGAACTGCCATAGGTATGGGTGTGGCCACATCGGTAAACCGGTTAAAAGACAGCGATGCCGTATCGAAAGTCATCATTTTATTAACCGACGGTGTGAATAATTCCGGAACCATTGGTCCACTCACAGCTGCCGATATTGCCAATGAGTTTGGTATTCGCATCTATACTATTGGCGTAGGAACTCAGGGAACAGCGCCCATCCAGGTGCAAACTCCTTTTGGTACCCGTACTCAGCAAATGCCTGTTGAAATTGATGAAGATGTATTAAAAGAGATATCGGAGAAAACAGGCGGAATGTATTTCAGGGCCACCGATAACCAGTCGCTGAAGGAAATTTATGTTCAAATTGATAAACTGGAAAAAACTATACTCGACACTCAGGATTACAGCAAAAAACATGAGGAGTACTTCCTGTTTCTACTCATAGGTCTGGTATTGATCCTATTTGATAAAGTGTTGAGTCTGACAATTGTAAAATCATTGAATTAAGATATTGAGATGATAAGGTTTGAAAGAATAGAATTTTTGTATTTATTGCTGCTAATACCGGTTCTGCTTGTATTGTACTTCATTGCTTATTATTCGTCGAAAAGGAATTTTAAGAAATTTGCTGCCTATGAACTAAAGGGATTTCTGTTTCCACTTGAATCGTGGTTCAGGAAGGGCTTAAAGTTTGCGATCTGGATTTTTGCTTTCGGAATGCTTATCATTGCTCTTGCAGGTCCGCAGGTGGGATCGAAGCTCAAAGAAGTGCAAAAAAGAGGAAGAGAAATTGTAATAGCCCTCGATGTATCCAACTCCATGTTGTCGGAAGATATTAAGCCCAACCGGCTCGAAATGGCCAAACAGTCGCTCAATCGAATGCTGAATGAAATGGAGGATGATAAGGTGGGTTTAATTGTTTTTGCGGGAGATGCCTATACCCAGATTCCCATAACCAATGATTACGGCGCCGCCCGTCTTTTTCTGAACTCTGTTTCAACTGAAATTGTATCGAAGCAAGGCACGGCTATTGCATCGGCTATTGAACTGGCAAGTCGTTCCTTTTCACCAGAGTCGGCAGATGGAAATTCGGGAGGTGGGAAATCCCGGGCGATTATTATTATAACCGATGGTGAAAATCATGAGGGCGATGCTATCGCCGCAGCCAAAGAGGCTGCTGAAAAGGGCATAGTAATTCATAGCATCGGATTGGGAAGTCCGGAAGGCGTGCCTATTCCAACCTTTCCGGGAAGCAGGGAATTCAGAAGGGATAAGGATGGGAACGTAGTCGTATCCCGGCTTGATGAAACCATTTTAAAGCAAATATCGAGCATTACAAAAGGGTATTATGTGAGAGCAGGGAAGAATACAGCCGGATTGCAACAATTGATGCAAAAGATAAATGAAATGGAGACCGAGGAATATACAACCAAAGTCTTTGCCGAATATATTGAAAGGTTTCAGTTTTTTGTAGGCATAGCATTGATTTTGTTGCTGGTTGAGTTTCTGGTTATGCAGAAAAAAAGTTTGTGGTTGAAAAAATTTAAAATATTTGAATAAGATGAAGATATCAGCAATCATTCTGTTTATTTTGATATCTGTCCAATGGTCATACAGCCAAAAGGAAAGATCTTATAACAGAAAAGGGGTAAACAAATATGAGGCAGGCGATTATTCTACAGCAGAACTCGATTTTATGAAAGCACTGGAAGTCGATTCGAACTCCTTTGCGGCAAATTACAATACCGCTGCTACTCTTTACAAGCAGGAAAAGTACGCAGAGGCAAACGAAGTTCTGACAAAACTCGCCAATAACAGCGATAGTCAGGACCATCTTCCCGATATGTTGCATAATCTGGGAAATAATTTTTTGAAGCAGGAAATGTATCCCCAGAGCATTGAAGCATATAAAAATTCTTTGAGATTAAGACCTGAAGATGATGAAACCAGGTATAATCTGAGTTATGCACAGGCTAAGTTGAAGCAGCAGGAGCAGGAAAGTAAGGATCAGGATAAAAATAATGATCAGCAGGATAAGGAGAAGAAGGATCAGGAGAAGAAAGATCAGGAGAATAAGGATCAACAAGAGCAAGAGCAAGAACAAGAGCAAGAGAAGCAAGAACAGCAGCAAGAGCAACAGCAGGAAGAGCAGAAACAGGAGCAACAAGCTGCTGAGACTAAGGAATTATCTGAAGAAGATGTGGCGAGGATACTTCAGGCAATTCAGCAACAGGAAAAGGAAGTGAAGGAAAAAGTGGATAAGGAAAAAGCCAAGGTGAAAAAGGTGAAAACAGAAAAAGACTGGTAACATGAGAACGGCAAAAAGATCATCTCATTCTAAGTTTATTGCCTTACTTCTATCGATTTATTTCGGTATGAGTCTGGTGTCGTATGCCCAGGATAAAACTTTTAAAGCCAGTGCTCCTGCAGTAGTGAATGCCGGAACAGCCTTTAATTATGCGGTTTCGGGTGACACACAAGGCGATGTGAGCTTCAGTCCGCCTTCGGGTGTACGGATTCTTGGAGGCCCCTCAAGCATGACGTCATTCCGCAGCTCGAATATAAACGGTAGGATGGAAACGGTAAGAGAAGTTAGTTATACTTATGTGCTTATTGCCGACAAGGAAGGCGAATATGTAATTCCCCCGGCTGTGATTAAGTCGGGAAGGAAAGAATTTCAATCAAATGAGGTGAGGTTCAAAGCAGTAGGTTCCACGGCGAGTACATCTGAGGGAGCATCAGCCGGTGAGCCTGCATCGGTGATGGTACAGCTAATTCCATCCAAAAGAACCATTTATGAAGGCGAGCAAATTGTATTGTCAACGAAAGTATTGGTGCGGGAACAGCTGCAGATTACAGCCTTGAATTCGGCTTCTTATGAGGGCTTCTGGGCAGAAACTCTCGAACCCGACGATTTTGCCATGAATGAAACCGTAGACGGGCAAAATTACCGCACTCAGGTTATTAAACGTGATCTTCTCACGGCCCAAAAAAAGGGTGAGGTGACCATTGGGCCTTCCATAATGGATGTAACCATTCAGAAAAGAGTTAGAAGTAGAAATAATGTATTAAACGATCCGTTTTTTGATAATGCTTTTAGTTCCTATGAGAATGTACCTCAATCGGTTAAGTCCAATACACTTACATTGAATATTAAACCTTTGCCGCCCAATGCACCGGAGAGTTTCAAAGGGGCCGTAGGGAATTTTAAAATTACTTCCAGCTTAAGTAAGGACAGTGTACAAACCAATGATGCCATTTCATTGATCATTAAATATTCCGGGAAAGGAAATTTAGATCTTATCCGGGCACCTGAACTGGATTTACCTCCCGATTTGGAAGTCTTTGAACCAAAAAGAGTTGCAAATTTAAAACACGAGCTTTCAGGTACTTCAGGAAGTCTGAGTTTTGAATATGTTTTGATACCGAGACATGCAGGTAATTACAGGATTTCACCCATAAATATCAGTTTCTTCAATCCGAATACCACCCGGTACGATCGATATATCTCCGATCCCTTTGAATTTGTTGTTACAGGCGATAATGCTGGTAAT
>JAIOZM010000019.1 GCA_021740585.1 Bacteroidales bacterium
CTGCCTGAACTAAACTTAAAACTGCCGCTCAACTGACCGGTTCCGGGATTGAATTGAAAGCCTTGCTCTGCCCTGCCGTTTACCGTTACACTTATATTGCTTTTGCTGGTAACATTGGTAATTGAACCTCTGAGGTCGTGGTTGGCATCGGCACGATTTGCAGGAATAAGGCTAAAACCAATCACCGGCGCCTGACAAGGCTCCTCCAAACTCACACTTACACTCTTGCTGTCGCTTCCGCATTCATTCCTTGCAGTAAGCTCGAAACTATTAATCCCTTTTTGGAGACTTGCCATATAATTCAAAGTAAACCCATTAAAGCTAAACGGAACCTCAATCCGGTTTACCAAAAGTTTCAACTGATTTTTATTAGAAATATTCTTTATTTCAGCTCTGAAATTATAGTTTTTATTTTCTGTAGTTGGCATTTCCCTTCCAAAATCAGGAAGACTTATTTCCGGAAGCGGACATTGTCTTATTTCCCTGATAATACTTAAAGATTTAAAATCTTTTCCTGCCTCGTTCTCTGCCGAAATTTTCACGATATTCTGCCCTTGCCTTAAATCAAATCCAATGGTTAATTCACCCGAATTACTATTAAAGTTAAAATTGTTGGTAAACGCATTATTAATTTGAAGGCTGATGTTCTCTCTGCCTTTCACATTCGAAATAAACACCTTAATATCTATAGATGATTCAGATGTACTATAAGGATTATTGGATGGCGTCTGAATATGTATCGACGGGGGATTAATTCTCACCGGGATATTATAGGTAATGGTAGTATTTGCAGATCTTTGACCCGATTCATTTCTACCAATTATTTCTATGTTGTTGAGTCCTTCCTTTAAGCTAAGGTTCAAACTTAGCTCTCCGGTATTGCTAAAATTGAAATTATCGTACCTGATACCGTTTATAAGTATGGTAATCTCATTCCTGGAATGAATATTAGAAGTTTGCGCCCGAAATGGGAATACATTTTCACTAACAATTATTGAAGTTGGCGGATTTATTATTCGAACTGAGGGAGGAGGAATAAATTCCTGCACCGGTCTGCTAAAAATAATTTCCATCCGGTCTTTTGAAGTTCCTGTGCGGTTACTTGCAGTAATCTCCAAACTATTTGATCCCTCATTCAGATTTATTAATGCTCTGACAATTCCTGTACCGGGCTGAAAATCGAAGGGAATATTTCTCCCGTTCAAAATTAGCATTAGCTCTTCCTTGTTGCTCACAAATTTCGCCTGAGCCAAAATATCCATCCTGTCGGTGTTTGAGTGATGAACCTGTTCCGCAGGTGAGGTGAAATTAACCTCTGGAGGATAAATCAATGCATTTGTTTTCTCATGAATAACAATAAGCCTGTCCTGCGCTGTCCCGGCCGAATTTGTAGCTACAATCCGAAAGCTGTTGTCGCCACTATGCAGATTTACTCCAATGGCAAAGATATTTGTATAACTATTGTAGGTGAAGTTTGTTTTTTCAAGCCCATCCTGATAGAAAACGATTTGGTTGTAGCCTTCAGCATTTTGAACCCTGGCTTTAATGCTTATAAAGTTTGAAGAGCTTTTATAAGGATTGGTAGCCGGATCGATAATTTTAACTGTCGGAGGTGTTTCAGAAACAGAAACAACCGGATTGCTAACTGTTGGATTTGCATTTGAAGGTTGAATAACTTCTGGTGTATAAGTTATCGGGCTTTCCCTTGGAATATAATTACTGCTGTAAGATCTGCGTCCAAGATTCCATTTGAAGCCCAGGGTGGTATAGTGATTTTTATCCATGCCTGAACCATCAAGAATTTTGTTGTCAATATTTATCCCGGTTAAGCCGTTTTGCTCCGAAAGTGAGAAATTAGTTTTATGCTCAATTCCCATTGAAAAAGAAGGGGAAAACTGGTATCCAATAAATATTCCCACAGTTGGTAATAATGCAGCCTTGTTATTAACCCTGGTTTCAAAATCATTATCGCTAAGTGCCATTAAATCGGCATAAATTTGTTTCTGATCCTGATTCGGATCGATGCTCCTGAAATCGTATGGAGCAAAGTTTTCGTCGAGCAAATCAGTAAAGGAGCGTCCGTGAGTAATTCCCGCCCCGGCAAAACCTGTGACAACGATCCTTGTCCTCTCACGCAATCGATTAAGGCTTAGACCAAGTTCAAGATCGTAATTAAAAAATCTGTAATTCAGATTGCTATAGCTGCTGTCAGTATTTATTCTATGATCGTAAGCTGCGTTCTCACCTGCCAGAAATCTAAACTTCCAATCGGCGCTGAGGAATGCTCCTTCCCTTTTGTACAGCTGACTGCCCAATGTAAAGTCGTAGCCCACCCCAATAGAATTCGCAATATCCGATTGTTGGTAGGCTCCTCCTACTCCGAAACCGATGGTCATACCTTGCCGGGTAGTATAGTTGGCTTTTTGTGCTTCAACCTTACTAATATTGATAATTACTGCTGTTAATGCTAGTATTAAAAGGCGGGTTTTTGTGTTCATCTGCTTGTAGAATTGCGCGAATTAAATCCTGAAAAAGGGAAATGTATCGCTAATGAATTGGAAAGATAGAAAAAAATTGAAACCTATTATTTTGGTCTTATTAACAAATTCTTTCAAAAAGTACTGATCATAATAATCATTTCATATTACTATTCACTGAATAATCAACAATCTGAGGAATTGTCAGGCAAACTAAGGATGTCGAAACACTTTGCAAAAAGAAATAATATGCCTATATTTCCTGCCCTAAATCATAATTGAACCGATGAATATCAAAGCTTCCGGGAAAGAAAAAAGCGGCTCGAATAAATGGCTTTTTAAAATCATTACCTTAAGTATTCCTTTGATTTTCCTTTTGCTTATTGAAGGAGGTTTAAGACTGGTTTCTTATGGTGATAATCTGAGTTTGTTTACCGAAAATCCAATCGAAGGTTACGAGGATTATCTGATAGTTAATCCAATTGTAGGAAAAAAATATTTTCAAAAATTCGAATATTCTCTTCCTCCAAATGATATTTTTTTGAAGAAAAAAGCGGAAGGAACATTTAGGATATTTGTGATGGGGAGCTCAACAGTAGTCGGATTTCCTTATTCATACAATCTGATGTTTTCCCGCATCCTGCACAAAAGACTCGAGGAAACCTACCCAAACAAACATATTGAAGTAATAAACACCGCAATCACAGCTGTTAACAGTTTCACCTTGCGCGATTTTGGTCGCCAGATTCGTAAATACGAACCCGATGCGGTATTGATTTATGCCGGACATAACGAATTCTACGGAGCCTTCGGAGTGGGATCCAATGAAAGCATGAGTAAAAGCAGATTTCTTACACGCCTTCATCTTTATCTCATAGATTTCAGAGTATATCAGCTCATCCGTAACATTGCCAGTTCAACCATTGGAAAAATAGCAGCTGCGAAGTCAGAACAGGTTCATGGCACCCTGATGAAGCGCATTGTTGGGAATAGCAATATTGAATACAACAGCGATGAATATAAGCTGGCGCTGAAAAATTATGAAGAAAATATGGGCGATCTGATCAGGTGGTTAAGTGAGGATGAAATTCCGGTATTTTTAAGCAATCTGGTAAGCAATGTTAAAGATATTCGCCCTTTAAGCTCCGTTTCCACCGGTACTAATGACGAAGCAGGGAAAGTTTTCAGCAAGGCTGCACAAGCATACAATATGGCAGATTATGATGTGGCTTACGAACTATTTTATAAAGCCAAAGATCTGGATGCAGTTCGTTTCAGAGCCAGCGAAGATATTAACCAAATAATTCTGAAGCTTTCAGAAGAATATAAAACCTATGCTGTGCCCATGCTGAGTAGTTTTCAGTCACACTCAAGTCATAATTTAATCGGAAACAACTTACTAACAGAACATGTACATCCCAATATCGACGGGAGTTTTTTAATGGCCGATGCCTTCTATTCCGAAATTATTAAATCAGAAGTAGCCGGAAATATTGAAGAGAATGAAATCCACTCCACTGATTATATAAAACAAAACTGGGGGTACACGGAACTTGATATTTTGCTTGCATATCATCGTGTTGCAAATATAAAACACTACTGGCCCTTCGTTCCCATCAATGCCAATATTCCCGATTATCTTAAAACCTACCGACCCGTTTCGAAACTCGATTCTATCGCCATCAAAGCAATAAGAGATCCTGAATTATCTATAACCGACTTAAGGCTTGACCTGGCTAAGTCGTATTCAGCAGCCGGAAATTTTCCTGCAGCCTATTATGAATACGAAGCCATACTTTATACCAATCCTTACCTCGCAATAAACTATCGCGATGCGGCAGGCATTCTCATAAATCTTGGCGACCTGCCCCTCGCTTTAAAATACTTTAAAAAGTCTCTGGAATATGAGAAATCATTTTATGCCAGTTACAGGATGGGTGAAATTTACCTGATAAAGGCTGATTATGAAAATGCTATCAGCAGTTTTAAACAGGCTTTCGAAAGCGCTGCAGACGACAATGATAAAATTAAGATCCTAGGCAAATTATATATCGCTTACAGTTATATTAAGCTGCCGAAAGAGGCCGTTGCGATTGCCGCGAAGCTTAAGGAAAATAATGCCGGAGAGTACCTGAGTATTCCTCCTGAAAATTATAGCTATTATAATTATATACCTTTCAAAACCAGCCCACAGATTAGTACAGCCAAACAATTTATTTCTGAAAGAAAACTTTCCGAGGCCTTATCAACATTGGAATCCTCTCTTAAAATATACGACTCACATATTGCCCGCGAACTTATGGGAGAAATTTATCTGGAAATGGGGGAAAACAAAATGGCTCTCACTCAGTTTAACAGGGTTTATAGCGAGTTCTGTTTTGATTCGCAATTTTTAACGAAAATAATTAAACTAAATATTGATCTGGGGGAATACGATGAGGCGGAATCACAGTTAAAAAAATTAAAGACAAACGATCCAAACTCAGGCTCCACACAGATGTTAACAAATATGCTTCTACAAGCACAACAAACAAATTAAATTGAAAATACTAGGCATTTCAGCATTTTATCACGATTCAGCAGCAGCCCTTATTATTGATGGGGAAATTGTAGCTGCTGCCCAGGAAGAACGTTTTACACGAAAAAAAGCCGATCATTCCTTTCCTGTAAATGCCATTAATTACTGTTTACATCATGAAGCTATAAGCATTATTGATTTGGATGCTGTTGTTTTCTACGATAAGCCCCTTCTGAAGTTTGAACGACTGCTTGAAACCTATTATGGTTTTTCTCCTAAGGGGGTAGCCTCCTTCGTGACTGCTATTCCTGCATGGATAAAAGAGAAAGTTTTTCTGAAGAAAATCATACACGACGAACTATCAAAAATCGGATCTTATTCTAAGAAAGATCTGAAATTACTCTTCCCTGAACACCACCTCTCCCATGCAGCCAGTGCATTTTTCGCCTCCCCATATAAGGAAGCGGCCATTCTAACCATAGATGGAGTTGGTGAATGGGCAACAGCCTCTCTGGGTTATGGAAGCGGAAATACAATTAAGAATTTTAAGGAATTGCATTTCCCTCATTCGGTTGGATTATTGTATTCAGCCTTTACCTATTTCCTCGGATTTAGAGTGAATTCCGGTGAATATAAACTTATGGGATTAGCACCTTACGGAATACCCGGGAGCAAGGAGGTTGAGACATACATACAGATTATTAAGAGCAAATTGGTAAAAATAAATGAAGATGGATCGGTTTGGCTCAATCAGAAATATTTTCATTACGCCACCGGGTTGAGAATGGTTCAGGATAAGAAATGGGAGAAATTATTTGGTTTTAAAAGAAGGCTATCTGAAGCTGAAATTGAGCAACATCACGCAAATCTGGCATATGCCATTCAGTTGGTTACGGAGGAGATTGTAATTGCCATGGCCAGAGAACTTAAGAAACTGACAAATTCTGAAAATCTATGTCTGGCCGGCGGTGTAGCCCTGAATTGTGTGGCCAACGGGAAACTGGAAAAAGAAGGTCTTTTTGAAAATATTTTCGTTCAGCCAGCAGCCGGAGATGCCGGTGGTGCAGTGGGTGCAGCTTATGCCGCCTACCATTTATTCTATGGAAATAAAAGGGAAGAATCAGATACTGATAAAATGATGGGCAGCTATCTGGGTCCCGAATTCTCCGATCAGGAAATTGCCCACACTGCAAAGTCTTTTTCTGCCGTTTACAGGAAAATTGATGAATTTAAGGATTTGGCACAGGAAGCAGCCCAAATTATTTCAGATGGAAATGTGGTTGGATGGTTTCAGGGCAGAATGGAATTTGGACCCAGAGCTTTGGGAAACAGAAGCATTTTAGGCGATGCCCGGAATAAGGATATGCAGCTTAAGCTCAACCTGAAAATAAAATACCGTGAAAGTTTCAGACCCTTCGCCCCTTCCGTACTTACAGAGGACATGAAGGAGTATTTTGATTTAATAAATAGTTCACCATATATGCTTATGGTGGGTCAGGTAAAAGAAAAATACCTGAATAAATTGCCGGAAAATTATCAATCATTGCCCATACGGGAAAGGCTTTATGTAAATCGTTCCCAGATTCCCGCCATTACCCATATCGATTTATCTGCAAGGGTACAAAGCGTTCATAAAGAAACCAATCCCCGTTATTGGGAACTAATAAATGCGTATAAAAAGATTAGCGGTTTTGGCCTTATTGTAAACACCAGCTTTAATGTACGAGGCGAGCCCATTGTGTGCACTCCAGAAGAAGCATACCGCTGTTTTATGCGTACCGAAATGGACTATCTGGTAATGGGTGATTTTATTTTTAATAAAACTGAACAACCCGCATGGAATCAGAAGAGTGAATGGCAGGAGGAGTTTAAGCTTGATTAGGATTTTTTTATATAAGAAAGTATTTTCGTAAAAAAATAAAAAATAGAAATGGAATTTTTATCAGATCTCTGGAAATATATGCGTGAAAGAAAGAAGTTGTGGTTGTTACCCTTAATTATCATCCTGCTCTTCTTTGGAATACTAATTGTTTTTAGCAGCGGCAGCGCCATCGCACCATTTATTTATACATTGTTTTAATGAAAAAGATTAGCCGGGAAAAAGCCCTCGAAACAAGCCTAGTTTTAAGCTCAGCCTTCCTATTGCTGTTTATATTAAAACCTCTTATGGCTTTTCTATACATCGCCTTTGGTTTTGGGATTACCGGTATTTTAATAAAACCTCTGGCAGAAGTAATCGCTGTTCTGTGGTTTAAATTCGCAGAAATCCTCAACTTCTTTGTTTCAAAACTAGTTCTGGGCAGCATTTTCTATTTTATTTTATTTCCAATTTCTCTTTTATACCGGCTTACAAAAAAAGATCCGCTGAATATAAGGCATGCAAAAGCAAGCACCTGGAAAAAAAGAGATCACCAATATCAGGCTGAGGATATGGAGAATATCTGGTAATACTCAGTCATTGTGTATTTTCTCATCACTCCATTTTTCCATTGTCAAACCGGCACTTCTATGATAAAAAATGCAATTTTTATCACAATTAAAAACCCGGGTAACAAGTCGTGAAACACTTATTACCATTGACACTTAGACGGTACTGTTGTTTTTTACCACAGCTGCTGTATTTTACAACAGTCGCTCTATCGTTCTGATTTTCTTATACTTCACACTGCTTTGTTTGCTATCTGTTGTTATTTTCAACAGTACATCTTATTCGCACCCCTTTTTAAATTCTTCGTATTTTCCTGTATAACATATAGTTATAAGGTATTGGCATGTGGTTTGAATGGACTGTGTTAACCATAAAAAATAAAACACAGTAAACGCAGCTTTAAAATTGAAAAAAATAACCCGTCAATAAATAACACTAAAATGAAAAATTTAATTCTATTAATCAGTTCCCTGACATTGCTCTTTGTTTTTCCGGCAAGCACAATGTCATCAGAGCACAATACAAGTGCGCAAGATTCAATTCATGTTTGGACAAGTGCAGATATGCTTTCGTTAAGCTCCATTCTGGCAGATGAGTATAATAAGAGCTACCCGGACGCTAAGATCATCGTTTCAGAAAGCTTACCTGCTGATATGGATCAAAAGATTAAAGGCTCTAAAAATATTGCATTGATAAGCAATGATAAACTATCAGCCAAAGTTTCCAACTCTTCCTGGAAACTGGCAGTAGGAAGAGATATAATTGTGCCAGTAATGAACAGCACGAATCCATATCTTGATGAAATCTACAAAACAGGAATAAGTCCCGAAGATTTTGCAAATGCTTATAGCAGGAAGGAAAATAAAAACTGGGGTAGCTTGCTTAATAAAAACCTGTCTGTTCCACTAACATGCTATTGCCTTAATAATGAAGCCTTCAGATTGCATCTGGCAGACTTCCTTAAATCAGATCCAGTTTCTGTGCATGGAAATAGTGTTGAGAATGCTGAAGAGATGTTGACCCGGATAAAAAATGATAAATACGCTATTGGTTTCTGCAAGCTTGTAGATATCCTGAATATTGAAAATAAGGAACTTAAAGAAGGTCTGAGTCTGATACCAATCGATTTCAATAACAACCAAATGGTTGATTATTTTGAAAATATTTATGCTAATTCAAGCGATTTTGAGAGGGGCATCTGGATTGGAAAGTATCCAAAAGCTCTATATAGCACTATTTACGCAGTTGCAGGTGAACAGCCTGCTGAGGAAGCAGAACTTGCTTTTATCGAATGGCTCATTACTGATGGTCAGCAATTCCTCCTTTCTAATGGCTATTCAGAGCTTCTTTACAGCGAAAGACAAGGAAAAATTCAAAGTTTATATGCCAGCGAAATTCCAGTGGTTGATATTCAAAACAAACCTCTGCAATCGCTTAACATCCTATTTATAATGCTGATAATGCTTGCCTCGGCATCCTTGATATTTCTCGTGTTTTTATACATCAGAAACCTCATTTCCGGAATTAAAGAAGAGGAGGAAGTCATAACAGCCACTACTCCTAATTTCGGAGCCGGCTCGATAAACGTCCCGGGAGGATTGTTTTTTGACAAATCTCATACCTGGGCTTTTATGGAAAAGGATGGAAATGTGAGAATAGGAATAGACGATTTTCTACAGCATGTTACCGGTCCGATTACAAAGATAAAAATGAAAAATCCGGGAGAAAGCATTAAAAAAGGAGAAACCTTCTTATCCCTCGTACAACATGGCAAGCACCTGAATATTCAATCGCCCGTGTCTGGTGTAATTAGAGAAAACAATCTAAAATTAAACAGCAATTCGTCCATAATAAATTCAGATCCTTATTCAGAGGGTTGGGTTTATGTGATTGAATCAGCCAACTGGTTGAAAGAAATCAAAGCATTCCTTATGGGTGAAACATACAAAACATGGCTTAAGAATGAGTTTTCAAGACTTAAGGATTTTTTATCCTCTGTAATTAAACCTGAGGATCAAAAACAGCTTCAATTTGTGATGCAGGATGGTGGAGAATTAAAAGACAGTCTTTTGGAAATGTGCGGACCGGAAATCTGGGAGGAATTTCAAATTAGATTTATAAATCAGGAACAAAAGTTCAACTAATCTTTTACCAACTATATAATTCTACAAACAATGAGTATAAATAGAAGAAACTTCTTCAAAGTAATTGGAGTAACCGGAGTATCACTCGGTTTGGGTAAAAAACTGAGTGCCAGCCCGGAAAAAGAAAATGAAAATGAAATTGAATTCTACGGTATCCTTCACGACTCAACACGATGTATTGGATGTCAGGGTTGTGAATATGCCTGCGCTGAGTCGAATTCGTTACCCGAACCAGATCCCGAAGATATGCCTCTGGCCGGTGTGGTTAGAAAAACCAACGAAAACCGGCGATTGGTAATTAACGCCCGTGAAACAAGTCAGGGCGAGTTGTATATTAAAAATCAGTGCATGCATTGCAATCAACCGGCCTGCACCGCTGCCTGCCTTACTATGGCAATGTATAAAACCAAAGAAGGGCCGGTAATCTGGAGGGACAACAAATGCATGGGCTGCCGGTATTGTATGGTATCATGTCCTTATGATGTGCCAAAATTTGAATACCACAGTTCGAATCCAAAGATCGTAAAATGCGATATGTGCTACGACAGGGTTTTGGAAGGAAAACTTCCCGCCTGTGTCGAAAATTGTCCTGCAGAAGCTCTTACTTTCGGAACCAGAAGAGAGCTTATTGCTGAAGCACGCAGAAGAATAAACGACAATCCTGATCTGTATTACGATGGAATTTATGGGGAGCACGAGGCAGGTGGCACAGGAAATCTATATATTTCATCTGTTCCCTTCGAAGAATTAGGTTTAAATACAAATCTTCAAACCAAACCCTATCCTGAACTAACCAAAGGATTCCTCTATAGTGTGCCTTCGATATTTATTCTTTGGCCGGCTATTTTACTGGGAATGCATAAATCAACTAAGAAAAACCAAAATAAAGAAGAAGACAATGAGTAACACAGAAATTATTGTAGCAAAAGATAATGATGGCGGTTCTGTATGGAAATTTCTTGTTTCCGAATTAAAACCCCGTGGAAAATACTTTACCCCATTCAATATTATCTCTGTACCGGTAATTATTCTTGGATTGGTATTAATAGTAATACGATTTGCCAAGGGAATAGGATCGGTCACAAATTTAACACAGGAAGTTCCCTGGGGATTGTGGATAGGATTTGATGTAGTAACGGGTGTCGCCTTCGCCGGTGGTGCCTACGTAATTACCTTTATGGTTTATATTTTGAATATTAAAAAATATCAATCCATTGTTAGGGTAACCGTATTAAATGGATTCCTGGCCTATGTTTTTTATGCCGGAGCCCTCCTCCTCGACCTTGGAAGACCCTGGAACGTGATAAATCCAATTATTGGAAACAGCTTTGGAGTAAGCTCGGTTCTTTTTCTTGTGGCATGGCACTTTCTGCTCTATATGATAGCTCAGCTTATTGAGTTTTCTCCCGCTATTGCTGAATGGATAGGAGCCAAAAGGGCAAGAAATATTCTTTCAGGAATGACAGTTGCAGCGGTAATTTTCGGTATTACCTTATCCACCCTTCACCAATCAGGTTTAGGAGCTCTTTTTTTAATGGCTAAAGAGAAAATACATCCTCTGTGGTATTCTGAATTTATCCCTATCCTGTTTTTTGTGTCGAGTATTTTTGCAGGTCTATCCATGGTTATTTTCGAAGGATCAATTAGTCAGAAAGTGTTCTCAGATCAGATAAGCAGTAAAAATCATAAAGAACATAATGGAATACTTTTAGGACTCTCAAAAATTTGCACCATGACCATGTTCATATACTTTTTTCTGCAGTTACTTACATTTGTCCATGGCAAACACTGGGATCTGATAAATACACCAATGGGATATTGGTACCTTACTGAGATGCTGGGATTTGTACTGCTACCCATGGTACTTTTCTTCTATAGTTACAGGCAACAAAATACATTCCTGATAAAAGTTGCAGCCTTAATTACCATGCTTGGCATCATTGTTAATCGGCTGAATATAAGCATTATCGGATTCAGATGGGATGCTGCAGTACACTATGTTCCTTCATGGATGGAGATTGTAGTAACATTAACAGTGCTTTTCATCGAAATGTGGATATTCAGATGGATAGTAAGACGATTACCCGTTCTGAGAGAATCGCCAGCCTGGGCAAAGAAACATTAATTCGCATAAATAAAACATACTAAAATGGAAGGATTTACATACACGAATATTTTTGATACCAAGGGTATTGAATATTTAATAATAATAGCTTTTCTGATTCTGGTAGTCCCTTTTTGGAGATTACTAAACAAACCTCTAAAAATAAAAGTGAAAGCAGGTGAAGCATCAGGAGTTTTAAATGAAAGTATACTGCGCATACCTCAAGGTCTGTTTTACAGTAAAAATCACACCTGGGCTCATCTGGAAAAATCGGGTTACGCAAGGCTTGGTCTCGACGACCTTCTAATGCATATCACCGGTGGGGTTGAATTAGGCAATCTTAAGAATCCCGACGATCGGGTAGAAAAAGGAGAATTAATTGCAGAATTAAGACAAAATGGAAAGCTGTTAAAAATTGTATCGCCATTATCGGGTGAAATACAAAGCTTTAATACATTACTTGAAGATAATCCTGAGATACTGAATGAAGATCCCTACGGTAAAGGCTGGATTTGTAGCATCAAACCAGATAAATGGCTTGCTGATACCAATTCCTGTCTTTTGGCTGAAGATGCCCTGGCCTGGGCAAAGTCGGAATTGACGAGGTTCAAGGATTTTGCTGCTATGTCGATGAAACAACTTGTGCCCGAAACCCCAATGGTAATTCTGCAGGAAGGGGGCGAATTGTCTGATAATCCGTTAATTGCCATGCCTGAAGAAATCTGGCGAAAATTCCAGAAGGAATTCCTTGACACTATCAGTTAAAAAAATTCAAAAAAATATAAGCTCTAATTGTGTTGAGTAAGTGCTTTTTTGTAATTTGCACTGTTATTTCCATAACAATATAGAAAGCACAATATATAATCTGCGTAGAAGGGGGATGCTGTATTAAGGAGCCCCCCTTATACATTTAATTGCATAGTTTGATTCATAACCATTACTAATTCGATCTGAAGATGCCTGGACGTATAATTAGATTTTTTAAAAGCTGTTTTGAAAATGAAAAAATAGCCAAATATACAAGATTCCGGTCTTCAATTTATGGACGTGTCGTTTTCATTATAACAGTATCATTAATCGTCCTGTTTATTCTTTTTAATATTGTTTTCCGCTCTGTTTATGTGAACTTTTTCAATACATCTATCCGGCAAAATGGAGAAAACATCAGTTCCATTGTAGAAGGAGCATTATACTATTCCATGCTCGAGAACGACAAGGCTATGTTGCAGAGAACTCTCGACATTATTAGCACTATGTCGGGGATTGATGAGGTTAATATGTATGATCACGACGACAGGCTTGCCTATACTTCTGTTTCCGATGTACAGGAAAATAAGGGGAATCCAAACTGTAAAAATTGCCATAATAATCTGGACTCCCTTTTCTCTGATAAAGAAAAAGCCTACCGGATAGTTGGCGAATCTCCCGAATGTAAAAGTACCCACAACGGCGATAATGAACGTCACTTACTCATCAGGAAGCCAATATTAAATGAAAAGTCCTGCTCAACGGCTGCCTGTCATGCCCACAGCGAAAGTGATGAGATACTCGGGTCGCTGATTATAAAACTACCATTAGAGGACCTTGATACTTTTGTAGATGAGTCATCGACCAATTTTCTTCTGCTGGTCACCATAATCACCGGCTTGCTGGTTACATTCCTGATACTTTTTACCCGAAAAAAAATTAAGGATCCGCTCAACTCAATTATTGAAGCAAGTGAAGCGGTTTCGAAAGGAGATAACAGCATAAGACTTGAAATTAAACCTAATTTACTCGAAGATTTAAGCAAAGTATCCCTTGCCTTTAATAATATGCTCGATAATATTGATTCCAGCACCAGGGAGCTGCATAACTGGTCGCACCAGCTGGAATATAAGGTGCAAAAGAAAACAGAAGAATTATCTGAAGCACAGAATGAGCTGATACATGTGGAGAGGATAGCCTCTTTGGGGAAACTTTCTTCATCAGTGGCACATGAAATAAACAATCCTTTATCGGGAATTTTAATTTATGCTAAACTAATATCTAAACACCTTGATAGTCCTGAATTTTATCACTCGAAAAAGGAATCTATACTCAAGCATTTGAAATATATTGAGACTGAAACAAAGCGTTGTGGCGATATTGTGAAAGGACTGCTGGATTTTTCCCGAAAGGACCAGGATGATTTTGAGATAAACCATCTTCATGATATTTTAAAGGCAAGTTATGCATTAATGACTCATTCCATAAAAATAAAGGAGATACACTTTATTACTGATTTTAATGCCAAAGAGGATCAGATATTTTGCAGTCCAAACCAATTGAAACAGGCATGTATTGCCATGATTGTTAATGCTTCGGAAGCCATTACCGGGCAGGGTGAAATTATTATCAGAACAAGTAATCCTGATGATTCCAATATCAGGTTTGAAATAAAAGATAATGGAAGCGGAATAGCCCCCGGTGATCTAAGTCATATTTTCGAGCCATTTTTCTCAACCAAACGGGATGCAAGTGGTATAGGCCTCGGACTTTCAATTGTTCACGGCATAATTAAAAATCATAAAGGACGTATTGAGGTTGACTCAGAATTAGGATCCGGAACAAATATTATAATAACACTTCCTCTGGAAGGAAATAAAGAAGCATAAAATGGGAGAAAAAATTTCAATATTGATCGTTGACGATGAAGAATCGGTAAGAGATTCTTTGTACAACTGGTTTATTGATGACGGATATATTGTTGAATGTGCAGAAAATGCCAAGAAAGCATTAACGATGCTGGAAGCCAGAAATTTTGATATTATCCTCTCTGATTTTAAGATGCCCGGAATGGATGGAATGGAGTTTCACCGTCGCGTAAAAACATTCGTCAAAGAACCCATCTTCATCATCATGACTGCCTTTGCATCGGTTGATTCAGCAGTGCAGGCATTGAAAAATGGCGCATTCGACTACATCACCAAACCTTTTGATCCTGATGATTTATCACACCTGATTAGAAATGCAGCCATGCAAGTGGCTCTGAAAAATGAAAATGAAAACCTCAAGATCAAAATATCGACCCTCGTAGATGTGGAAGATCTTATTGGGGAGAGTGAAGCTCTTAAAAAGGTATTAAAGGAAGTTGAAAGTGTGGCTCAATCGAATTCATCTGTAATAATTACCGGTGAAAGCGGCACGGGTAAAGAATTAATTGCCAGAGCTATCCATTCGAATTCCCCAAGAAAGTTTTTTCCCATGATTAGCGTTCATTGCGGAGCCTTATCGGAAAGCCTGCTTGAAAGCGAACTTTTTGGACACGAAAAAGGAGCCTTTACAGGAGCCAGCTTCAACCGAAAGGGTCGCTTTGAAATGGCCGATGGCGGTACCATATTCCTCGACGAAATTGCCACTATCTCTCCCAAAATGCAGGTGGAATTATTAAGGGTGCTGGAATCTAAAACCTTTGTGCGAGTGGGTGGAAATAAGGAAATAAGCTCCGACTTCAGAGTAATTTGTGCCACCAACCGGGAACTGAAAAGTATGGTTGAAAAAGGAACCTTTCGCGAAGATTTATTCTACAGGCTGAATGTGGTGAATATTAAAGTCCCTCCCCTCCGGGAAAGAGTTGAAGATATTCCCCTGCTTGCCAATTATTTTATTAAAAAATACTGCGCTTCAATGAGCAGGGATCTGATTTCGATAGAGCCGGCAGCATTGCAGCATCTGGAAAAATTAGAGTTTCCCGGCAATGTTCGTGAACTCGAAAATATGATAGAACGTGCCATAGTAATAGGTAGCGGAAAAGTAATAAAGCTTAAAGATCTGCCCATGGGCAAGGAAGCCATAAGCAGTTCCATCGAAAGTCTGGATGAATTGAAGAAAAAACATATTGGCATGATTCTGAATAAATACAATTGGAATATTTCGCGCGCAGCCAAAGCATTAAATATCGACAGGGCTACACTTTATGCCAAGATTAAGAAATTTGATTTGAAAGTTGAGAAATAAAAATCCTAAATTTCAAATCTAATCGCAAAAAACACATAATAATTAAAGCCAACCATTTTTAGAAGACAGATAATTGAATGAGAATAGTATTATATTAATTTCATGCGGTCATTTTGAAAAACATTGTATGGATATTATAATGGCTGACATCAGAAAGGAATTTCAATTCCCGGTACTTTTCAAGGAATGTTCAATTGATCTTTCTAACTTCTATGATCCTGGTCGAAGACAATATAACGCCAACGAATTATTAGGAAAAGTAGCCGAATTGTCGTCTCCAAACGCCCTGAAAACCATAGGCTTGTTTAAAGTTGATCTCTTTATTCCCATTCTTACCTATATTTTCGGACAGGCCTTTTTAAACGGTAATACCGGAATTGTTTCGCTCTACCGGCTCCGAAATGAGCACTACGGCCTTGAGAAGGATGAAAAACTCCAGCTCGAACGATTCAAAAAAGTAATTATTCATGAGCTTGGGCATTCTTTCGGATTAACCCATTGTCATAATCCGGTCTGTATAATGCGCTCCAGCACCTATGTTGAAGATATTGATCAGAAAGACCATCATTTCTGTCACACCTGTAAAAGTCTGCTCGATGAAAAGCGGAGAGAGTTAATCGGGAGCAATAAACACAAGCGTCTGTAATTAAATTACTTACGCGAATAATCGGTCAGATAAAAATAGGCTAAACCCTCAATCCGATAATCAATATGTCATCCACCTGAGGCGCATTGCCCTTCCACTTATTGAAGTTTTCTTCCAGCACTTGCAGTTGCTCTTTCATGGATTTGTGGGCTATTTCTGAAAGAAGGACTTTCACATTCTGACTTTTAAACTTCGTGTCGTTTTCACCACCAAACTGGTCTGCATAGCCATCGGTCATAATGTATATTGAATCGCCCTTCTTTAGCTCAATCTCAATATTGGTAAAGCTGTCTTTTTCTGAATAATAAATACCAATCGGCATCCGGTCGGATTTATATTCAATTAATTTCCCTTTTCTGATAAGATAAAGTGGATTGTAAGCGCCCGAAAACTCAAGGATTTTTTTGTCTTTATGAAGTATGCAGAAGGCCATGTCCATTCCGTCTTTCGATTCTCCCTCCTTACCGGTTTGATTAAGTGCAATCTTTATCTTATTCCTAAGTCTGTTAAGTATTTCATTAGCCTTAAGATTTTTATTATTGCTAACAATATCGTTTAAGGCTGAAGAGCCCAGCATGCTCATCAAGGCTCCCGGAACACCATGACCGGTGCAATCGGCTACCGTAAAATATAAATGATCCTTGTTCTCAGTAAACCAATAAAAGTCGCCACTCACAATATCTCTCGGTTTATAAAGTATAAAGTGTTCCTTAAAGGCTCTTGAGAGACTGTCGGTAACGGGAAGCATAGACTTTTGAATAAGACTGGCATACTCAATACTATCGGTGATTTCATCGCGCTGTGCTTCAATTTCTTCCTTTTGCTCTCTTATTTCTATAGTTCTGAGCTGGACTTTTTCCTCTAGTACTTTTTTATCATGCAACAACTTCCTCGATCTCAGAACCATAACAACATACACAATCAGAATCAGCACAATTCCTATTAACAAATAGAAGAGAGTGGTCTCTGTAAATTTAGGTTTTATCCTGAAATTAATAATCTTTTCATTACTCAAATTCCCTAAAAGGTCTTTTGCTCTGATTCTTATTGTATAGCTCCCCGATTTTACGATTATATTAATATTGGAGTTGGTAGACCAGGCTGACCAATTGTTCATCAATCCGTCAATATAGTATTGATACTGAATTCCGTTGCTCTTCAAATAATTGGGGGCTACGATATTAAAGGATATGGCATTATGCTGGGATTGAAACTCTATTTTCTCCAGATCAAAAAATACTCCCGTTTCGTTAGTGATACTCTTCAGATATAACTCCAAAGAAAGATCTGCTAAAAATTCATTTTTAGATTCTATTTTAAACAATTGATTTTTCCTTGTAATAACCCATAAATTGTTGCTTTCTGCATATATCGATACAATATCATCCACCAGCGAAAGCAAGGCCTCCTGTGTGTTTGTCCAATCCTTTTCAAGCTTTAAAGCATTCCAAAGATTATTAGTTTTAATCCATGGATTATTATTTTGGGACAGAATATATTTAAATGATGATTGGGTAAATTTTTTATCATCGCCGTAAATTTGAAAAGATTCCGACTCTTCATTAAAATAATATATGTTCGATTCCAGGAACAAAAGAATAGTGTCATTTACAAATTGCAACCTGTACATCTCCATAAAATCGGAATCTGTTTCAAAGATCTTCATATCCAAAACCTTCCCAATTGAATCTAAATGAATACGGTAAGCCACATTATCACCTCCCAACCATAAGCTTCTCTCATCAGGGAATATCGATGAATAAAAGACCTGATTAAGCTTGATAAACTCATCCTCCTTTATCCAGCTCTCCCCTTTCTGCTTCAGATAAAACAAGCTCGTATTACCAACCACAAAAATTTTTTTTCTATGGGAGTCAGATGAAATATGGTTTATTCCTCTATGATCTAAAATTAACTTAGCCTTCCCCTTTTCAATTAGGTATACACCAGTATTTGTGAGGGCAAAAAGATTTTCTCCATTGCTAAGCAATTGTTTGCATTTTTCATTTAAACCTTCCGCTTTTTTAAACAGAAAATCAACCCCCGATAAGGTCTTGACTTTTTTCTTATAAAATGTTGGTTCCTGATTTTCAGGAATTTGCTGAGACTCCTCCTTCATTACCTCCTGGTTAGTTTCTGAAGACTTCTTCTTAAAAAGTCTGGAGAATAAATTCCCCTTGTTTTCAGGTTCATTTATTACTTCTTCTGTCTGGACTTCCTTTGTTTTAACCCGTATAACAAGTTCACTTTCTTTATAGAGCTCCTGCTTTGTAAAGAAATAAACTCCTTCACTTGTGGCAATAAACAGCTCACCATTATGCCATTGGGTTGAAGTAAGATTTCCCTCAAGTCCCGGATAATTGCTATAGTTGTATATAGGAAGTCCAAGCTCCACGCGGCTTAATCCGTAGGCATGCGATAGCCACAAACCATTTGCATTATCCATTCCCATGGCATAAATCTCATCATCTGGTAAACCGTTTGGATAATTTAAATAATACAGAATATTGCGTTTCGATTTATTTACGATTACAGCCCCACCTTCCAGAGTTGAAAAAGCACATAAGCTATCGGAAATATTCAGACCCCCTGAAAGAAATTTTTCATTCAGATAGGCGTTTTCAATAATTTCATAATCGCGGAAAATAATCCCATCAAACAAGTACATTTTCCCTACATCGGTTCCAATTAAAATTTGCTCATCATTATAGGGGAAACTAAATATTACCTCCTTATCCTTCAGGTAAAAATTGCTTACGATGGGAAATAAAGTATCACTTTCAATACGGTAAAGACCTTCCTGAAATACATTTATGAATACATTTTGTTTTGTAAGAACCATCCCTGTGAAGGGTTTATCAGGATCTGACCTCCACTCATGCAATTTTGAATGATCATCTGAGTTGAAAAGATAGATAGCTTCCGGACCGTAAAAGTAAATGCTGCTATCGGTAAAATAAATATTTGTTATGGCCGTAGTATCATCTGTATTTTCACAAAAAGATTCAAATTGATAGAAACCCTTTCTGTCCCTTGACAGATATCCAAAACTGGTATTTCCACTCAGGTAAACCAAATTATCGAATGGACTTTTAGCAATGGAAAAGGGAATAAGGGGCATATTAATAATTTTCCACGATTGTCCGTCGAAAGACAAAAGCCCGCGGGGATTCGCGAACAACATCTCATTTTGGTCATCCTGACAAACAGCCCAGTTCGAATTTTCCAGCTGTTCACTTTCTTTATAATTGGTGATAAGTGGGATGCCGGTTTGTGCAAAAATGGGAGAAATAGTGCAGATTAAAAAGAGTACAATATTTATCCTGAACCACATTGACATGATTACTGAAAGTTAGTTAGACGCGACCAAGTTACTATTTTTGAAGATTATGCAGAGAACTATTTTGGATTTTTATATCCCCAAAAAAGCAAATTGATATAGTTTAGGGCATCAGCTCTTGGCAAAGGCATCCTGATTACAAATTGGAGACCTGATTTCCTTCCCACTGGATCGGGGAATTAAACTATCGCAAAGTAAAGGTGCTTGTTCCCAGCTTATTTTCTTCACTAAACACCTCAACAACATACAAACCCGGAACGAGTTGTTCAGCCGGAACGATTTTAGCACAAACATTGACTTTCTGATTTGCATACTTTATTGATTCAGACTTCGAATACCTTGCCTGTGTTTTATAATCGGGATGAAAAAATTCAGGCGATTCTTCAGACTTATCAAGGATTATTTCTGCATCAGGAGAGTTAATAACAAAGAAAATATTCTTCAAACCCTTGCTTGCAATTCTATTTTCCAGAACCTCTATGCATATATCAATTTCAACAATATTTTTTGCCAATACAGAAGGATTATATTTTCCGGTAAAGGTTTTTTTGTATGGAGATACTTTTAGATTGTCACCTGAAAGAAAGCTGGCAATACCTACTTTTTTATTCAAATCCCTTATAATGTCTTCGAGAGATTCAATCCTGTTATTTATTACTTTGGTTTTCTCTCTTTCAACCAACAAGGAATCGATGATAAATAAATATTGCTCCTTAAGTGAGTCTAATTGAAAGTTAAGTAATTCATTTTCTTTCTCTTGCAGTCTTTTTAACCTTTTCAGACTTAAAATTTCCTTTTCTTTTGCTTCAATCTTACCATTGGCATCGTTGATAACAGCATCAATTTTAGTATTAATTCCTTTGTACTTATTTATTTCCGTCTTGTATAGTGCAAGGTTTTTATTAAGCAGTTCATTCGATGAAAGTAACTCCTTCTTTGAAGGAAAAACTTCCAATCTGTTTACGATAAAGATAATATTCAATGCGATGGAGACCGTAACTAAGAAAGAAAGAACCTTTATCATAAAATTCCCGGTTTTACTCTTATCGTTTGTCATAATCTTATTTTTTTAGGTTGAAACTTTTATTGCAGAAAAATTACGCCCTTTGCACAAGTTATGAAGAAGTTTTTATAAATGCATAAAAAATCAGCCAATAATGGCAGCATCTTTTTACAAGCAATGTTGTTTCTCACAAGATGCTTTAAGTCTATCCATCCATAAAATAATCGACTGAAAAAAACGAACTTTACAGCATATCAACAATATGCGCTAAAGAAAAAATATAAGCTGCATATAATTTTTTCTAATAATTGAATAGTATTACAATACCTGTCAGACAATTACATTTTATAAAATTCTTCCCAGCCCTTTCGTGGTGGTTCTCCAACCAGCATTTGATTAGCCCAATTGTTGTTGGTGATTTGTTTGGTCTCCCTGTCAAAAATCAATTTTGTGCTTAATTGTTGTGCCATTACGCCTAATGTGAAGACCTGACTTAAAGGACCTGCAATATCAAATGAGGAGCGACATTTCTCCACACCCTTACAAGCCAAAAGGAAGTTTTCAAAATGGTTTGAAGGGCTTTCCGGAACAACCGGCAGTTTGGATTGAACCTCGAATGATTTTCCACCAGGAATGATTGATAAAGCTGCGCTATGTGATCCTCCTTTAAACGTCAGATCTTTGCTGTAAATAATCTTACCCGGACTAAGTTTACCAATCTGTAATTTGCCATCGCTTGGTGGGGGGATGTCTTTGTTTTCTTCAGAAACACCATATCCTTCAGGAAGCGAAGGTCTGTTATCTAATCCATCGTACCATGTTATATCGAGAGCTGGCATATCGCCACGTTTTGGGAATTTAAACTCAAGAGTGGTAGAGAATGGAAAGAAAAATGAATTATGACCATCAAGTTTTACTGCGTTAACCTCATATGGCAAGCCCAGATCTAAAAATTCGTGAGCGGTATCCAGAATATGTGCTCCCCAATCGCCCAATGCCCCCATTCCAAAATCGTACCAGCAACGCCATTGTCCGAGATGATAATCCTTATTATAATCGTGATATTGAGCCGTCCCAAGCCAAATGTCCCAATCAAGTGTCTTAGGTTGTTTTTGTTTTGGAGGGAAGCTCGTGATTCTTGGGTCAAATTCGTGCCAGCGGCGTTTACTATTCATATGAGCGGTAATAGCGGTCACATCTTTAATAATTCCAGCTTCTTTCCAGGCTTTAAATTGAAAATAATTCTCGCCCGAGTGCCCTTGATTACCCATCTGAGTAACTACATTGTGCTTTTTTGCACCGGCCATCATTAGTTCAATCTCGTTAAAAGTCCTGGCCATCGGCTTTTCAACATATACATGTATACCCATCGACATAGCCAGCATTGTAATAGGGAAATGAGCAAAATCCGGAACCCCAACGCTTACAGCCTCTATTTTATTTCCCATTTTATCGAACATCTTTCTAAAATCATTAAAACGGGGCACATCCGGGAACATTGCCATAATTTCCTGTGTATGATCAGCACCCATATCCACATCGCATAATGCGACAATATTGGCCAGACCTGTGTCATACAATTCCTTGATAATTTGGTTCCCTCTATTGCCAATACCTATGCATGCAAGATTTACTTTTTCGCTAGGTAATACTGATGATCTTTGCATTGATTGTGTTCTATTATTCCACCTTTCTTCTCCTGCAAAAATTGCATTCGCAGGAATTATTGACAATCCTCCCAATGTTATTAAACTCTTCTTAAGGAAATCGCGGCGCTGATTATTTAGGCCATGTTCTTGATTTTTAGTACTATTCTTCATTGTTAACTTTAATTATAAATGGAATAAATTTAATTCTTATACTATTTTATCTTATATGTTCATATCAATATTTAATAATCTGCCTTTGAAGGACGAGTTCAAATATAATCAATAGAATTAAAAGGATCAATTCCAGTATCTGCATCAAAACAATACAGCCACTGGCACCTAGATACCTACCATAATTTATTTTCTAAATACCTATTCAATTAAACTTTACCAGGCACAACAAAATCCTTACGATAATTCCGCGTAAGCATTTCATCAGCTTCAGGATCGTTTACGAATTTTTCTGAATGGGGATTGAAGGCCAATACCCTATCCATTCTATAGGCGATATTACCAAGATGCGCCAGTGCGGAAGACAGATGTGCTGTTTCCACCGGAGCATTTAATATAGTTTTATCATGCTTACGAACCGCGTCGATAAAATTAGCAAAATGTCCATCCGTGCCCCCTGCTCCCCTGTCCATTCCCGTTGCAGAAGGAGCTCCGTCATCGCCTGAAATACCGGGAGTTCTGTCCTGACCCAGGTAGGTTTTAAATTTATCGTAACCATCCACAACCAATATTCCCTTATCGCCGTAAAAAATATTCCCAACAGTAGCTCCTTCTTCGGTGTTTGTGCACCAGGGGCGGACTTCAAATTGAATAATCTTCTTTTCCTCAGGATAATGGTAAATTGATGAAAGCACTTCCGGAGTTTCCTTACAGTCGTCCCAAAGGAATTTTCCACCCATTGAAGTGATCTTGGCAGGCAATCCCACATCCAGTCCCCACATACAAAGATCGGTTTCATGAATTCCCTGATTACCCACATCACCGTTTCCATAATCCCAATGCCAGTGCCAGTTATAATGCACCAGATTTTCAGTAAAGGGACGCATAGGAGCCGGACCTGTCCACAAATCGTAATCCAATCCCTCAGGAACGGGAGAGAAACCTTTATCACCAATATCTGCTCTCCAGCGAAAAACCAATCCGCGAGCCATATAAACCCGTCCAATATATCCTTCACGGAGCAATCTAATAGCATCATTTATGGCGGGTGAACTTCGTAATTGAACACCATGCTGAACAATTCTGTCGTATTTTTGAGCAGCTTCAACCATTTTACGCCCTTCCCAAATATTATGTGAACCCGGCTTTTCCACATATACATCTTTCCCTGCCTGCATGGCCCAGATGGCTGAAAGTGCATGCCAGTGATTAGGAGAAGCAATACTTACCACATCAATGTTTTTATTGTCCATAACACGACGTAAATCCTGCTCAAGATCAACATCTTTTCCATAAGTCGCTTTAAATTCGGACTGCCGTTTTTTAAGAAGATTCATATCAGGATCACACAAAATACTGACTTGCACATTGTTCTGGGCCATTAATCCCTGAATGTGCGCTTTACCACGTCCATTAATACCCAAAACGGCAGCATTTATCCTGTCGTTAGCCCCAAAGGCTTTAGCAGGGATAATTGTTGGTGCCACAAACAAAGCCGTACCGGCCACTGCAGTCTTTTTAATGAAAGTTCTTCTTGATTGTTCCATAATATAGGTTTATTAATTATTCAAAAGATAATTTTGTTGAATACCTGCAGTATTGCCGGATCAACAAAAAGCTCATTAAATTAATAATTTTTTTGGGCAATTAATAAAAACAAGGAACTAAGTAAGCTCATGATCATAAAGAAATGATATACCTATGTCCCAAACTTAAGACTCAAAAGTCCCGGTAAAATTATATTAAATTCAAGCAACGTGAAAAATAAGGGATTTGCCTCAAAACTTGCTTTTAATCAGCGAAGTTAATGTCTGTGAATTCGATTCATTCCAACTCCTTTTAAAGGAATATTGGTATATTTGTTTATTCACTGAAAACAATATATTGTAAGCTAAGTAATCAATGTAACATGGGTTTTATTTTTCAACTATCAAAAACTAAGGGCGCAATATTCTTGAGAATATTGATTTTTATGCCGGTTTTTAGTTTTTCATTCCCGGAAATATACAGCCAGATTAGTTATAGGTTTAAAAATTATGGAGTTGAAGATGGTCTGCCACATAATGTTGTTGGCACTATAAATCAGGATGAAAAGGGGTTTATCTGGATTGGAACTAATGGGGGACTTTGCAGTTTTGACGGTTACAATTTTAAATCCTATTACCTTGGAGATAAATCGCCGGGAGAGGAAGCGTTTATAATTAAGTGTTTATATCACGATTCCATGGGCAGGCTTTGGATAGGAACTGAGGGAGCAGGCCTGGTTCTTTATAACAGCAGTTTGGATACCTTCAGGTATTTCAATGCCAATGATACCACCGATAATTGTATAAGCAGTAACCTGATTAATTCTATAAGCGCTGATAGTTCCGGAATACTGTGGGTTGGCACTGACAAAGGTTTGAACCGGTTTAATTTCGAGACCAATGAATTTGAATGGATACAGAAAAATGAAGAGGACAGTCAAAGTATCTCTTCCGACCTTATCCAGAAAGTATTCGTTGACAGTAATTCTAAAATATGGATAGGTACTTCTGCCGGACTTGACCTCATCGATCCTGAGACCAGACAAATAATCAATTATAATTTACAGGATATCAGTATTTTATCGGCAGACGAAGCTGCAAATGTTGAAGCCATTTCAGAAGATAAAAAAGGAAATATTCTGATTGGAACCTATAATAAAGGATTATTTATTTTTGATAAAAGGACTCATTTATTTTCTAATATAATACCTGACAGGAGTTTTACCAGAAGCCATGCCATCAGAACATTACTGATAAGCAATGAGGGCATGATATGGCTTGGGACAAGAGGGGGAGCATATATTCTTGATGAGGATTACCACCTAGTTGAGCATCTGACTCACAGCGATCTTGAGGCAAATAGTATAAATCATATTTCCATCAGAGATATTTATGAAGATAATACGGGAGGAATCTGGATTGCCACAAGAAATGGAATCAGCTACTTTAACAGCGGCGTACAATCTTTCACCTATTATGGTGCGAATCAAACGAATCCTAATTCACTAAACGATCCTGAAATTTATAGTATTTTAGAAAGTAAAGATGGAAATATATGGATAGGGACTGAATCGGGAGGTATTAATATACTTGATAAAAAAACAGGTATATTTTCACATCTCAAACACAAAGAAAACGATAAAAACACTATTTCACCGGGCTGCATAAAATCTATCATCCAGGATAAAAATGAAAATTTTTGGATAGGAGTATTTCTGGGGGGACTTGAATTCTACGATTCTAAAAACAAAAAATTCATTCACTATAAAAATGATCCTGACAACAGTAATAGTATAAGTGACAATACCGTATGGGCTCTATATGAAGATAAAAAAGGCAATATATGGATTGGTACTGATAATGGTTTAGACCGGTTCGATGTGAATGAAAAACGGTTTTACCATTATAAGGACAGGATGAAAAACCATGCTATTCATACTATTTTCGAAGACAAATCAGGCAATCTTTACTTTGGATCATCAAAAAGGGGACTTAGCATTTTAAGTCCTGATAATAAAATGAAATACTTTGATCTCTCTGCCCGGGTCATCCATGAGGATAAATCAGGAAGAATCTGGATAGGATCAGACGAGTATTTTGGCTTGCAAGAGTTTGATGTTGAGAAAGGTCTTATCAATTCATATACGATTAAAGATGGACTTTCCTCAAACCAGATATTTGGGATTCTGGAGGATAACAATTCACAATTATGGTTAAGTACCGGACAGGGTTTGTCGGTGTTTGATCCTGAAAAATCCACCTTTAAGAATTACAAAATGGCAGAACCCGGAGTAATGGGATCCAAATTTAACTATGGAGCCTATTGCAAAAGCCGGTCGGGTGAAATGTATTTTGGGGGTCCTAATGGTTTGGGAAGCTTCTATCCTGAGCAAATGACTGAGAATCAAAATATTCCTCCGGTTTGGATAACGAATCTAAAAATTCTTAACCAACCCGTCCCTATAGGAAAAGAATTCAATGGTAAGAAAATTCTGGAAAAAAATATTTCTGAGACTGAGAAAATTAGTATTAACTATGCTCACTCGGTAATTACCCTGGATTTTGTAGCTCTGAATTACTTTAATAGTCCAAAAAACGAATATGCATATAAGCTGGACGGATTCGAAAAAGAGTGGAATTATGTTGGTTCTACCCGCTCTGCCACCTACACCAATCTTGATCCCGGTTCTTATGTATTCATGGTAAAAGCTTCGAATAACGATGGTATTTGGAACGAGACCGGAAAGTCGCTGGAAATAATTGTTAAGCCTCCCTTTTCCAAAACCCTGTTATTTAAGGCTCTTATATTTATCTTAACCATCCTCATCATTTATTTTATAATCAGTTTCTTTATTAAAAGAGAAAAGCTTCAAAATCAGTTGGTTATGGAGAGAATGCGTTCCAGGGAATTGCATAATATAGACACTATGAAGTTTCAGTTTTTCACTAATATTTCCCATGAAATACGCACCCCTATTTCGCTTATTCTGGGCCCATTATCACGGATTAAGAATACGGAAATGTCGGGTGAAAGAATAAAACAGGATATTGATGTTGTTTATCGAAATGCAGTACGGTTGGGCAAACTTATTGATCAGTTGTTGGATTTTAGAAAAATTGAGGCAGGAAAACTTAAGCTTGAATTGTCCAGAGGTGATATAGTATCATTTCTCAAAAATGTATTGTTTATGTTTGAGGAATTATCTGATGAGAAAAAGGTAAAACTTGAATTTCATTCTGTTCTGGAGGAGTTTCAACTATTTTTTGACGCTGATAAAGTTGAAAAGATTTTATTTAACCTTTTATCTAATTCCTTTAAGCATACACCTCCTGGAGGTACTATAAGGGTTGCCCTGTCGCTGACCTACGAAATGGATCAGGATCTTCCTGAAGCTGGAAAGATTGATTCCGGCGACTATATCCAGATAGTTGTTAAAGATACAGGCTCGGGTATTCCCAAAAATAAACGCGATAAGATTTTTGACCGCTTTTACCAGGGGAATCAGCCCGAAAACTCCATAAATACAGGTTCCGGTATAGGATTAACTCTTACCAAAGAATTAGTAAAAGTTCATAATGGGAAAATTTTTCTGAGCAGCAAGGAGGGAAAGGGGACAAAGCTCACCGTGCTCCTTCCTGTTGTAAAGGAGGATCCTCATCTTAAAAAGGAAGAAAAGTCGGATAAATCTGAAGATAAACCTGAAACAAGCCCTCAAATTGCTGAAGAAGTGTCGTATGAAAACTTAATTGATTGCGAGGCACCGGTTATTCTGGTCATTGAGGATAATAAGGATTTGCTGGATTTTATCCGGTCGGTTTTCGATGATGATTATAAAGTAATTATTGCTGAAGACGGGGAAGTAGGACTTAATCTTGCAAATGAAACCATTCCTAATTTGATTATAAGTGATATTATGATGCCCAAAATGGATGGGAAAAAGTTATGCAAAATAATTAAGGACGATTTCCGCACCTCGCATATACCCATTATTCTTCTTACAGCCCTTTCATCAAAGGAGCATGAGAAGGAAGGTATTCTGGCCGGTGCCGATGAATACATCACCAAACCTTTTGATCCTTCCATTCTGAAGATAAAAGCCGATCAACTGCTCGCCACCCGTCGTATGTTACGGGAAAAATTTAACCGCGATATCATTCTTCAGCCGAGTGAAATAAATGTAAATTCACCTGATGATAAGTTCCTGCAGAAATTAGTTGGTATTATTGAAGAGAATATTTCTGACGCAGAATTTGGTACCGTAAAAATATCTCGTGAGGTTGGTGTTAGCAGAACCCAGCTGTATCGAAAGATGGCTGCCCTAACTGATATGACAGTCAAAGAATTTGTAAGAAGCATACGATTAAAAAGAGCATCCCAACTTTTATTTAAAAATAATCTGAATGTCTCTGAAGTGGCTTATGCAGTAGGATTTCAACAGGTGGCTTATTTTAGGAAATGCTTTAAGGAAATGTATGGTTTAACACCCAGTGAATACGCCAAAAAAAATGTAATTGTATCGAAGGGGAAATTAAAAGAATAAATTTTGTTGTAATTTTTGGGTGATGCTTATCTGAAAATACAGAAAAACCTGAAGTTCCCTACCCATTCGCTTCACCAAATTTATAATACTTAACTGACCTGATATTTACTAAAATAACAAAACATAGTCTCGAAAATCATCGATTGTTAATATCTGGTGCTTCATTATCGTAAAAATTGTATATTGAAGGATTCAAAAAAAGATCACAAAAAAAATAAACAATGAAAGGAATACATTCTTATATCAAGATGGGAGTTTCTCTTTCCATTTTTGTACTTCCTCTGGCCACATCCTGTGAGAAAGAACAGAAAAGACCCAACATCCTTTTTGCCATAAGTGATGATCAGTCTTTTGCTCACACCAGCTTTGCAGGAAGCAGTTTTGTAAATACACCGGCATTTGATCGGATAGCCGGTGAAGGAATATATTTCACCAATTGTTTTGCCGGTTCTCCGGGTTGTGCCCCATCCCGGAGCACTATCGTTACCGGGCGCTACCACTGGCAAAACGAACAGTCGGGTCAACATGCATCCTCCTGGATGAAAAAGCATGTGCCATTTATTGACTTACTCGACAGAAACGGATATGTTACAGGCCGCACCGGAAAGGGTGTTGACCCATTTCAATATGCCCGAGACGAAAATGACTCACTTTGGCGGGCCACCGATGCCGCCGGGATTTCCCACAGCGAAATAGAATACAAAAAAGGAAGTAAGGATGATGAGAGGACCGCAGATGGAATATTCGCATCAAATTATTATGAAAATTTCAGGTATTTCATGGAAAATGTGCGCACTGATGAACCCTTTTTCTTCTGGTACGGCGCCAAGGAGCCTCACCGTTCCTATGAACAGGATTCGTGGAAACGAAATAACAAAAGACTCGAAGATGTGGATGTTCCCGCCTTCTTCCCCGACAATGAAATTATCAGGGGAGATATGCTTGATTATGCCGTTGAAATTGAATGGTTCGATTTACATCTGCAACGCATGCTGACATACCTTGAGGAAATTGGGGAACTCGAAAATACTATCGTTATTGTTACAGCCGATAACGGAATGCCTTTCCCAAGAGCAAAAGCAAATTCTTATGAATATGGGGTTCACGTTCCTTTTGCCATACGATTTCCTAAGGAATTCCCCGGAGGCAGAATTGTAGATGATCCTGTATCGTTTGCAGACCTCGCTCCTACTATTCTGGAACTCACACATACAAGTCAGGAAGGAATGTTGCCTATCTCCGGAAAAAGTATAGTAAATACACTGAAATCAAAGAAACAAGCTGTGGTAGATGAAACTAAAAAGTACATTTTCGCAGGCCGTGAACGGCACTCTTCATCGCGATATTTAAATTGGGGTTACCCGCAAAGAGTCATCCGGAGCAAAGATTTTCTCCTCATCTGGAATATGAAACCCGACCGGTGGCCGGCAGGTGATCCACAGGCTATATTGGATGGAACTATTGATGAATTGGCACCTTTGTACGGTATTGATGATAAGGGAAAACATGTTTCAGATTGGGCATTTACCGATATAGATGCCAGTCCGACCAAGTCGTTCATTATAGAAAACCGGGAAGATGAAGAGATACAACCCATTTTTGACGCTTCTGTGGCTTTGCGTCCCGAATATGAGTTTTTCGAGCTTCAAAGCGATCCATATTGCATGCATAATCTGGCCGGGAATCCGGCATATTCAGTTCAGGAAAATGAAATGAAGGAGGCTCTCCTCTCAGAGCTTAAAAAATCGCAGGATGCAAGAATTGTTGGGCCGGTTACCGAAATTTTTGATTCCTACCTAAGGTATAGTCCGATGCGGTATTTCCCTGCGCCTCAACCCAATGATTAAATGAGGAGGGAGTCTGAAAATACTCCTTTGAAATCGGGCACAAACTCTCAAAGAAAGCTGCAGTTTGAGATGCATACTTGTCTGAGAAATCGGTAGAATACAGATACTATTTATAGCTACCTGAGACCTTGTTCGCGTAATTTTCCTCAGATTTCAATTTCCACACAACTCACAAGCTTAGAGAGCCCCGGAAACCCCTTGCCGCATAATAAGATTCCGCACCGTTATGATACATAAAAACATGATTATAGCGACGATCGCAAAATATTGCCCCGCCATGTTTTCTAATCTCTTCAGGGGTTTTCACCCAACTCGATGTTTTTGTATCGAAATTTCCCAGTTTCTGCAAGTTCCGGTATTGTTCCTCCGTTAACACTTCAATACCCATGGAGGCCGCCATATCCATTGCGCTGTTTTTTGGTTTAAATTCCTTTCGCGACTCCAGAGCCTCCCGGTCGTAGCAAATGCTTCTGCGTTCCTTAGGACTTTCGGGCGAACAATCATAAAAAATGAATTCGCCTGTAGCTGAATCAAAGCCAACCACATCCGGTTCGCCACCGCTGGTTTCCATCTCATGGAGAGACCAAAGTTTATGAGCATTGGCTTTAAGTTTTTCCTCAATTTTAGTCCATTCAAGGCCTGTATGACGATTCATGTTTTTTTCGAATCGTAATTTCAAAGTTTTGATTAGCACTTCCGATTGTTCCGGTAACAACTCTTTTTTAATTCCCATGCTAATTTTTGTTTATTTTAGATTAAAATTCATTTCATTTGATAAGAATCAAGAGTTCTGATCATTGAAATTTACATGCAGCATAATTAAGATCCCTACCACAAAGTAATAACAAATTCAATTGCTTTTAGTTTCAGGATATATTTCAGATTTTAATAGTTCCTAATTTATTGTTTAATTTTTCCTGCGGATTCACGTGAGACCATTTCATTTAGTTTTTATTCATTTTCTATAGCCATAAACTCAGATCAATAAATTTCATTCATTACTTCTGTAGCTTTCCTGAACATTGGGGCAAATAAAGGATAGCAATGCAACATTACTTTTTGCTTGCTACCGGGCATTTGCAGGTAACTGAAAAAAGTAATATTTATAGACTAAAGTTACTAAATTATTTTTTTTGAAGTGCAAAATGCGGCATTTACGTTTAAGGTTTTATGAGCAGGTAAACTTTAAAAACGCCAAAATTTATGCCGGCATTTTTTAGCCTGTAGTTTGATATTCTTTTATACATAACTTATTCATATTCATACAATTGAATTCTTTGAACAGAATAATCACCATGACTTATATGTATATGTCTTCCCTGATGTGTTTGGTCTCCATTGAGGTGTCGTACTATTTTCCATTTACCGTTTTCAAAAACACCTTCCTCGTTCTTTAAAATACCGACGGTTTTATCTCTGTTTTTCCAACTTTTAAAAGTGACAACAACTCCTGAACCGGCAATATAAAACTCATTTGTTCCGGTTTGAATAATTATGGCACCACCAAAATCCCAAACCTCATTTGCTGATCCTGCTTCCCACCCCAATGTATAACTGTTTTTAAATGAAAATTCATAATCTCCCAAAACAACGGTGCTTAATATTTTTTCTTTATCTAATAAAACTCCGTCAATTTTATTTTGTCCAAAGCTCTGGCTTATTAAAGGATGTAATTGTTCAATCAGATTATATGCCTTAGCTAATTCCATATTTTCATTATTCTCGATGCTAAATGGAGAAAATCCAATGGCCTCATAATGGCCTATCGCAAATAAAGCTTTAGCACCTACTGTGTTATCGAATCGATGTTCCGGGATAAAAAGTGGATTATTCTGGCGAACATAAAGGTCGTTCCAATACTCAAAATCGGGGTTGTAGAAATCGGGAGAGAACATATCAATAGAAGGTGCCCCTGCTTTCCATACATCCAATAAATGAGGAAGAGGACCTGCACTCGGATATTCCCCGGGAATTTTTCCGGGTCGTATTAATGCTGCATTGACATACATTGGCAGTGGATAAATTTCTTTACCGGCTTTTGCTATTTCTTCAGTAAATTGAGAAAAGTACCAAGCCATAAATATTTCATCCGTTCCATAACCCTGACCAAAAATATCTTCCCAGGTTCCTTGTATTTTACATCCATTTTCTCGCCAAACATTTAAAAACTCAGGCACCAGGTTTTCTTTGTTTTTTTGCAAATAGTCCATCAGCTCAGTTGGGACCTGTTCTTTATAAAGTTTATTAGCCAAAGGATGATAATCTCTTGCCGAAGGAATCATGCCGATTTCATTTTCCGGCTGTATCATAATAATTGTTTGCTCCTTGTCTGTAATTTTTATATGCTTCATTAATTCCTTGAAAGCCTTTAAATCGGCCTGAAGGTTGTTTTCACTAAATGGACTTAAAATTTCCTGACTATCACCTCTCTCGTCTATGGCTCTTGGATATTTAGTTTTGTTAAGTTTTATCCACGAAGGCACATGACTGGACATACTATTCTTCCATGAACCAAACCAAAGTAGAATTAGTTTCATATCATTTTCCCGGGTCTCGGCTATAAGATTATCCAACAATTCAAAATCAAATTCTCCTTCTGCCGGTTCAATTAACTCCCAATAAACAGGTGCGAGTATAGTATTTAGGTTCATTGCTTTTAACTTCGTCCAATGAGGTTTCATATATTCCACCGAAGTAAATGATGAGTTAGCCAGTTCTCCCCCTAACACAATAAAAGGTTTATCTTCAACTACAAGATGAGTTTTATCGCCAACTTTTTTTAGGTGGGGAATATTCTCCTGAGTGTATCCTTTTTGGATGGTTTGGCATAAAACAAATAAGATGATTGTAATTCGTAATATGATCATTCTGTTTATTTTTTTAATTATTTCTATGGTTTGGGGGTATTGTGAATAGGACGGTTCATGAAATACTAAATTTTACTTAAAGATAGGTCTCTGGAACTTAATTGGCTAATTCTGGCAGGATAAAATTTGTAAGCTTCCCGGTCAGACTTAAAATAAGTTTTTTTTTGAAAAGTGTTTTAAAAAACTTCCAATAAGCTTAAATATGCACGAAAAATAGCACAAACAGCTTAAATCTTTGTTGAACACAGCAGAGCTGGGAGCCATTCAACATAAGGGAGAATACAAAATATGTTTTCAAATAAGCATCACTTCATGAAATAAAAATAAGTGATCTGTTTCTCTTTCCCACCAAACATTTTCAATTTGTAACAGAGAGTTTTTATTTCTTTATCATTATCAAAGCCAAAATATTAAATATTTCAAGTCGTCCTAAAAGCATATTAATTGTTAAAACGAATTTTCCTAAATCGGGTAAAGATGAGAAATTTCCAAACGAACTTACGTTTCCAAATCCTGGTCCAACATTTCCAATAGTTGCTATTGAAGCTGAAAAAGCTGTCATTCCGTCAATATCCATAGCTGTTAAAATTAAGGTTGTTATGAAAAAAACGGAGATATACAGTACAATAAAAACCAAAGTATTTTGTTCTAATTTTTCGTCAATTCGCTTTCCGTCAAATTTCGACACAAAAACACCGTTTGGGTGTTTTAACATTTTTAGCTGCTTTCCTATTAATTTGAAAAATATATACAAACGGTCAAATTTTAATCCGCCTGATGTTGAGCCTGACATGGCACACTGAATGGTAAAATATATCAATATTATTTGCGTAAAAATAGGCCAGTTAGCCGTATCTTCCGTTGCAAAGCCAGTTGTTGTTCCCAGGGAAATTACCTGAAAAGAGGCGTAGCGCAAGGAGGTCCAAAAATCGTATTTTCCTGATAAATTCAATTTAAGGCTCACAAGTAAAATTCCAATAAACAATACTAAAACAAAGGTTTTGGCAAGCGAGGACCGAAATAAATTTTCTTTTTTCAACATAATTGTTCCGTAAATCAGACCAAAATGAATACCGCTTAAAATCATAAAAATCATTATGATTATTTCTATTCCGATATTGTTAAATGCTGCAATGCTTAAATTTTTTGTTGAAAATCCGCCTGTTGCTATGGTTGCAAAAGAGTGATTAATTGCATCGAAAAAACTCATTCCCAAAAGCATTAATGCTACAGTTTCAATTAGGGTTAAACTGATATATACAATAGCAAGAATTTGTACTATTTTACGGGCTTTGAACCGAAAATTCATTTTTGACAAACTCGAAATCTCGGTATTATAGACAGTTATTTGCTGTCCTTTTGATTGCGGAAGGATAAGTAAAACGAATAAAATGATGCCGATACCGCCAATCCAATGTGTTGCCGAACGCCAAAAAAGCAATCCTTTCGGCAAACTTTCTATTTCGTTAAGAATGGTTGAGCCTGTGGTAGTAAATCCCGATACACTTTCAAACCAGGCATTAGCCAAAGTAAATTCACTTCCCCACATTAAATAAGGCAACATACCAACAATACAGGTAATAATCCAACCGAAAACTACAATAGTTAATCCTTCGTCAAAACCTATATGTTCGGTTCGTTCAACAAAAATAAGAGGGAAAATTCCGAAAATTCCACAAATTAAGGCACTAAACAGTAAGGCAATTGTTGATGTTTCGTGTAAAAAAAAGGAAATCAGGAATGAAATAAATAAAAATACACTATTCAACAGAAGAACAAATCCTAACTGTTTAATTATAATTTCCTTTTTCATTGCTTGATTTTGTTGGAATTATTTACAATACGTTGTAATAAATCGCTGATTGACTGCTCTAATTTTTTTATTTCATCATTAGATGTGATATTGCTTTGTAAATTGTAGTCGCCGTCTCTGAAATTATCCACTGCTTCGGCTAATTCAGATAATGGATTTATAAAATATCTTGTAATGAAAAAGTTCAAGATCAAAGAAAATACCAAAGCTGCAATTATGGAAACTATTCCGGGCATAATGGCTCTTTTTGACTTTTCTTTTAATTCTGAGACTTCATTATACATACTTGATTGATTTAATGACATCAATTCATTAACGACAAATTTTGTCGCCTCAAATTTTTTGTGGATATCATCTTTATACCACGAAATATTCCCCTGTTTATCGGTATCAACTATCGGGAGTTCCCAGCCTGACTTGAAGATTTTATAGCTTGCGTCGATTTTTTCAATGTATTCATTTTCATTCTGTTCTGTTAAATTATTTTTAGCGGTCATAAAAGCCGAGATAAACAAGCTGTCTGCTGATTTTAATATTTCTCGTCCTTCTTCCCACTCACCAAGCAACAACAATAATATTCCGCTGTCTTCACGTTCCAAGGCTTCAATCATGGATTTTGACGCTTCAATGGATTTGTAATTATCCTGTATCAATCCGTGAACCGAATTGCTCAACCACCGAAACTCAGCAATTGATATTGTTCCTGCAACTGCAAGCATTGCAATAAGAAGCATAAAACTTGCGAAAATTTTGAGTTTTAATGTTTTTTTCATTTTCTATTATTTTTACTCAATAAAATACCGTTGAACTCCCTCCGGGATAGCTTTTATTTATAACCATGAAAATTATCTAAATTAGTGCACATTTGAAAAGGTCATTATCAGTTTGTTAATGCTCTTTCTTTTAATAGCAGTGTGATTTTTCATGCTGAATTATTATATTTGATTTTTACTTTTCTTCTGCTAAGTTCTGTCATTTAAGTTGCGTATCGTAACATCCTGTATTTCAGATCCCAAAAAACTAAAATCGTCAGAAAGTACATAGCGCAAAAATTCCTGCAAAATTTACCGGGATGCGTTGTACTGAGCTTGCCGAAGTATAGTCCAACATGTACTCCTCGCTGGGTTCCCGTTGGGCGGAACAGGCTTTGCAGACCGCTCAGAGTCCTATTTATTAGCAAAATGTGCCTAATGCAAAAGTTGATAATCCTTTATCAGAAGATTAACTGACAGATTTAAACGAGTCGCTAATTTTCTAATCATACCAATTGTCAATCTGCGCTTACGATTCAAAATCTCTGAAACCCTACTTTTTCCGCCAATCTCAGAAATCAAATCAACTTGTTTAAGATGCATCTCTTCCATTCGAATCTTTATAGCTTCAATTGGATCAGGTGCTCCAATTGGATAATGTCTGTTTTCGTAGTCGTCAACCATCAATCCAAGAATATCAAGCTCATCACTCTCGGGTGTACCAAGTTTTGCATCGAAGATTATCTCTAACCTTTTTAATGCTGCTCTGTAATCTTCCTCTGTTTTAATCGGTTTTAAATTCATAATCGCCAATATTAAATGCTATTTGCATCAATTTTATCATAATCCGAATGAGTCCCTATAAATCGAACAAATGCCAATTGATGGTCAAAATTAAATTTAATCACCAATCGATAGGTATTGCCTTTAATATTAAAAACAATCCTACTATCCTTTAGAATACTTGCATTGGCATAGCTCTGCTTCACGTCATTTGGTGTTTTCCAATCCGCATACATCGCTGTATCATACCAAGTCTTTAAATACTGCTCAGAATCAGGGTGTTTCTCCCAAAATTCTCTCAATGTACTTTTTGCAAAAATTCTTTTCATAGTCCTCAAACTGCGAACAAAAATACAACAAAATTCCTAAATTGGGAACTTATTAAGGGAAATGTGTTTTTCAAGGCATTTTTGCTAACACTTTAATATGTCCAATACCCAAAAAAATATATAAACGCTTTAGTGCCGAAATCTCATATATATATTTCCAGGTCGGGGGTTTATCGTTCGGCGGTATGTGCAGTGCGGGATTCATCGCAACTGCCTTCCGAATTCGTAAAATGTTAATTAAAGGTATTAAATTTCAGGTCACCACTTAAGCCCGCATTGCATATACCGCTTATTGTGCTTTCGTGCATTATTTTAAACAATTTGGAAGCATTTCTAAAAATCCTAAACATTTATTGTAATCCAATTCGTAAAAATTAACGCCTAGATTAATTGTTTCATAATATGTCGCTTGATTATTTTTATAATATTCTTCAGACGATATTTTCCAAAAATTACGACCTAATTTCTCAGTTAAAAACCATTTTTCCATCAATCGAGCAGCTCTACCATTGCCATCTCTAAATGGATGAATATGTGCAAATCGTAAATGAATCAACGACGCGAAATAAAAAACTTCCATTTCATTGAGATCCGACGAAATTAATTCTCCGACATCTTGGAATAGTAATTTCATTTCTCTTTCAACATATTCAGGTTCTACAGCCATATAAGCTAAACCCGATTTTCCAAAAACTCCAACTTGCTCAAAACGGTATCTACCTCTTTTACTTCTTATTAATAAAGTATCTGAAAATATTTTATGGCAATTCAATAAATTTTTCTCATTCAATATAGTACTCTGAGCAAACTCATATGCTTCAATTAAATCCTCAATTTCTTCGATTTCCCTTCCTACCTTAAATTTATCTTTGTTCATCTCATAATTCATGTAAGAATTTAAATCAATACTATTTCCTTCAATATTCGATGAATAAACTGCAGAAGCTTTTGTTAAAAATTCAAATCCGCCTGAATTCTCCGAGAAATCAAAATTCTTAATAAGTGTTGGAATTTTATGTCCAATTGACTGGATATATGTGTCTAGATATGTTCTTTCTGTTATCCTCATTTAATCAAATTAATTATACACAAATATATTCATTATTGTTGTCAAAACCTTATAGTACTGTGGTTTCTGAGCATGAAGCACAACATTGGATATGTAAGAAACAACATGTACTCCTCGCTGGGTCTTGCAGACCGCTCAGAGTCCTATTTATTGGGCATGGTTTTTCTATTTTATTTGAGATTAGTACAATTTAGTTCTCATTTGTCGGTAAATTAATTACAAAAGATAAGCCTACACGTATTCCGCCCCACTCTGATTTTGCATAATCTTGATCATAGATTTGTCTACTGGTATCTTTATTTTTTAACTCATTTTCACCAAATTGAATACAATACAAACTATTTAGTTCAATATCAAAATATTGATTAAGTTCATATTTAAGCTTGAAACCAGGACTTAGGTGAAAGTTTTTTGATTTAAAGAAATAAGATTCATTTTCTATCACTTCTTCGTTTATAAGAAGTGTTTCGTTTGACCTAAGTTCAGAAAATATAATACCACTTTCAGTTAAAAATGCAATTTTGGACTTCTCACTTATGGATATGATAGTAACATCAAATACCAGATTTGTCATAATAGCTCTAACTATATTATCAAATGTATATTCACCAGAATAGTCTTTGGATGAAATTCTTGAACCTGAAGAGTTTATTGATACCTGAAGACCAAAACTAGTATTCTTAAATGATAATAAAACCGAAGGCTTATAATATATATAGGGCGGATAGTCTGATGTTATTTTTGCTTCAAAGGGTAAAATATTTAATACAGATGCATCTATCTCTTTTAAATCCTCCATTTTGTAACTTCCAATTCCTGTTTGAAATCCAAAGGATAAATTTTGTGCATAAGCAGCCTGGTTAAATAAAACTATTACAAAAAATAATTTTATTTTGCAGATGTAAGAAATCTTAGATTCCATAGTTTTTTTAAAAAAATTATTCTAAATAATACCTTGCTCCATTTCTATTAAAAATAGAATTTCCAACCAGATAACAAGCATTTGTATAAAAATCTGAAAAACCAACCGGAATCTTATATAAAACGCTACCATCATCTAAGCTTCTAACAACAAGCAGATTAGGCGAAAAGGATAATATTCTACCTGTAAAATAATCAATATCCACGATTTCTTCCTCATTAACAGTATATGAACTTAATTCATTCAGATCAGGGCAACTAAGTATTGAAAATTTCTTTGTGTCCTTATCCCAGCTAACTAATCTGTTTGCTTCATCTTGCTTAAAATCAAAGTAATCAATACCTATTTTATTCCATGACACATCTGTGTCTTCAGGTGAAATTATTTTATTTTTATAACTAAATAACCAAATTGTATGCGACACCCTTTTAAAGAAATAACATCCATCAAATGAAATATTGTAATCACTTAAAGCAGTTGTATTATCAATACTACCTAAGACTTTATCATTTTCATAATCAAATAAAATGATTTTCCTTATTCCATAGATTAATGCTGTTCCTTCATTTGAAATAGGCACTTTAGTTATACGTGATGTCAAATTGCTAAAATCGATGATTTTGTAATTAGAAAGTTTATTAGTTGGATTAGAAATTGCAGTTTCTGTAGAACCTAAAATTGCAAAGAAGCTATTACCATCTGGCGATGTAGAAGGACTCGAATAACGATTTCCTGTCAAAGAATAATCAGGAGGGTTATATCTGAAGCTTTCCATTAGCTTGTTTTCAGTAATTGAATACCTAAATATTGAATCATTATATGCAGTGCTGCCGAGATCATACTTATTTGTATGGTAAATGAATTCGGATTCATTTATCTTAGCTAAGTACTTAAAGATTGGAGCCGGGTAGCCAATTATGAATTTTTCTTTTTGAGATGAAAAATATGAATATGGATCATTATATTCGCAATGCAGTTCATAAACAGGGTTGTAATATTTTGGCTTTAAGGCCAATTTGTATTCTCGTAGACTCCCAAAATAAGATTTAGGAATTTCAAATTTAGCCTTTGAGATATCTGCGGTCTTTTCTATATCATATGTGGAATAAACATAATCCTTGCTAAATAGAATTATTGTATCAACTGCAGAATAATATTTTCGATTTGACCACTCTATTGCATAGTTATTCTCACTATCATATGTATACTTAAATTCTATTTCATTAGGAAGTTCAATCCATCCAAAATGTCTAAGCTCTCCAGTTTCACTATCTTCATATTGTATATAATATTCGCCCCCTTCGCCAACATAACCTTTGTCAATAAACTCATAATTACTGGTTCTACCAATTTCAAGATTTGACTTAAAAACAATAAATTCATTTATTTTCTCAACCGATCTGGGAAATCGTAATTTAAGAAATCCATTAGAAACCTCAGTAGTTACGATATTAGATTCTATATCTCTTACTATTATTATCCATTCTTTTGAAGTAAAAACGAAACCTTCCATTCCTATTAATTCAGCAATGCTTCCAGTTCCTGTAGCGGTAATAAGTTCAAGCTTTAGGCGATAAGTTCCTGCGTGCAACATTTCATGATTAAAATCAAAATAACTATTATTTGATTCAACCGTACCCACCAGTTTATCATTTATATAAAAGTTAACCCATTTTACTTTTTGATCTGAGCTTTTAAAATGAAAATACACACGACTATACATCAATTCAATTGTATCTTCTTCCATCGATAAATCAAGATTAATAGTCTCTATCAATGGAGCAGTTACATTTTGATCAACTTCTCTTTCATAAATACCTTTTGGATCGTATTCACAAGAGATAATTATTAATATCAAAATGTAAAAACTAAATAATAAATATCGATTCATAGTTATGCTTTTTTAACGCAACAAAATTATGCCCAAGGCATATATTTAAACAATATACATAAGAATAAATACCCAATCTTATTCACAGAAAAACCAAATATAAAATCCCCCTTTAAGACATTTATACATGAAAATGCAATGAATACATTACCCTAAGTTAATGATTATTATCTAAACACAAATCCTTTTTCATACACAATTATTCGATGTGTTATTCCTGCTTTTGGATTTGCCTTATAAACTATCCGGTTTTCTGCATGCACCACAACACTTTAATATGTCCAATACCCAAAAAAAATATATAAACGCTTTGGTGCCGAAATCTCATATATATTATTCCAGGCCGGGGTTTTATATTATCTGTAACGTACCTATTAATCACTAATTTAAGGACCAATTCAGATAAAATCATCAAAAGGCATTTTTATTAACCAGGTACATGGAGAAATCCAGAGCGTTTTGTTGATTTGCATGGTGGGTGAATTTGATTTCTCCGGGTTTTGAGGAGTTTTTTGATGTATGTCGGGTTGAGTCTCGCGTGGACGGTTTACAATATGTAAGGCTTGGGTTTTCGGAGCGCGTTCATGTCCACTGACAAGAATGGTGAAGCGGGAGCCAAACCCTCGCAAACCAATGAACCCCAACTGTTTTATATTGCGTGTTGTGGTTTCATGGTTTATACTCCTATCTGTCCATTATATAAATCTGAAAGAGGGAAAATCAAGTCGTAATCATTCCAGTTTAAATTTCCATCAGTCAATGAAAAATTTGAGAACTTATTTTCATCTAAATATTTCTTAATCGAAGGATGAAGAGATTTTGATAAAAATGGTTTGAAATCAACAAGTTTCTCATTCCCATCATTAAATCTTATACGAATAGCATAATCCGACAAATATTTTGCAGAATCAATTTTCAATTGATCAAATCCAGATTCTGAATCCTTATAGTCAACAATTATTCTCATTTTAATCTTTTTGTAATTTTCTCAAACACAATATCCTTGTGATAAACAAAATAGCTAATCCATTTTTCAACTATTTTGTCAGCGTATTTTTCAAGAAAAACCTCAAAATCTTTAAGGTCTTTTCCTTTTAGTGGTCGTGCTCCTGAAATATTTGTAATCTTTATCTCTGAAATATCGCCATTAATAATATAAAATTCCGCTTTGCTTTCATACTCTCCTTTTTTCGCGTGAACATGAATCGGTTCGTGCTCATTTGAGTAGAAGAAAATCAGAATCCCTAAATATTCAAATATCTTAGGCATTATCCAAGCTTGTTAATTTTTAAATATTACAAATTTACAAAATCTCCACCTGAACTGAAAATCAATATTTGTAATCGGTCTATCACCATGCACCACAACACTTTAATATATCAAATACAAAAAAAAATAAACGATTATGTGCTGGAATCTCATATATATTTTTCCCGGCCGGGGATTTATAATTGGATCTGTAAGGTATTTATTAATCACTAATTTTAGGATTATTTCATGATGGGATTCAATCCTGAGTTTTATCCCTCATGCAAGGTATAAGCTTATTCAATTAGTACAATCATCAGATCCATTACATTGGTTTTAGTGGGACCGGTTATAATCAGGCCTCCCTCCTGTTTAAAAAATTGATAGGAATCGAAACTATTTATGTATTCTTCTATATCTAAATTATGGTTTTTCGCATTTTTCAGGGTCGAAGAATCAACTACCGCTCCGGCTGCGTCGGTATGTCCGTCGCTGCCATCGGTTCCTCCCGACAGAAAAGTAATACCAGGCTGTCCCTTTAACATTTTGCCCATCAGCAGGGCGAGATGTTGACCTCGTCCACCCAATCCTTTTCCGCTAATCTTTACCGTAGGTTCTCCGCCAAACAGCAGGCAAGTCTTTGTATTGGATTTGTTTTCCCTGATAGTTTTAAGGATAGATTCCGCAACATCACCTACATCGCCTTCTGTTTTATTTGTTATTATCAGGGTTTTGTATCCCAGGAGCTCAGCTTTTTCCTTTGCAGCATGGAGTGCTGACAGGTTGTTTCCTATCAAAACATTGTGGGTATTCAGAAATATTTCGTTCCCTTCCTTGAGTGTTTCCATCCGGCTGTTTTTAAGTCCTTTTTGAAGGAAGCGATATATTTGAACGGGACATTCTTTTTTAATCTTGTATTTCTCAATTACTGCCAGAGCATCGGCAAATGTAGTGGGATCGGGAGAAGTAGGTCCTGATGCAATTACATCGAGTGAATCCCCTACCACATCGGAAAGGATTAAGCTTAGCACTCTGGCCGGAAATGCCGCTTGTGAAAGGAGTCCGCCTTTTAGTCCGGAAAGATGTTTTCTGATGCAATTCATTTCTCTGATATCTGCCCCCGCGTTCAATAAAAGGCTGTTTACTTTTTTCACATCCTCCAGCGTGCATCCTTCCGGAACATCGGCTAAAAGTGCTGAACCACCGCCTGAGATTAAGCAGATTACCAGATCATCTTTTTCGGCTTTACTGAGAATTGAAACCATCCTTCCGCTGGCTATCAGTCCATTTTCATCAGGCACCGGATGACCGGCTTCTGTAATCTCAATAAATTTAAGTTTTGCTGAATGTCCGTATTTGGTAATGATGTGTCCGGCTGTAATTCTGTCTCCCAATATGACCTCCATAGCCTGCGCCATGTCAGCACTTGCTTTACCGAAGCCAATTAGGTATATGTTTTTCAGGATTGAAAGATCAAATACCAGGTCGCGTACCAGAAGTTTATTTTGATTTACCGAAAATATGTCATTAATCAGCTTTTCAGGTTTAGCGCCTTCAATTCCGGCCAGAAATATTTCTGTCGCTTTATGCCTCTGTTGACTAAATTCCATATTTTAAATTGGAGTTACAGGCTTGTTGGATGAGCCTGCCTCAAGCTTATGAACCACCGATAAACTATTCTACTGACTTCACTAAATCTTTTCAATCCAGATATTCCTGAATTGAATTTTAGATCCTTCTGCCTGCATACCAATGCAGCCTTCGGTAAGGGAACAATGGGTAGCTACATTCTGAAGCAGTCCATTCACTTTTATTTCAATGCTATCGCCCTTGCAATAAATGTCGTAGCTGTTCCATTCACCGGCCTCGTTCTCATTCGACTCGTGCAATTTGGCAATAAGAGGTTTTACCTCCTCAGTTGATACGCAAACACTATCGCCCACTGTTGCACTTACTCCCACTCCATGAACTATAAAATCGCCTGCATTTTTATGCTTTAGCTGTGCCTGATAGTGGGCAATCCAAATTTTATCGGGGATATTAGTGTGAAGAAATACACCGCTGTTGGTGGGTTCCTCAGGGTAGCACCATTCAATGTGCAAATGGTAATTTGAATAGGTCTTGTTTGTCCTGATATAGCCCACAGGTACCCCCGGGGTTTCAATTACCCCATCTTTCACATAGAAAAAATCTTCGGGATTAATAGTTTCATCTTCCAGATAAATAGTCCAGTTTTTCAGGTTTTTCCCATTAAACAGATATTCTTTTTTTTGGGTGCAACTTGAAACGGAAAGCATTACAACAAGGGATAGCATTAGTATTTTCATAGATAATTAATTTATTTCAGTTGTATTCTGAAGCAGTTTGGGCACAATAAAGTTAAACATCCTTACAATAATTCCTTAATGATTAGGAATTAAAAAATTGATGTGTCAAAGTATATTGATTTTAGCCTTAAAATATATTAAAAATAATAATTTATATGTATGTATTTCAGGAATTTAACACCCTATGCCTGGCAATAAATTCCGGATCAATATTCTGGTAGTACAGACGCAAAATTTTGCGTCTCTCAATCACCACCCCATCCTTCGGCCCTTCGACCCTTCGGCAAGCTCAGGGGCCCCAAGCTCAGGTACCTCAGGCTCAGGAACCACCACATCAATTAAACATCATACTCCGGCAACCATTTCTCAATTCTCTCTTCGCGAATGGCTCTGTTTGCCATATGTACCGAGATGGCACTCTGATACCCATCTTTTAATCCCAGGGCCAGTTCTTCTTCTCCTTTAATTGCTGCAGCAAAGTTTTTATAGAGCAGCCATGTGGCATGTTCGTAATCGTCTTCAAAAACCGGGTTTTTTTGTGCTTCCTTTGGAAGATTTATGGTTCGTCTGCTGTCTTTGTCTCTGTTAACTATTTTTATGGAAGCTCCTGAAACGGCATCAATATCCTCACCCCAACCTGCGTTCTCAAGGTCTTCTGAGTAGATAAATGCTTCCTTCATTCTGTTAACCACAATCGTTCCTTTATCGCCGTAAAACTTTATGATCTGATCTTCGAACTTATTGGAAAGAATAGAGCTAAATGAAGCCTTGATTCCACCGGGATAATCATAGACGGCAAAAACATTATCGAATACTTCACGTCCGTCTTTCCAATAATCCACCCCTCCTGTTCCAACAACTTTTAAAGGATGCTCGCCAATAATATTATCGATCATATTCAGGTGATGGGATCCCAGTTCTGCCATTAATCCGCCCGAATATTCTCTGTACATCCTCCAGTTAATCTGCCTTTCCAGTTCCGGACGGGGAACAGGTCTGAGCCAGTTAGAATTCCGGTGCCATTTTGCATCAATGCGCATCACCTTTCCGAGAAAACCTTTATGGATTATATCTTTAATTACATTGAAGGTTGGGTTTAACTGGTATTGATAGGCAATCTGAAATAATTTTGGGCTTTTATCTGCCTTTATTTTTATTTCCTTTGACTGCTCAATGCTATGTGCCAGAGCCTTTTCGCACATTATATGCACATCGGTATCCAGTGCATCCATTACCATTCTGTGATGCTCGTGAAGTGGAACACTGATAATAACCGCTTCAATTTCCTTATTTTCCAGCATCTTCCGGTAATCGCTGTATCCGGTAGCTTTTTCATTAATTTTTGCCAAACCATCGGTAAGCCTGAAATCCAGAATATCACAAGCGGCAATAATTTTCATTTCAGGAATTTTATTCAACACCCTTATAATGGTACTTCCCCTGTCGCCCAATCCAACTATTCCTACTCTTATGCGCTCTCCATCGGGGATTACTATTGGTGCTGCCACCTGCTTGCATCCGGATAAAATTAAACCGGCTCCCAAACTTGCGAGTGATGATTTAATTAGAAAATCTCTTCGTTCCATTATGGTTAATTATAAATCTAAAATTCTATTTTGAATGGGTTTATTTTTTTTCATTACGAAAATAATAAATATGAATTCCTTATAGCCATTTTTGTTGCAAAAATGATTAAAAACCCATGACATTTGTTTCGAATCCAAATAAGGACATGGAATTATTCCAGACAATTCAGACTTCAAGCCTCAAAAAAGTATCTTTAATATCACATTGAAAATCTTTCCCGGCTGCAGAATTGCATACGAATCATTCGTTTTTATGAACTCTTAACCAATCGATATCCATACTACCCGAGTCGTTGGTAATTCCTTCCCGCAAAGCGAAATACCCAAACTTAGCGCCTATCCATCTGCCCGGTTTGGCATGAAATGCCTTACCTGCATCGTAAAATTTCCTGCCATCCATACTGTAGCTAAAAGAACAAACTGCCCCAGCTTTCACTTGCACTCTGAAAAATATTTCACTGCTATTTATCTTTTGGGTAAAAAGTTCTTTTTCCTCACATCCGGTTCTGGCGTCTTCACATTTTACAACTCTGAGGAATAATTCTCCATTCGTTTTTTTGAGTGAAATAAACTGGTAATCCTCTCCAATTACAAGGAATCCCGCCTCTTCATTATCGCTGCGAGCTGAAAAGGTGATTTTGGTTGTAGCTGTAAATTCTTCCGCAGGAAATTTCTGCAGTAAAAGATTTGGCACTTCCCACAGTCCTTTTGTATCCAGCGGCCGCGGAATGCAGTTCAACCTTAAAAATCCAAGGTTCCCGGTAGGAAATCCCCAGGAAATATGCGGATTTGCATGCCATTGCCATTGTAAGCCAAGGGAGCTCCCATTAAATTCATCATTTTCAGAAGGCGTTCTGAGCTGATTTTTTTCACCAACATCGGGTTTCTGCCAGGTCATTACCGGCTCCCCAATTCCATCACCGTCTTTATCCACTCCAATAACCGGCCAGTCATTAATCCACTTCATCGGCTGCAAATGAACTATCCTTCCATAGGCTTCTTTATCCTGAAAATGAATAAACCAATCCTCTCCGCCAGCTGTGGTAACCCAGGCTCCCTGATGAGGACCGTTAATTTTTGTATTCCCCTGAGCCATTACCACTTTTTCTTCATAAGGCCCATAAATATTTTTGGATCTCATAACCAGTTGCCAACCGGTCGACACACCACCGGCGGGTGCAAACAAATAGTAATAACCATTTCTTTTATAGAATTTGGGTCCTTCAATGGTAGGTTGGTTTTTATGTCCATCGAATAGCATTACGTCCATATTTTTGGCTATTGTCCCTTCGCTATTCAATTCATCCATCATAATAACTGACTTAATTCCCGCACGGCTTCCTGCAAAGGCATAAGCAAGATAAACATTCCCTTTATCATCCCATATTGGGCTTGGATCGATGAGTCCTTTGCCCGGTTTAACAAGAACAGGTTCTGACCATGGTCCTCTTGGATTTGTTGCTGTGGTAAGATAAATTCCATAATCGGGATCGGGATAATAGATATAAAATTTAACATTATGATATCTGATGCATGGTGCCCAGACTCCATTTCCATGTTGTGGCTTGTTGAAAACATCCAATGGCGTCAGGGTTTTCAAAGCATGACCGATGAGCTCCCAGTTTACCAAATCTTTTGAGTGAAGAATGGGCAAGGCCGGTACACAATTGAAAGAAGAAGAGACCATATAAAAATCGTCACCTACACGAATGGCATCGGGATCGGAGTAATCGGCAAAAAGAATTGGGTTTTTGTATGTTCCATCGCCATTATCCGACAGCCATACATCGGACAATTCTGTCTGACAAAAAGCAAAGACGGGCATCAAAACAGCCAGAAATAATGATGCTTTTATTTTTTCTCTCATAAATCAAAATATTAAATTACAGTACAACTTTTTGAACGAGCGAATTGATATATATCTCAATATTGGTATAGTCTTTATCAAGATCGAAGCCATTTACATCGGAGGCATCATAAGGATTCAGCTTGTGACTCTTCTCCCATTTATCGGGCATTCCATCCTGATCTGAATCTTTCGGTGGATTTTTTGATTTTAACTCAGGCCATCCCCCTACATCGGTCTGAGAATCAATAATTCCATTACCACCACCTTCAAAAGAATTCCCGTATTTCTCCTTCGATGTTTTTACTTCCCTTAAGACTCGTTTATCAACCTTATCGCGATTTAAACTCGCTCCTGCGGATTTAAGAATCTCTTTATATACGGTATTTGCATCAACAACCCTTATAGCTGTATTTGGAATCTGAGCTGTGAGTCTTGATTTTGCAATTGCCGCTTCATCTACATCTTTTCCTGTAACACCCTTCCAGTTGTTTTTGGTGACCTCATCGTTCCCCTCCATTATATTCCCCGATATATAGAACCATCCGGCCCCCAGAGTATCGGGATTAATTTTAGGATTATAAAACATTTGGGTAAGATTTAAAATTCTGCTTCTCACATTTTTGCGTGTTGCAGGTCCGGGTTTGTAATAGTTATTTACAATATTATAACTTCCTTCCTCCCCTCCATAAACACTATTGAAACCCCAGTTATAAATTACATTATTTCTGAAGTCAACCTTTTCATTTTCAGGCCGTCCAGAGTATCGTGGTCCACAAAAGCGAGGGTTACGGCTTGTATGATCAGACAGTAAATTATGATGAAAAGAGGCATTTAGCCCACCCCATATTCCTCCGTAACCATGTTCTCCTTTCACATGATTTGACTTATACATGCTTTCGCTGATAATACAATATTGAAGGCTGAAATTGGTATTATCGTAAAAACTTGCCACCTCATCCACAGCCCATGAAAAACTGCAATGATCGATTATAATATTCTTATGACCGATGCCGGAAATAGCATCGACATCTTCCCTGGAGATATCACCCGGCCTTACCCTGATGAAACGAATAATTACATTATCGGCATCGAGTCTGATTCCATATTTCATAAGGGTAATCCCCTGACCAGGTGCAGTCTGACCTGCAATGGTTAAGTCATTATTTTTAATATGGAGGGTTTTTTCCAGTTCAATATTACCGGAGACTCTAAAAACAATTGTTCGCGGACCTTCCGCTTCAATGGCTTTGCGTAAGCTTCCGTTTCCTTTGTCGTTCAGATTGTCAACAAAGATAATCCGTCCACCTCTTCCACCGGTGGTATACATCCCCCCACCTTCTGCTCCCGGGAAAGCAGGGATTTGGTCGGATTGGGAGAATAGTCCGATTTCTGCGAATAAAAATGCCATAATCAGGAGGAAATACATAAAGTTTTTCATAAGTATTTTTCAATTTTATAATTCAATGCTTTACAAATTGAGTAAGAGTGGATTTGTTACAGCCCTAATTTGCTCATAAAAAATTTTCTTCAGCCTATTATTCTGTTGTTACTGAATTACCATTAATGGAAATATTCTCCAAAACCAACCCATTTATAAAGTTTAATACATTTTCATTTTTAATATTATTGAACTCGCAATTTATGATTTTAACATTTTCAACGGGATGCTCTTCGAGTCCAAGTATTTCGATGGCATAGTCTGCTTTCTGGCAGCTGAGGTTTTCGACAAAAATATTCCGGTAGGTAGTATAGTGAATCTCGCCGGGTGCAGCTTTGGAGAAATAATTCTGATTAATTCTGATGGCTGCATTACTCACCTCACCCACAGTAATATCTCTGATAAATACATTTTCGATTATACCTCCACGGTATTTATTTGACTTTAAACGTATGGCTCTGTCAAGATTCGGACTACTCATTTCACAATTGTAGCCATATACGTTTCTTACTCCACCCGAGGTTTCGCTACCCAGAACTATACCACCATGCCCATCCATCATTTTGCAATTCCTTATAACTACATTTTCGGTAGGAATTCCAAGATCATAACCCTGACGATTCCTTCCGGATTTAATAGCAATGCAATCATCGCCGGTATTAAATTCGCAACCATCAATCAGAATATCTTTACAGCATTCCGGATCGCAACCGTCACCATTGGGCGCATTCTGACTATAAAGTTTTACATTTAAAACCGATATATTTTCCGAGAGGACAGGATGCAACATCCACATAGGAGGCCTTTTAATAGTAAGGCCTTCAATTAAGATATTTTTACAGAGATAGGGTTGAAAGAAGCTTGGTCTGAGGTAATAGCCTTCTCCAAATATTCGCTGGTCGGTTGGTACTGCCTGTGTCATCATTTCTATCAGACGTGGAACATTATCAGGATGTTTTTGCGAAGGCAGCCCTAAGTTTTGACTATCTTCCAGACTGGTTCTTGCCCATGCCCACCAGTTTTCATTGCTGGCTTGTCCATCGAGAGTTCCTTTACCTGTAACAGCAATATTTTCCTGCTTATAGGCATAAATCAGCGGTGAGTAGTTATACAACTCCATTCCTTCGAAACGGGTAAGAACATTTGGCAGATAGTCGGCAGGATTTGTACTGAATAGTACGGTTGCTCCTTCAACTAAATGCAATTCAACGTTACTCAATAAATGAATGGCTCCGGTTAGCCAGGTTCCTTCGGGTACCACCACTCTGCCTCCACCAGATCCATTACAAGTTTCAATGGCCAGACGAATAGCATCGGTGCAGATTGTCCCGTCATCTTTAGCACCAAAGTCAGTGATTACAAATTGTTTATCGGGGAAAACAGGGGCTTGAATTCTCTCCAAAATACCATCCAAAGCTTTCCATCCGGCTTCTATATCTGCATGTTTTGGTTCTGTCTTACATGCAGCCAGGCTGAGGAAGGTGACGAAAATAAATAGTAAGTTTTTCATATTTTGGGGTTTTCGTCTAATTAAAAATATATGTGTTATGAAAGAAAAAAAAGAATAACATGGAGACACAGAGAACATAGAGGAGGATCACGGAGAAGAGATTGTATTTTTGGTATCTTTCAAATGGTGATTATTTTTTAATTCTATATTTTACTTCGTGGTTCTCCGTGTAATCCGCGCCGCCCTGAGCCTGTCGAATGGTGTCTCCGCGCTGCACTGAGCCTGCCGAAGGGTGGTATTCTTCCCATCCTATTCAAGGTATTTTTTAATCACCAGATACTTCAGTTCGGTATTGCCGGCATTGCTAATTCCATGTTCAACATTCGACGGACAATAAAAACTGGTGTAAGGTCCGGCTGTGGTAGTTTTCCCATCCAAATAGAATTTTGCTGTGCCTTCCAGAATGAAAAAGAATTCATCGGTAAGGTGTTTGTGTGGTGCGTGTGTAGCCTGATTTGGAGCCACCACGCTCATTTTCAGGGTGCGGCCATCAATGAAGTCTTTATCTGCAAACCAATATTGATAACCGACTTTAGTTTTTACGGTTTTATCCATATCAAATTCATTAACACAATTCTCGATAGTGAATACTTTTTCTGATAGATCCTGACTATTCTTGTTTTCTTGTGCATTTGTAATTTGGGTTCCCATAAATAATAGTATTAGAAAAAATGAGCCAATTATTTTAAACTTTTTCATCTGATAAAATTTTAGTTATGAACGATTACTGTATTATTTCACGCCATTTTCTTCCGCCCATGCATTATACTCAGCCTCTAACTTGCCTGCTATTTCTGGCTCACTCCCTATAAGATTATTCATCTCTGTTCTGTCAAGCTTTATATTATATAATTCCCATGCTTCCTTAGATTTAGCCACAAGTTTCCAGTCACCGTGACGGACTGCCCGGTTACCTATATGTTCCCAAAAGAACAAATCGTTATCTATATTCTCTTCACCTTCAAGCAATGGTAATAATGACTTCCCGGCTAAAGGCTTGATATTATTGTTATTATAGGTTTCGGGATAGTCAATATTTGTAATATCACAAATGGTGGCCATAATATCAATGATATGACCGGGTTGATTATTGATGCTTCCTTTGCTTTTAATTTTGTCGGGCCACCTTACTATCAAAGGCGTTGAAATTCCTCCCTCATGTATCCTTTTTTTGTACAACCTGAATGGGGTGTCGCTCAAATTGGCCCATGCGGCACCGTAAGAATGGAATGACTCTCCCGATCCGGGTACAGCGGTGCCATCCCAGAAATTTCCCCAAAAATCGCTTCCAAGAATCTCATATTCCTCGCATCCTCCATTATCAGAAAGGAAGATGATAAGTGTATTTTCGCTCTTCCCCATGGCATCAAGTTGAGCCAATACTTCTCCTATACCACTATCCAGTCTGTCGATTTGTGCAGCATAGATAGCCATGAGCAAATCGCTCTTTGCCTTTTGTTCTTCACTCAGATCTTCCCAGGGCATAATCTTAGGATCGCGATCGCTTAAAGGCCAGCTATCATCAATTATTCCTAAACCAAGCATTCTTTCGTAACGCTCTTTTCTCAGCACATCCCAGCCCTTCATGTATTTGCCTTTGTATTTTTCAATATCCTCCTGTCTGGCATGCAGAGGCCAGTGTGGTGCCGTATAGGGAAGGTAGAGAAAAAATGGCTGATCTTTTGTTTCTGCTTTCTGCAAGAATTTCACCGCATTTTCAGTAATGGCATCGGTCATATAAAAAGTTTCCTTATCAGGCAAAAATTCTGTACTATCGATCGCAAAATGTCTTTTTACACCGGGTGCTTTTGCTTTTGTAATATCGAAATAATTTGCTGCTCCGCTTATTAATCCGTAATAGTTATCAAAACCCCTGTCTGTTGGCCAATAAGGACGCTCTTCACCCACATGCCACTTACCCGAGGCTGCAGTGTAATAATTGCCCAGTTTAAGAACTTCAGCAATAGTAACTGAATTATCGCTCAGGTATCCCTGATAGGCTCCTTTGGGTTTTTCAGCCTGAGTATTTACCATGGCTCCCATACCGGCCTGATGAGGATACAAACCGGTTAGCAAAGCTGCCCGGGTCGGACAACAACGTGCCGCATTATAAAACTGCGTGAATAAGATTCCTTCAGCTGCCAGCTTATCGATATTAGGTGTAGGTATCTCACTCCCATAGCAGCCAAGGTCGGAATAGCCCATATCATCGGCAAGAATAATTATAATGTTTGGACGCTCCAGATCGCCAGTGGGGTTTTCCTGTTTATTACTTATGGAAGAGCACGAAAATTGTGCAGGAATAAGCACAGCTGATAATGCCAGGAGATTTACATGTTTTTTCATAATTCTTGAGTAGGTTATTTTATTTCTTTTTTACAAAGAGTTTTTGGTTCATTGTTCTGTTTTAAGTTCTGTAAAATTAAGCATCAAATCATTTCTTAGATGTATTAAATCGGGAAGGTCAAAATACTTCAAAACATTGGGAACTACATAAGAATACCAGTCTAAACCCATGGGATCATTCAAAATATCAAAGTAGCTTTGGATTGAATTCGAGATGCTAAGCGACTGAATCTGCGAATTGAATACCGCCGCATATAAGGCCACCGGACCGGCTGCTCCGGAGGCAAAAATACGAACAGGATTTTGTTTATATTTCCTATTTTCTTCAATAAAATCGAGTAAAGTGAAAAGATCTGTCAGGCGCTGACCTGTCAAATTTTCATTTAGATGCAAGCTTATCATCGCATTATTATATTCCCGGTTGTAATATTTCTTATCATTGGCATCCTCCTTTTCTTCGGTCTCACCCATTCCCCGCAAGTCGGCCAATACCAAAACGACTCCCCTTTGCATACATGAGTCAATCAATGAATGGTTTGCAGCAATTTCAGACTTTCCTTCCTCCATTATGTATATAATTATCTCATTATCAGATGAGCTTACTCTGGGTTCATAAAACAAAACCGGTAAAGGAATCTCTCCTTCTTTTCGTAAGATATATTTCTGAAGAGTATACTCAGGATGAAATTCTTCCCCTGTCAACTCCGGGCTTACCAATTTATTTTTCTCGTCGATGGAAAGCAATTCTTTTATTTTCTGCCGATATCCTGTCAGGTCATTCATTTCTCTAAAGCGATTGCGGTTTTCTGTCAGGGTTTTAGCCATTTCCAGATTAATCTCCTGCACACTTATTTCTGATGGAAACAATTCGTTCACCTGACCATTGGGAGTGCAATTTAGTTCCTGTTCGCTTAACACCTCCTGATTCCCTTCAATAATTACAGAATTATCGTTGCACAACCAATACCGGAACCATTGAACTGCAGCCTCTCTTTTCGGTTTGGATATGCCATGGCCATCGTCAAAGGTAAAAAATTTAAATTTCTCCTTTTCTCGAAGAATGGAATAGACTATTTGCAACTCCTCAGCTGTTTCTTTGCTACCGGTATAATCGACAAAATCGTAGCGACCTGCCAGAATCAACAATGGTTTTGGGGCAAACATAATAAGGAAATCTCCGATTTCAAGTTGCACATCACCTTCAAAAGGGATATGCTGACATCCGTCGGCCGCGCCGCTAAGTTCGAAATTTCTTTCCCGGCGGGCAATGTAGCTGCATGGGGCAGCGACTTTTACCCTATCGTCGAATCCAATGAAATATGCAGTTTGCGTTCCTCCTCCGGAATTTCCCAAACAGCCAATCCTGCCAGGATCTACTTCAGATCTCGAAATCAGATAATCCATGCTACGAACATTATCGTACAATTCATATTTAACCACACTGTTCCCCACCAAATTAGCACCGGCATTCAGAAGAGTATGTTCGGTGGTACTTCCCCGTAATATTCGTTGACCATTTTCATCTGTGAATTGCACTCTTTCACCCTGAGACATTGGATATACCACCAAAACGGCAATACCGTTTGTAGCAAATAATGCAGCTGTTTTCTGATAGGATTCCGTTGCCTTCGATGTCATCTCATGACCGCAGAAAAACAATGCAGCCGGAAAAGGACCATTGCCCACAGGAATATAAAAATTAGATGTAATATGATGATTGGGTCTGGACTCAAACAACACATTGTCAATACGGTAATTATCCAGCTTTTTTGTATTAATGATCTGTGGATTTAAAGGCGTTTTCTCAGGAAACTCTCCTAAAATAGCAAGATATTTTTGCCGGCATTCCTCACGGTATGCAAGCATATTTTCTTTCGATTCAAGAGCTTCTTCAATATTCACTTTTCGCAAATCATACTGAGTATGCATTTTTTGAAGGAGATGAGTCCGAAGCGTGTATTCCGATTTCCAGGTAAGAAGATCATAGTTTTCCTGTGACATTCCTTCGGTGAAAAGCAATGAAAAAAGAAATGTATATGATAGAAATACGATTCTCATTTATTTTTTTCGAAACAAGCAGTACTTTATTTTATAAACTTTTGAGCATAAAACTTATTTCCATCATCCAGAATCCGAACAATAAAGGTTCCATTTTTTAGGTCGGGAATTTGAAATCCCACTTCCTTTTCGTCTGCAATCAATTCAAGAACCAGAGATCCCATCATTGAGTATAGCTGAACAGTTTGAATTTTTTTTGTGTGAAAAATCATCAATTCTTCGGTTGCTTTATTGTAAAATATTTTCAAGGGACTTTCATCCTGAACCTGAAGCGGCCGAAAACCGGAAGGAATGTTTGTATTTTGAGCTTCAATAATATCAGACACCAGACTGTTTAAATACACTTCGATATTTGGATAAAGTCCGTCAACAGTTTTTAATTGTCCATCATTCGGATCGTTTTCATTTAATGCATTGGCTATTTCCCATTCGTCAGGCATTCCGTCGCCATCGGTATCTGCAGGTGCAGCGGTTGAATTTAACACCGGCCACCCACCCACAGCACTCTGGGTATCGATTATTCCATTTACACTGCCGTTACCGCCGTCCATAAAAGTGGCTGTGCCAGTACTTACATCATGGATGATTCGGGTATCGACCGGATCTCTGTACAGGCTGGCTCCGGCGTGATACAATACTTTATTATAGGCTAAGTCAGCGGTGTGAGTGGTTACTTCACCCGGATTAAGAGGTTCAGATAATCGCATGGCATCTTTTTCAGCCTGAGGAACCAGTCCATACTTACTGTTAAACTGATTATAAACACCATAGGTCCAGTTATCGTTGGTTGCCCTTTCAGAAGCACTAAGGACATTTCCTTCAATATAGAATTTCCCCCACATATTGCTTATGTCATAACCCGTTTCAAGCAATTTATCGATAGAGATAATTCTTTCCGTTTTTGAAGTTGCAGGACCAGGTTTGTAATAGCAATTCACGATATTGGCATTCATCGCTTCACCTCCATAGCAGGAGTTTCCGCCCCAATTATAGATTACATTGTTTCTGAGATCAACTAAATCTGTTAAGGCATAGGCATCACCTTTAGCTTCACCCAATCTTGGATTTCTGCTATCGTGTGAAGCCAGCAGGTTGTGATGAAAGGAAGCGTTTTTCCCACCCCAGATTCCTCCATAACCATGGGCGCC